>CAKSEO010000007.1 GCA_934446565.1 uncultured Oscillospiraceae bacterium | reverse complement strand
CGCAAATATGCACGCAGAAGCGATAACACATTTGTTTTCTGATTCTTTCATCCGGACTATACCGTCGGTACCGGAATCTCACCGGTTCAACCTTTATGGCTCGCGGACTTTCACCGCCGGTGGAGAATTTCACTCCGCCCCGAAACAGATATAAAATGTATTCGGCGAAACCTCGCCGTAATTACATTATATACCCGCCGCGCGGTTTTGTCAATAGGAGTGGAAAAAATTATTCCGGCAGAGTTTCCGCTTTCATGCAAAGCTCATAGAACGGCGCTAGCTTCTTAAAATCCCTCGCGACGCGCTGCGCCAGCTTTTCCGAGAACATTATTTCTGGGTCGTTCGTGTCGAGGGAAAATCCTATGCTCTTGCGGTCGAGCCAACGGCGCAGCTCTTCCGGCTGGTCGGGATACTTGCTGCGCTTATAAAGGTCGCCGAACATCTCGAAGCCTTTCAGCTTATCCGCCGCAAGGAATGCCTCCTTGAAACTGTCGTCCCCGGCAAGGATAAGGCTGCGCAGTTTCTGCATGGACTGCGCCGACGCGCAGTAGTATCCGCAACCGTAGCTTATCCCGCCTGCGCCTATTGAGAAATAGAATCCCGGCAGCGCGTGGTACTGCTCCCGTGTGCGGCTGAACGTATACCAGATGTGGTCGCGGAAAATGGAATCCGGATTAAGGCGCATATCGCGGTATATCCTGGAGATACGCGCGGGGTTTATTTCAATAAGCTGGTCGATTTTAAGAATGGTCGGAGCCACGTCAAGTATCAGCTGTTTCATCGGCTCCGTCACCTGCTCGGTGTAGGTCTGCTTGTGGTCTCTGAACCACTCGCGGCTGTCGTGCAGCCGGTTTTCGAACAGGAAATCGACTGACTGCTGTGAAAAAGGCATGTTTTTTCTCCTTTTGCAGTAAATTGCACCTCCTTTCCTGTTAACATCAACATGCAGGAATATTCCTGCGGAAAGGAGTACTATATGGCTAAAAAATTAACTTCAGCGGAATTCTTCGAAAAGAACAACTCCGCTTTCATGAAATTCGGAAGAATGTTCACCCGCAAGCTGACCGACGAGGAGCTGATAACCGCCCTCGCCGAAAAGGACCTCGAAAAGCTCGCAAAGGTGTTCAAACTGGTATTCGAAATGCTCGAGGAGAACTCTCCGGACAGCAACTCCCAGCTTGCGGCAATGATCTCTGCTTACTCTGAAATGGAGGACGACGAATGAACAACGTCTTTTCCCCCAAGCAGAAAGCGGCTCTCGGGCTGGTCAGGTCGGGAAAACTAAGGCGTATCAACATTCTTGAGGGCAGCGTCCGCAGCGGGAAAACCTGGATATCCATGATAATGTGGGGATTCTGGGTGGCTTCCGCTCCGGAAAACGGCGCGTACCTAATGGCAGGGAAAACACTGACCACCATGCGCCGTAATGTCCTCGAGCCGATGTGCGGGCTGTTCGGGGAATGCTTCAGCTACAGTCTCAGCAAGAAAGAGGGCAGGTTGTTCGGACGTAAAATATACCTCGAGGGAGCCTCCAATGCGCAAGCTGAAAGCAAGATACGCGGCATGACTCTCAACGGCGCCTACTGCGACGAGCTGTCGCTGTTTCCGGAGGATTTCTTCGCAATGCTGCTGTCAAGACTGTCCATCAGGGGCGCAAAGCTTATCGCAACGACCAATCCGGACAACCCCGGGCACTGGCTTAAACGCAATTACCTGGATAACTCCGCGCTTGACCTGCTCGACCTGAAATTCACGCTGGACGACAACATATTCCTCCCGGCGGAATATGTCGAGGCATTGAAAACGGAATTCACCGGGGTATTCTACGACCGTTTTATTCTCGGCAACTGGACAGCCGCCGAGGGCAGGATATACGAGGATTTCTCGCAGAAATGCGTGATATCTCCGCAGGAGCTCCGGGAGCGCCTGTCGGGAAGCCCGCTGATGACCTCGGTCGTTGGCGTGGACTACGGCGGGAACAAGAGCGCCAGCGCTTTCGTGCACACTGGATTCGACGCGGGTTTCAACAACGTTTACGTTCTGTCCGAGCACTACGACAAGCGCAATGTCAGCGCGGAAAGCCTGATATCGGCGTTCTCCGGTTACATCGTGCAGGAGCGGGAGCGTTTCCCGTCGCTCGCAATGGCATGCTGCGACAGCGCGGAGCAGCTGCTGATAAAGAGTTTCCGCAGCGCAGTCAGCCTGGAGGTCAAAAACGCAATGAAAAAGCAGGTATCCAACCGTATAAACATGGTGAACCGACTCATTTCAGCGGGCAGGCTGCATATCAGCTCGGAATGTCCACACCTGATAGACGCGCTGAAATCCGCAGTCTGGGACGAACACAGTCTGCACAAGGATGTCCGCCTTGACGACGGTTCGACCAACATCGACAGTCTGGATGCGTTCGAATACTCTCTGGAACGCTTTGAAAGAGAGCTTTTCAGATACTGATAACATCAGGGGCTGCAAGATACAGCCCCTTTTGCTTATTTTGCCTATCAGAAATTGCCGCCGTTCCAGCCCCAGCAGTCGGTAGGAGCGTACTTGACGTATATCTTATCTGCGGGAACTCCCAGCACCCGGGTGTAAATTCCGCATATCTCTGCGGTCATCTTGTCGCATGCCGCCGGGGAAGCCTGACCGTACAGGCTGACGTCAACAAATGCGATCTTCTCGGACTTCTCTCCGCGGAAGTACAGCGAGCACTCCTGCTCAAAGCCGAGCATGAGCCAGCTCTCGGTCTTTCCGAGTATGGATACAGCAGAACCCAGGGCAGTCTTGAGCTCAAGCTCCTGCTCCGGAGTTATCTTCTGGGAATATTTCGTATTTATAAACGGCATGATGATTTTCCTTTCTTATGCTAGTACTGCTTTTAGGGCAGGATATCTCCGGCGCAGGTCATCACCTCGCGGAATTCCTGTAAGTCGATACAGTACGCGGGGTCTTTTTTCTCCAGCGACTTCCTGATGGCAACAGCATTCTGCCACTCCACGCCGGATATCTCCTCGCGCTCGAAATGTATCGAAGTATCGGGGAGCGCTCCCTTATACAGGAACACCCATTTCAGCTCATTGTTGAGGAACCGTTTCCCGTGGAATATGTTATCCTCGCAGACCTTTCTGCGGAATAGCAACACGAATTCGGAGGGTCTGGCGCATATCCCGAGTTCTTCCCGAAGCTCTCGTATTGCTGCGGATATCGCGTCCTCACCTGCGTCGATGTGCCCGGTGGAGGCGGCATCCCAGCAGCCCGGGAACGAATCTTTGTCGTCCGCGCGCTTTTGCAGCAGGAACTCCATGCCGCTGATACGCCGGCGCGCCATCCAGATATGGACGCTGGCGTGCCAGTCGCCGTCGCGGTGGATGTCCCCGCGGCGCTTAGTGGTTTCCGTGCGCTCGCCGTTTTCACTGAGGACATCAAAAAGCTCGTCGTCAGAATACATGTGCTTACCTCCATTCGTAGATTTATGGTCAGTCGAGTTTCCAGTCTATGGGTTTCATGCCCCGGCTGATGAGAAATTCGTTCGTTTTAGAGAAATGCCTGCATCCGAAGAATCCGTTATAGGCAGACAGCGGGCTGGGGTGAGCGCACTGCAATACCAAGTGCGCCGGATTGGTTATCAGCCGCGCTTTGGAACGTGCGTTTCCGCCCCACAGCAGGAATACCATCGGCTGCTGGCGCTCATTCAGGAGTTGTATTATCCGGTCAGTGAACTGCTCCCAGCCCATACCCTTATGGCTGTTAGGCTGACCCTCTCGGACAGTGAGCACGGTATTCAGCAGGAGTACCCCGTTATCAGCCCAGGATGTCAGCTCGCCATGATTCGGCGGCGTCAAGCCGAGGTCGGACTGCATTTCCTTAAAGATATTTTGCAGTGAGGGAGGCGGCGTAACGCCTTTCTTGACTGAAAAGCACATTCCGTGCGCCTGCCCGGGTCCGTGGTAGGGGTCCTGACCGAGTATCACGGCTCTTACGTCGCTGTACGAAGTATGCCGCAGAGCGTTGAAGATATCCTCCATGGGCGGATAAATGCGGCGCGTGGTGTATTCAGATATAAGGAACTGCCGCAACTTCAAGTAGTAGTCTTTCTGTATTTCATCTGCGAGCAGTGCGTCCCATTCATTTCCTATGTGCATCATGGCTTATTTCTTCTTTTTGTGGGTGTCCTTGTGGGGCTTCTTGGTACGCTTGGGCTTTACGGAGAATCCGAATGTTCCTATCTTCTTGCCGAGGGCGAAGTAAGTACCGTGGGCATATGCCATGAGCCCTGCCTTTTCGATGTGGAGCTTGCCCTTTTCGTCGATGAGGTCCTTCGCGATGTTGACGGAAGATATCTCAGCGATGAACATATCGTGTGAGCCCTGGGGAAGCACCTCAGTCACCTTGCATTCAATGGAGATAGGAGCCTGTGCTATCTGGGGAGCGGAAACGGTGTTGCTTTCCTGGGGATAGAGCTTCATTTTGCCGAGCTTATCCTCGTTCTTACCGGACTTTATACCGCAGTAATCCAGGGAGCGCACCAGCGTTGATGGCATCATATTAATGACGAATTCTCCGCTTTCCTTGATTATGTTATAAGAGTTTCTCTCCGGTCTTACTGAGATATAGGTTTTAGCGGGGTCGGAGCAGATTATACCGGTCCACGCGATGGTGAGGGCGGTAGGTTTATCCATAGTACCGCAGGATACTAATACTGCCGGGACAGGCGCGAGTAGAGTACCTGGCTTCCACTGAACTTTTTCCATAGCTTTGCTTTCCTTTCTTTGCTTAAAAGCTGAACATATTAACGCAGTTTAATTATACCACATTGTTCGGAAATATGCAAGAATATTTTTGTGGATTTTCACGTTAATGGAAACTATAATTTATGCGGGTAGTGATAAATTAGCAGGCGCCCCCAATCGGGAGTCAAGGGGGGCGCGCCCCCCTTGCGAGTCGAGGGCAGAGCCCTCGTCGCCGTAGGCGAAACACTCCGCACGAAGTGCGGTTACTCCGTGCGTAGCACGGCTTAACGATTCAAAAGCGCTAAAGGGGTGTGGGGGAAAACAAGAGTTTTCCCCCACAGTCTCTATAAATTACCTGACGTGTAGAATATCCAAACTGCCTTTTTCATGAGCGCCTTTCCAAATGGATAAACACTTATTCCAAAACAGTCCACTGGACTGTTTTGGAGGATATCGCGTTCTAAGCCAGCGGGGGAAAACTCTTGTTTTCCCCCGCGCCCCTTTAGCGCTTTTTTTCGTTATTCCGTGCTTCGCACGGAGTTACTGCGCGCCAGCGCGCAGTAACCGCGCTTCCGCGCGGAGGTTTCGCCTACGGCGACGAGGGCGCTGCCCTCGACTCGCAAGGGGGACTAGTCCCCCTTGACTCCCGGTTGGGGGTGCAGTAAACCGAATTCTACCCGCCTAAATTATAGTTTTCCCACAAATATCATCTAATAAAATTAGTGCGAATCACCTTTTCCGGAACCGGACAGGCAATGCCCGAGTTCCTTCCTGCCTCAATGCACTTCATCAGCCAGGTCATATTCTTTGCAAGCGTAGATAACGTCTGAAGTCCCTCCGCATCCTGGAGCACCTGCTCTGGAAGATTACCATGCACCTGATTCCAGTACTGCGAACCTACTACCGGCATGTTGTTGATAGTGAAATACTTATTGAACTGATCAAACGCTGCTGACGCTCCGCCTCTGCGGCAGCTTACAACTCCTGCTGCCGGCTTGAATGCCATGCTCTTACCGCCGGAATAAAACGCCCTGTCCATAAACGCGCCCATCAAGCCGCTGATAGCCGCATAGTGCACCGGAGAGCCAAAAATGAATCCGTCAGCCTCGGCTGCTTTTAATACGAACTCGTTCACAACGTCGTCAATGCAACACTTTCCAAGTCCTTTCTTGCACGCGCCACAACCAATGCAGCCGGATATCGGTTTGTTACCTATCCAGAACATCTCGGTATGTACGCCGAGCTCCTCAAATACGGACGCGGTGTGCTTTAGCGCAGCGTCTGTACAGCCGTGCTCGTGCGGACTGCCGTTTACTAATAATACAGTCATAGTGATACCTCCTGATTTTGATATACTCATATTATATATCAGAAGTGAGAAAAATGCAACCGATAATTTCACGCTCAAAACAGCTCAGATGTTGACATTCCCGCAGAATAGTACTATAATAAAAGCTACTGAAAAAAGAAAGCGAAAATATAATGAAATGACTAAATATCTCAACAAGATCTGGATGGTAGTACTGCTCGCATTCGTATCCTGCGCACTGTGGGGCAGCGCGTTCCCGATGATAAAAATAGGCTACGAACAGTTCGGGATAACCGACAGCGGCGCAGGCGCAAAAATACTATTCGCCGGGGTAAGGTTTATCATTGCCGGAGTGCTTGCGTGGCTCGCTGGGAGCATTGCCCGCAAAAAGCCGCTCCTCCCCGAAAAGGGCAGGCGCGCCGCAGACTGGCGCAGAGTAATGCTGCTGAGCCTGTTCCAGACAATATTACAGTACTTTTTCTTCTACCTCGGGCTTGCAAACTGCACAGGCGTGAAATCCTCGATAATCAACGGCTCCGGCGCATTTATCGTGATTTTACTCACTACTCTTGTATTCCGCATGGAAAAGCTCACTTTGAAGAAATTCTCAGGCTGCTTGCTGGGATTCGCCGGAATAGTCCTGATAAATCTCGGCGGCGATATGTCCGGATTTGCCTGGAACGGCGAGGGATTCATATTTATGACCGTCCTCAGTTACGCTGGTTCGACTATACTTATAAAGAGGTTTACCGCCGAGGGTTGCGACCCTGTAATGATGTCGTCCCTGCAATTCGTTCTCGGTGGAATGGTGTTGACTCTGCTCGGACTGCTGATGGGCGGAGCCTCCGAACAGTGGAGCTTCACCGGCGCGGGGTTCGGCACGCTGATGTGGCTGGCGTTCGTTTCGGCAGCGGCTTACAGCCTGTGGGCCATCCTGCTGAAGCACAATCCGGTCAGCCGCGTAGCCGTGTTCGGATTTCTGAACCCTGTCTGCGGAGTGCTGCTCTCAGCGCTGCTGCTCGGCGAAACAGAGCAGGCGTTCAATATACGCACCGCCGCTGCACTGGCGCTGGTGTGCGCGGGTATTTTCATCGTGAATTTTGAGAAGAAAAAATCGATACAAGCAAGCTAGAAAAAATCGACCAGTTCAAACTAACGTGCTCATACGCCTGATTTTGTTACGCCATTCAGCGTAACCCAAAAGTTTCCCGGAGGATAATATGCAGAAACAAAACTACCAGAAAATGCTGGAATCCATCATAGCGGATATTCCTGAGGGCACTGTCCCGACTCTGCTGCTGCACAGCTGCTGCGCTCCCTGCTCGAGCTACTGCCTGGAATACCTGTCCCAATACTTCCGCATAACACTGCTGTACTACAATCCGAATATCTCCCCTGCCGCAGAATTTGAAAAGCGCACCGAGGAGCTGCGCCGACTTGTTCAGGAGCTGCCTATGAAATACCCCGCTGATGTCATCGTACCAGAATACCATCCGGAGGAATTCTACTCTGCGGTAAAAGGCATGGAGGAACTGCCGGAGGGAGGCGAGCGATGCTTTGTATGCTACCATCTGCGGTTGGAAAGGTCGGCGCAGTACGCAGCGGAACACGGATTCGACTACTTCTGCTCTACTCTGTCGATAAGCCCGATGAAAAACGCAGCAAAGCTCAACGAAATAGGGAAGGAGCTCTCGGAGATATATCCAGTGAAGCTGCTGCCGTCCGATTTTAAGAAAAAAGGCGGATATCTGCGCTCGATAGAGCTTTCCAGGGAGTACGGACTGTACCGCCAGAATTACTGCGGCTGCATATTCTCAAAGCGGGACGCAGAGCGCCGCGAAGCCGAAAAACAGGAATAAATCAAAAGAGGCTGTATCAAACAGCCCCTTTCTTTTTAAAATGGCGCGGTGAACTTCGTGAACCTCCAACCGTTGGTAGTTTTCTCAGCAACACATGTGAACGTCTTTTTAGTCACGATTCCCGCTTCGTACTCAAAGCTTGACGTGCCTGTGAACACCGCAGTATCATCTGTAAGCGATGCCAGACTGTATTCCGTGCCGAGATACGAAATGTTCCCGCCGGAATGTTCCAGGACGTACAGCGCACCCTCGTCGTCAGATATAACATTGTCCGAACCGTCAGCAAGAACATCCAGCAGCTCCCCGGTGAAGAAACGTTCCAGAGCTGCATTGAGTTTCCCGCGGGTGTCAAGCTGACCCGTGACGCGGTAGTAATTCCCCCGGGAAGATGGCAGCGCACTGCCGCCCTGGTCGTAAGGAAGTTCACCGTATACGGCGGCGTAAAGCGCGTTAGTTTCCGCAAATATATCCGCCGGGAGCTGGCTCTCCGGGTCAAATCCGGAGTACGCCTGGGACTCCGGCAGCAGGCGGTATTCCTCGCCGTACTGACGGTATGCGCGGCTGCCGTCAGAATTCACCCAGATATCGCAGATGAACCTCAGCGTATCATCCTCGTCATAGCAGGACACGCCGTAAAACTGCTCCCCGTTTATCTCGCGCTGTTCGTTTCTGTTCCGGAAGATATATACCTTGTTGTTTTCCGGCAGTCCCAGATATTCGTCGCCAAGCATTTCCACAAGATTTACCGGATCAACCGCCGCAGCTTCAACAGTTTCGTCTTCCCCGGACGGGATCACGGCTGTCTCCGGAACATCAGCCGTACTGACAGCCGGTTCAGTCTGCATATCCTGTACATTTTCTGCAGCCTTCGCTATTTGCTCGTCCTGGCTCACATACGCCGTATCGTCGCGCTGCCTGAACTGCGACTGTTCCGTGATACCCGCCGCCGTATCGGCAGAACACCCCGTCAGGGTCAATATAACAGCCGCAAGAAAGACCGCAAGCAATTTCTTCATAATATCCCTCCGGACAACAAAATGCGGCAATGCCTTCGCACCACCGCACCAGTATGCAGTTTAAAGATGCCAGATCACCAGATTACCACGCTGCGCGATCAAAGTTTCTCGCTGGTTTCAGGAGCCGCTTCCTCCTCGACAACCTTTCTGGTGTCGGCAGCAGGCGCAGGCTTCTTGTCCTCGACAGGAGCGTCGTCGGGTTCTTCTTCAATATCGGTGATATCTTCGTCCTCGTCAAAGTCGAAGTCAGCGCCGTCGTCGTCCCACTCCTCATCCCAGTCGTCGTAGTAATCCTCGTCGTTTTCTTTCTCGAGCTTCTTCTTAGTGATGATAGTAGCTGCTGCGATACCGCCTGCTACAGCAAGGATACCGACAAGAGCAATACCTAAACCCTTCATGACAATACCTCCATAGTTAATAACATACTGCGGATACGCGCAAAAGCGCCGCCCGCAGACCAATTTTTTTCTTCCTGTACTGTATAGTATATACCCATTTTGCGTTTTTTTCAAGTGTCAGGCGGAATTTTAGTCAGATGTGCCAAAAAATTCACATGTTTCCTGTCATATTCATCAAAACCGAAATCGCCGCTATCGGAGCAGTTTCGCAGCGCAGGATACGCTTGCCAAGGGATGCGCATTTCAGTCCCGCTGCAATGAGCGTTTCCGCCTCTGACTGCTCAAAACCGCCCTCGCTTCCGATAACGATATCAACATTTTTCGAAAATTCCCTGACAGAATCGCGCAGAGGAGTTTCCGCGCATTCATAGAATAGTATACCCGTATTCTCCGGAGATATGAGCATTGGTATCTTTGTAATGTCGATGGTCGAACCTATCTGCGGTATTATCCCTCTGCCGCACTGCTTTGCGGCTTCATAGGCTATGCGCTGCCAGCGCTCGGTCTTTTTCGCGAGCTGCTTCGCGTCCGGACGGGACACGCAACGTTTGGAGATAAATGGTATCACCTCGCACGCGCCGCACTCCACCGCTTTCTGCACGATAAAGTCCATCTTGTCGCCTTTGGGCATTGCCTGAAACAGCCGCAGATGTACGCTCGGCTCTGCCTGATTCGCCGTTTTTTCCAGTATCTCGAACACACATTCTCCATCGGCGCTCTCAAGCCTGCCGAGGTGATCGGTGCCCTTCCCGTCGCATATTACCGCAAATTCACCCGGGCGCATCCTCAGCACCTGAGAAACATGCTTGGAATCCTCCCGGTCAAGCACCGCAGTATCTTCCGAGATGTTTTCAGTAAAGAACCGAGGGTATCTCCAGCGTTCCATTTTAAGCTCAAGTTCTGACATTTTATCTCCTTTTAATTCCAGCCGTATTCTCCGTTGCTGCCGAATAGCCGCTCTACGCTGCGGCGCAGCAGCTCGTTTTCCGGCTTTGCAAGCTGCGGGTCAGCCGACAGTATCTCAGCCGACACACGGTCAGCCTCCGTCAGCAGCCCCGCGTCGTCCGCGATATCAGCGACTTTCAGCGGTGGCAGACCGTGCTGCTCCCTGCCGAAAAAGTTTCCCGGACCGCGCAGCTCAAGGTCCTCCTGCGCTATCTCAAAGCCGTTCGTTGTCCGCACCATTGCGTCCATCCGCGCTCTGGTGTAATCACTGCGGTTGTCCGTCATCAGCACGCAGAAGCTCTGCTCGCTCCCGCGCCCGACGCGTCCCCGGAGCTGGTGCAGCTGCGATAATCCGAACTGCTCTGCATTCTCAATGAGTATGACCACCGCATTCGGGACGTCTATCCCGACCTCGATAACGGTAGTCGAAACCAGCAGCTTGAGCTTTCCGGATTTGAAATCCGACATGACCTGCTCTTTTTCCGACTGTTTCAGCTTGCCGTAAAGCAGCCCAGTCGGGATATCCCGGAAATCCCCGCTGACAAGCCTGTCGTAGTACTCTATCGCGCTCGCCTTTTCGCTTTTCCCCTCAGAGGATTCCACCAGCGGGCAGACGATGTACGCCTGACGTCCGGCGGCGATGTGCTTCTTTATAAAGTTGTACACTCTCTGACGGAAGCTGCCGTCAACTGCGTAGGTCTTTACCGGAAGTCTGCCCTTTGGCATTTCGCCAATAACGGAAACGTCCAGGTCGCCGTAAACTATCAGCGCCAGCGTACGCGGTATCGGCGTTGCCGACATCGCCAGGATATGCGGCGCTTTTCCCTTTTCGGCAAGGGTGCTGCGCTGCGCTACTCCGAAACGGTGCTGCTCGTCAACGATGACAAGCCCGACTGTACCCATCGCGGAGGTTTTCTGGATGAGCGCCTGCGTACCTATCAGCACATCAATTTCCCCGGCTTCCGCACGGCGGCGGACGTCGTTCTTTTCCTTGACGGTCAGGCTGCCGGAGAGCAGCTCCACCCGCACTCCAAGCCCGGAGAGCATCTCCGAAAACGTCTTGTAATGCTGCTGCGCCAGCACCTCAGTGGGAGCCATCACCATCGTCCCGTGACCGTTCAGGAACGCGAAGTAAGCTGCTGCTGCCGCCACCAGCGTTTTGCCGCTGCCGACATCGCCCTGTACCAGCCGGTTCATCGGGAATTCCCGCTGCATATCCGCGATACAGTCCCGGATAGCGTTCTTCTGCGCGTTAGTAGGCTGGAACGGCAGCGACTTCCACAGCCCGGACATATCCACGGGTTTCATTACCGCGCCGGTGTGTTCTCTGCCGCGGCGCTTCATCATGGACAGACCCAGTTTCAGCGTAAGCAGCTCCTCCAGCACCAGGCGGCGGCGCGCCTCGGTGTATTCCTCCCGGGTATGGGGAAAGTGTATCTGCTTCACTGCAATGTCCCGGGGGAGTAATCCCAGCTTCGTGATAAGCGGCTGCGGCAGGCTTTCCACGATGGGTATCTGCTGCAAAGCCGTCCTGACGTTCGCCGACACCATGTTGTTGGAAAGTCCGGCAGTAAGCGGATACTTCGGCATGAGCACATTTTCGCTGACGTCAACGAACAGCGGAGTGCTGACCTGCTTGCGTACTTCGTCGCCGGTTATCTTTCCGTAGAAGATGTACTCTTTTCCGGTTTCGAGCTTACCGAACGTGTATTTCGTGTTAAAGAACACCGCCGTGATGTTCCCGGTGCCGTCCGACAGCTCCGCCTTGTACAGAGCCATTCTCGCGTATTCGTTGAACGGCGACTTTTTGCTGCGCACAAAAGCGCGAAAGGCGCATACCTCGCCGATGTGCGCCTGTGCAACTGTTACCGGAGCGGTAAGGTCAACATAATCCCGCGGATACAGCTCGATGAGCTGCTCCGCAGTTTCAATGCCGAGCTTTTTATACAGCTCCGCTCGTTTGGGACCTACGCCCTTGAGATAGGTGATATCCATTTATTCAACAGAAATGATGTAGTAATACACCGGCTGACCGCCGTTGACAAGGTTGATGTCGATATTGTCGCTGATACGCGCACGGAGCTGCTCGTAAGCCGCATTCGCCGCTTCGTCGCTTACATCGGAGCCGTACATAACGGTGATGAAGCTGCTGGAGCCGTTCACCAGCCGCTTGGTAAGCTTCACCAGAGCCTTGGTAACGTCCTTCTCGGTGAACACTATCTTGCCGTTGTCCATCGCAAGTATCTCGCCCTGCTTTATCTTGTGGCCGTCATACTCGCTGTCGCGCACCGCGAAGGTTATCTGACCGCTCTGCACTCTGTCGAGAGCGTCGGTCATGTTGCTGCGGTTGGTGACGAAATCAGCGCCGGGGTCGAAGTTCATCAGCGCGGTGATCCCTTGCGGAATACTCCTGGACTGGAGTACGCAGACGTTCCTGTCCGCGAGGGCAACAGCCTGCTCCGCAGCCATGATGATGTTCTTATTATTCGGCAGGACGAACACGTTATTCGCCGGAGTCTGCCCTATCGCTTCAAGAATGTCCTCGGTGGACGGGTTCATCGTCTGACCGCCGCGTACAACGCTGTCGGCGCCCAGGTCGCGGAATAGAGCCTCGATACCTGCGCCCGCCGCAACTGCAACGAATCCGAAGTCCTTTTCGGGCTTTACCGGAACTTTGCGGTTCTTCTGGACTGCTTCGTCAGCCTTTATGATGTTGTGGTGCTGCTCGCGCATGTTCTCTATCTTCATCTTGGTGAGCTCGCCGAACTTTATACCCTCCTCGATTGCCTTACCGGGGTGATTGGAATGAACATGCACCTTGATGATATCATCGTCATCGACCACGACAACGCAGTCGCCGATGGTTTCCAGGAATGCACGGAGCGCTGTTGCGTCGTTTGCGCCGGGCTTCTTGTTGACGATAAACTCGGTGCAGTATGCAAACTTGATATCCTCCTGCGCAGCTCCCGCAGCCGCTACAGCCGCCGGAGCGGAGGGTCTGGTTTCGTCATCGGAGCGTATCATCTCCCCGCCGGAGATGACCTGCTGCATTCCGCTGAGGATAACCAGCAGTCCCTTACCGCCCGCGTCAACCACGCCGGCTTTTTTCAGCGCCGGGAGCAGCTCCGGAGTATTGGCAAGGCTCTTTTCGCCCTCTTCGATGAATTTCGCGAGGAACTCTGTGGCGTCGCCGCCCTCCTGCGCGATGTCCTTGGTGTTCTCCCATGCCTCTCTTGCAACGGTGAGGATAGTTCCCTCGGTGGGCTTCATAACGGACTTGTACGCTGCGTCAACGCCCAGCTTGAACGCGTCGGACAGCATTTTCGCGTCCGCTTCTGCCTGTCCTGCAAGACCCTTCGAAAGTCCGCGGAAAATAAGCGACAGAATAACGCCGGAGTTTCCGCGCGCACCCCTAAGCATTGCGGAGGCGGTCAGCTTTGCGGCGTCGCCTGCGGAAATAGCGTCGCCCGCCGCCTTTAATTCCGGCAGGGCGTTGCCGATGGTCATGGACATGTTTGTGCCAGTATCGCCATCCGGCACGGGGAATACGTTCAGCTCATCGACTGCGGCACGGTTGTTGGCTATGTTGTTCGCGCCCGATATTACCGCGTCACGGAACAGCTTTCCTGTAAGTGTCATTTTATGTGATATCCCTTCCTGATTTATTATGTCTTTATCTCGTCAACGTAAACATTCACGCGTTCAACGGAAATGCCCGTGCTTTCCTCCATGACGTACTTCACCTTGTTGATGATGCTCTTAACAACAGTGCCGACATTCACGCCGTAAAGCACCGTGATATGGAGGTCAACTACCAGCTTGTCACGTCCCGCGCGGACGCTTATCCCGCGCTCGTAGCTCTTTTTCTTCACGAAAGGCAGCGCTGCAAGTATCGTCTGCTTTGCGCTGCTGATATTCATCTGCACAACGCCGAAGCAGCCGGTCACGGTGCTTCCTATGAGCGATGTGAAGTAATCCTGGGATATGGTTATCGTTCCGATATTGTTCTGGACCTTTATCATAGTACCTCCCTTTCTGTGATGGAAACGCCCTCCCGGACGCACCCGCAGACCGCCGTAAAGCAGTCCGGGAACTCCTTGGAAACGCGTTCCGCATTCGCTTCATTATCGAACACGCCGAAAACCGCCGAGCCGCTTCCGGTGAGCATTGCGCCCTTGGCACCGAGCGCGTTCAGCCGCGCGCAGATGTCCTCAATGCGCTTGTCGGAGTACAGACGCTGGAACACATTGTACATCTCCGGAGCGTAATTTCCGGGCAGTCCTGCTGTGAACTGCTCCAGACCGCCGTGTATCTCAAGCGGGCTTTCATCGTACTTTCGATACGCTTCCCCGGTCGGGCAGCCGAATTCCGGCTTTACTACCAGGAACACGCCCTCCGCCGGAACGGTATCCGACATTTCTTCGCCGATACCTCTGCAAAGCTTAGTTCCCCCGACCAGGCAGAACGGAACATCCGCGCCTACCTGCGCCGCGATTTCCAGCAGTTCCGCTTCCGAAAGCGGTTCGCCGAACGCCGTGTTCAACGCTTTCAGGACTGCCGCTGCGTCCGCGCTGCCGCCGCCCATGCCCGCGCCGCTTGGGATACGCTTTTCGATATCAATGCAGACCGAGCCGGAAGCTCCCGCCTTTTCGAGAAACAGTTCTGCGGCGCGGTAAGCGGTGTTGCGGCTGTCGGTCGGGATATCCTCCCGGCTGACGGACAGCGTTATGCCGTTTCCGGCGCTGACTACAACAGTTACCTCGTCCGCAAGGGAAATGCTCTGCATTACTGTTTCAAGCAGGTGATATCCGTCGGCACGCCTGCCGGTGATGTCGAGATACAGATTCAGCTTTGCATAAGCGTTCAGCTTGTATATCCGTATCCCGCTTATCGTTCTCACTTTTTGAGCTCCTCGACGAATTCCCTGATACGCTCCAGCGCGGTCGTGATATGCTGAACGGAATATGCGTAGGAAACTCTTACATAGCCCTCGCCGCTCTCGCCGAATGCGCTTCCGGGAACGACTGCGACCTTCTTGCTGTATATCAGCTTCTCGCAGAACTCGCTGGATTTCATTCCGGTGGTCTTTATGCAGGGGAACACATAGAATGCTCCCTCCGGCTCGAAGCAGGTCAGTCCCATATCGTTGAAGCCCTTTACGACCAGCCTGCGGCGCATGTCGTATTCCTCGAGCATTCTGTCTACGTCGTCGCGGCACTGGGTCAGAGCCGTGATAGCCGCATACTGGCTGACCGTCGGGCTGCTCATTATGCAGTACTGGTGGAGCTTGAGCATCTGCTTGATGACAGGTTTCGGACCTGCGCAGTAGCCTAATCTCCAGCCGGTCATGGCGTAGGTCTTGGAGAAGCCGTTGACAACTACGGTGCGTTCCCTCATGCCGTCTATTTCAGCAATGGAAACGTGCTTTTCGCCGCCGTAGGTCATTTCGGAATATATCTCGTCCGAGATTATCATGATGTCAGTCCCGCGGAGCACTTCGGCAATTGCCTCAAGCTCGCTGCGGCGCATTATGGAGCCGGTCGGGTTGTTCGGGAACGGTAGTATCAGCGCCTTGGTGCGGGAAGTTATCTTAGCCCTGAGCGCGTCCGCGCGGAGTTTGAACTTGTCCTCCTCGGTCATGACTATCGGGACGGGGGTTCCTCCGCAGACCGTGATTATCGGAGAATAGCACACGAAGCTTGGCTCCGGAACCAGCACCTCGTCGCCGGGCTGTATCAGCGCGCGCATTGCAAGGTCCAGCGCCTCGGAACCGCCGACGGTGACGATTATCTCGCCGTTGGGATCGTACTCGGTGTGGATAAAGTTGAGCAGGTACTTGGATATCTCCTCGCGGAGCTGTATAAGACCTGCGTTTGCAGTATATGCAGTCCTGCCCTTTTCAAGGACGCCGATAGCGGCTTTTCTTGCAGCCCAGGGGGTCTTGAAATCCGGCTCGCCGACGGACAGGGAGATAACTCCCTCCACCTGCTGAGCGATGTCGAAGAATTTACGGATGCCTGACGGCTGGATATCCCGTATCTTCTGGGGTATCACCTTATCATAGTCTATCACGGGGAAACCAGGCTCCTTTCATCGGAGTGCTCCTCGTTGAAAACGTGGTTCTTCTCCTTGTATCTTCTGAGGACGAAGTGCGTCGTTGTGGACAGAACTCCGTCAAGCACTGCGAGGCGCTCGGAAACGAACAGAGCGACCTTTCTCAGGCTGGTGCCGGTGATGGTGATGGACAGGTCGTTCGCGCCGGAAAGCAGGAACACGCTGTCTACCTCGTCATACTGCATGATGGTGTGCGCAAGGTCATCGAAACCTCTGTCCTTGAACGGAGTGACCTTCAGCTCGATTATTGCGGTGACTGCGTTGTCGTCAGCCTTTTCCTCGTTGACTATCGCCGCGTAGCCGATGATTATTCCGGAAGTCTCAAGCTCCTTTATACCTGCTGCGACCTCCTGCTCGGAAATGCCGAGCATCGTGGAGAGCTCCGCGTTGGAAAGCCGCGCGTTCTGCTTTAATAGGGCAAGTAACCTCTTGTTCATAAAAGTTTCCTCCTATATCAAATTGCTATAAAAATTGGCTGTTTCTTTCTGAAAACACATACCTCGGAGAATCCGATATCCCGCAGCATGTCGTAGACCTGCGGAACATCCGCGCCGACGTCGGCTACGCGGTGAGCGTCCGAACCGACCGTCACCATCCTGCCGCCCTTGTCGTAATAGCGCTTGACATACTCCGCGTTTGGCATGGGGACGTGAAGTCCCTTGCGTATTCCTGCGGAATTGACCTCCAGGGCGATGCCCTGCCGGATAAGCGTTTCCAGTATCTTGTCGATAATAGCGCTGTAGCGGCTCACATCGACCTCGTGACCTCCCACGTCGCCGCTGATGAAACGCAGCGGGAAAGTCAGGTGCGACAGCGAGCAGAATCTGCCCCATTCCGCCAGCCGGAGTTCTTCCTCGAAGTACTCGTCCAGGCAGCGGTATCTGTCCTCGTCGCTGTCAGGGACGCGGTCGAATCTCGGATAGCTCCGAGTACAGTGCGTTGAGCCCAGCACGAAGTCGTAATCGTGTTCCGCGAGTATCTTTTCAGCGGCGGGCAGGTTGAAAAGCGCCTGTCCCAGCTCTGCACCGTAGTAGACCTCCATCTTACCGCGGAAACGCTCCTGTATCTCAAGGAACACATCGTGCGACCTTGCTATCGCGCCCGCGTAATCCCAGCTTTCCAGCTTTTCACACTCGATATGGTCCGTCAGCGCAAAATGCTTTATCCCCAGCCCGCAGGCTCGCTCAGCCATCCTCATCGGCTCGTCGCAGCCGTCCGGGGAGAGGGTGGAATGGTTATGGATATCCGCCGGGATAGGGCGGAATGTTTCATTTTCCATTTTATACCTTCTTTTGTTCTACAAGCTGAATTGAAAAAGTGACTATAATATCACTGTTTCAAATGCTTTTTTTATTATTTTATCACAAATTTTTAAATTTGTCTATGAATACATTTACTTTTTCAGATTTTTTTAGTATAATAGATAAGAAAGATAAAAATTCAAGGGTCGCGGTGCACAAATTTATACATAATGACATGCCCGCAGACAAGGAGGACAAGTATGAGAGCCGTAGTAGCTGTTATAGGTAAGGACACTGTAGGTATTCTGGCAAAGGTCAGCGGTATCTGTGCAGAGCACAACGCGAATGTCATGGATGTTACCCAGACCATCATGCAGGACCTGTTCGCAATGACCATGATGATCGAAATATCCAAGCTCAACATCGACTATATCGACTTCGCTGACAAGCTGACAAAGGCTGGCAGCGACATGGGGCTCCAGGTGCACGTTATGCACGAGGACATCTTCAACGCGATGCACAGAATCTGATAAGGAGAACACGGACAAATGCTGAATTCGACCGATATTTTAGAAACGATAAAGATGATTCAAGAGGAGAACCTGGATATCCGTACCATCACCATGGGTATCTCGCTTCTCGACTGTATCGACAGCGACATCGACAAAGCGTGCGACAAGGTTTACGACAAGATCATGCGCAAGGCTGAAAACCTTGTAAAAACCGGCGAGGATATCGAAAAGCAGTACGGTATCCCGATAGTCAACAAGCGTATCTCCGTTACCCCTATCGCGATGGTCTCCGCTGCGTGCAAGGGCAGCCCCGTTAAGTTCGCAAAGGCGCTCCAGCGCGCTGCTGACGGCACCGGCGTAAACTACCTCGGCGGTTACTCCGCACTGGTACACAAGGGATTCTCTGCGGGCGACCTGGAGCTTATCCAGTCCATCCCCGAGGCTCTCGCTGAAACAAGCAACGTGTGCTCCTCCGTCAATATCGGCTCCACAAGGGCGGGTATCAACATGGACGCAGTAGCTATGATGGGTCAGGTGATACTGGACGCTGCTAAGGCTACCAAGGACAACAGCTACTTTGGTGCTGCTAAGATCGTCGTATTCTGCAACGCAGTCGAGGATAACCCCTTCATGGCAGGCGCATTCCACGGCGTCGGCGAGTACGACTGCGAGATAAACGTAGGCGTATCCGGACCGGGCGTTGTACGCGCTGCGCTCCGCAAGCATCCTGACGCTAACATCAGCGAGATCGCCGATGTCATCAAAAAGACTGCATTCAAGATCACCAGAATGGGTCAGCTCGTTGGTACTGAGGCTTCCCAGCGCCTGGGCGTACCGTTCGGTATTGTTGACCTCTCTCTCGCTCCGACTCCGGCTGTGGGCGATTCCGTTGCTCATATCCTTGAGGAGATCGGTCTTGAAAGCTGCGGCTGCCACGGCACGACCGCATGCCTCGCAATGCTCAACGACGCAGTTAAGAAAGGCGGCGTAATGGCGTCCTCGCATGTCGGCGGACTTTCCGGCGCATTCATTCCCGTATCCGAGGACGCAGGCATGATCGACGCGGCAGTAAAGGGCTCCCTCGGTCTTGAAAAGCTCGAGGCCATGACCGCAGTATGCTCTGTAGGTCTGGATATGATCGCTATTCCCGGCGACACCTCCGCAGATACTATCTCTGCTATCATTGCGGATGAAGCCGCTATCGGCATGGTCAACAGTAAGACCACGGCTGTCCGCGTAATTCCTGCCATCGGCAAGAAGGAAGGCGACATGATCGAATTCGGCGGTCTGTTCGGAAGCGCTCCTGTAATGCCGGTAAGTAAGTTCTCTGCAAGTAAGTTCATTAGCCGTGGCGGACGTATCCCGGCTCCGTTGCAGAGCTTAAAGAACTGATTGAGAAACTATAATTTATGCAGGTAGAATTCGTCTTACTGCAACCCCCAATCGGGAGAGTCAAGAGGGGGACTAGTCCCCCTCTTGCAGGTCGAGGGCAGCGCCCTCGTCGCCGTAAGGCGAAACCTCCGCGCGGAAGCGCGGTTACTCCGTGCGAAGCACGGCTACTCTGCGCGCTGGCGCGCAGCTAAACGACCAAAAGGCGCTAAAGGGGTGTGGGGGAAAACAAGAGTTTTCCCCCACAGTCTCTATAAATTATCTGACGTAAGGCTTCACACGGCACAGTTTTATTGAGTGCCTTTCCTTATGGATAAACACTTATTCCAAAACAGTCCACTGGACTGTTTTGGAGGATATCGCGTTCTACGCCAAGCGGGGGAAAACTCTTGTCCAGGACAAACGTTCCGTTTGTCTCCCCTAGCCCCTGCGCCCCTTTAGCGCTTTTTTTCGTTATTCCGTGCTTCGCACGGAGTTACTGCGCGCCAACGCGCTTCCGCGCGGAGGTTTCGCCTTACGGCGACGAGGGCGCTGCCCTCGACCTGCAAGGGGGGCGCGCCCCCCTTGACTCCCAATTGGGGGAGCCTGCTAATTAAACACCACCCGCATAAATTATAGTTTATTCCCGCCAAGGAGGTTGCCCATGCAATTCAGCATACCCGAAAACATCACTAAAATTATAGACATGCTGGAAAGCGCAGGCTACGAGGCTTACATCGTAGGCGGCTGCGTCCGCGACAGCCTTATGGGGATTCCTCCCCACGATTACGACATAACCACCTCAGCTCTCCCGGAGGAAACTGAACAGGTATTCGCAGGAATGCGTCTCATCAAAACCGGGCTGAAACACGGCACAATAACAGTACTTTCAGCCGGCGAGCCCGTGGAGATAACCACCTACCGCGTGGACGGAGAATACCTCGACAGCCGCCGCCCGGAATCCGTAACGTTCACCCGGAATATCCGCGACGACATATCCCGCCGGGACTTCACAATGAACGGCATAGCCTACAGCCCGAAACGCGGTCTGTTCGACGAATTCGGCGGCTCCGAGGACATAAAGCGCGGAATTATCCGCGCTATCGGCGACCCCGAAAAACGATTCCGCGAGGACGCGCTGCGTATCCTCCGGGGAATGAGATTCGCAGCCACTCTCGGCTTCGAAATAGAGGAACAAACCGCGCAGGCAATGCTGGACAACCGTGAGCTGCTAAATAACATCTCCGCAGAGCGCGTTTTTTCCGAGCTGTGCGGGCTGCTGACCGGCAGAAATTCCGGTGAAAATCTGTTCCGCGTACTGAACGATTTCCGGGAGATAATCGCCGTGATACTTCCCGAATTCCGGGAATGCTTCGATTTCGATCAGCATTCCAGGTATCATTGTCTGGACATTTACGAGCACTGCGTAATGTCCGCGCAGTCCGCCGCGCGGCTGTCCGAAACCGATGAATTCAACGAGTGCAGGCTCCCGCTGACCCTCGCGATGCTGCTGCACGACATCGGGAAGCCGCAGCGCTTTTCGCTCGGCGACGACGGCGAGGGGCACTTCTACGGTCATGCGGCGGTCAGCGCGGACATCGCTGATGATATCCTCCGGCGGCTGAAGTGCAGCAACGCGCTCCGGGAGCGGGTCTGCAATATCGTCAGATTTCATGATGTTACGCTTAGCGATACAGACAAGTCAGTGCGCCGTCTGCTCAGGAAATACGGTCTGGAAACCGTCCGGGATATCTGCATTGCGCATATCTGCGACGACATGGCGAAAAAGCCTGAATGCGCAGCGCGCTGCGATGATTGGCGCGCAGTCCTGTCCCGCGCGGAAACGCTCGCGCAGTCCTGCTGCCTTACGCTGAAAGACCTAGCCGTTGACGGAAAGGCGCTTTCCAGGCTGATAGCGCCCTCCCGGGAAATGGGAATGGTGCTGAAATATCTCCTCGACGGCGTTGTTGACGGAAATTTTCCGAATGAACGTGAATTTCTTTTGCAGCAGGCAGCAAAATATATTGCAAAACACAAAAAAACATGATATAATTTAAGGTAGTCTTTCAACAGACACAACGTGTAGACAATTCTAAGGAATGGAGAATATATATGGCACTTGATATAGGTATAGACCTCGGCACCGCGAATATCATCATCACCATTGCCGGAAAGGGCATAGTGCTGAATGAACCGTCCGTAGTGGCTTACGACAAGAAGAAAAAGGCAGTCGTTGCCGTCGGCGCGGAAGCCTACAAGATGATAGGCAGAACGCCGGAGTACATTGTTGCGGTCCGTCCGCTAAAGGACGGCGTTATCTCCGACAACGACATGACCGAAGCTATGATACGCGAGTTTATCCACATGGTGAACGGCGGCGCTATGATGAAGCCCAGGATAGTCCTGTGCGTTCCCTCCTCCGTCACCGACGTGGAGCGCCGCGCAGTCGTCGAGGCGGCGATGTCCGCGGGCGCGCGCAAGGTGTTCCTTATCGAAGAACCCATCGCGGCGCTCATCGGCGCAGGCGTGGATATCTCCAAGCCCAACGGCACTATGGTCGTGGATATCGGCGGCGGTACTGCCGACGTGGCTATCGTTTCATTCAACGGTATCGTACAGAGCCGCTCCATCAAGATGGCGGGCAACAAGTTCGACCAGGCGATAATCCGCCACATCACACAGAAATACAAGATACTCATCGGCGAAAAGACCGCTGAAAAGGCAAAAATGGAGATTGCCAACGTATTCGACCCCACAGGCGAGAAGAAAATGACCATCCGCGGCAGGAACCTCCTCAAGGGACTTCCCGAGAGCATAGAGATATCCGACCAGGATATCTACGAGGCGATCCACGAAAACGCAATGGAAATAGTCGAGCAGGTAAAGCTGGTGCTGGAGTCCACACCGCCTGAGCTGGTCGGCGATATCCTGTCCAACGGTATACTCCTCACCGGCGGCGGAGCTATGCTCGGCGGCCTGCCGGAGCTCATCAGCGACAATGTGGGCGCTCCCTGTTTTGTTGCGGAAAACCCCATCGAGTGCGTTGCCCGCGGCGTTGACGCGGCATTCAAGATGTCCGGCGAGCTCCTGGACGGTTTCGAGCAGATACAGTTATATAATTTCAAGTAATTTACAAATATGTATATCTGTAGCCTCCTGAAATTTTCAGGGGGCTTTTTTGTATATTCCTACGAAAAAAATCGGAGTTCTTGACGAATTATTACTGAAATGATAGAATAGATTAAAGAGGTGATTCGTATGGTAACAAAGGAATTCTGCGACGAAATGACAAGCGTTGGTCTGAACGTCCAGGATATGATCGAGCATTTCATGGACAGCGAGAGCATGTTCCTGAAATATCTGTACAAATTCTTCGACGCGGCGGACAGCGTTGTGCTGGAACTCACGTCAGCCGCCGAAAAGGAGGACTATCAGCAGATGCTGTTTACGGCTCACGCACTCAAGGGTCTTGCAGGTAACATCGGGCTTAACGGAGTGTTCCTCCCGGCAAAGAAGATCGTGGACGAAATTCGCGCCGGCGACACCAGCGAATGTGGCGAAGATTTCCGCAAACTCCAGGAAAACTACTACAAGGCGGCGAAGATCGCCCAAAAATACAAGCAGGCATAAGGAGGTAACTACATGCCGGATTTTCTCGAATCGGGAATGATGATTCCCATCATTATCATCGTCGTTCTGGTGATATTCATTTTCAGCGCGGGATACCGCAAGGCTCCACCGGACAAGGCGTTCATCATAAGCGGTCTGCGGCGCAAGGCTAAGGTCGTTATAGGTAAGGCGACCGTCAAGCTGCCGTTCTTCGAGCGCTGCGACGTGCTGGAGCTGGCGCTGATGTCAGTCGATGTCAAGACCGCCCAGGCAGTCCCCACTGCGGACTACATCAATATTTCCGTTGACGCAGTGGTAAACGTCAAGATATCCCCCGACCCCGACATAATCCAGAAAGCCCAGCAGAACTTCCTTAACCGCAACGTACAGTACATAACCGGAGTTGCAAGGGAGGTCCTCGAAGGCAACATGCGTGAGATCGTAGGTCAGATGAGGCTGGAGGAGATGGTATCCAACCGCCAGGCGTTCGCCGACAAGGTAAAGCAGAATGCCGACCCCGACCTGCGCGCAATGGGTCTTGAGATAGTTTCGTTCAACGTGCAGAACTTCGTGGACGACAACGGCATCATCAACGACATGGGTATCGACAACACCATGCAGATCAAGAAGAAAGCCGCTATTTCCAAGGCGGAAGCCGAAAGGGATATCAAGATCGCCCAGGCGGAAGCGAACCGCAAAGCTAACGACGCCCGCGTAGATTCCGAAACCGCCATCGCCGAGCGCGAGAACGAGCTTGCGATAAAGCAGGCAGAGCTCAAGCGCGCCGCTGACATCAAGCGTGCGGAAGCCGACGCAGCCTACACTATCCAGCAGGAGGAACAGCGCAAGACCATCGAGATAACCTCCGCGAACGCAAACCTCGCAAAGCAGGCAAAGGAAGTCGAGATCAAGGCAAAGGAAGCCGAGATCAAGGAACGCGCCCTCGAAGCCGAGGTCAAAAAGACCGCCGAGGCGCAGAAATATGCAGCACAGCAGAACGCGGACGCAGAGCTGTACACCATTCAGCGCAACGCGGAAGCTAAGAAATACGAGGATATCCAGAACGCGGAAGCAGAGCTGGAGATCAAGAAGAACGAAGCCGCAGCTATCCTGGTGACCGCGCAGAACGAAGCCGCAGCGGCAAAGGCACGCGCAGAAGCCGCGAGGTACGCCGCCGAGCAGGAGGCGGAGGGTATCCGTGCAAAGGGCGTTGCAGAAGCGGAAGCCGTCCGCGCAAAGGCGCTCGCTGAAGCAGAGGGTCTTGACAAGAAAGCGGAGGCAATGCGCAAGATGGAAGAGGCCGCAGTGCTCCAGATGTACTTCGAGAAGATGCCGGAAGTCGCACAGGCTATTGCAAAGCCGCTTGAGAACGTTGACAAGATCACGATGTACGGCGACGGCAATACTGCAAAGCTGGTAAAGGACATCACCGAAGCCACCACTCAGGCGTCTGCCGGGCTCCTTGACGGACTGGGCGTTGATCTGAAGTCAATGGTAAGCAGTTTCGTCACCGGAAAGGCTGTAGCAGCCGGGATAAACTCGGAAACTAATGCACCGGTAACTCCTGCACCCGCAGCAGAAAGTACCGAAGACCTTGTACAGCAGTAAAATTTAACAATCATATCCGCTCTGCTTAATGGCAGGGCGGATATGATTGTCGAAAAAATCGAATTTGCCCGCGAAGCGGGCTTTTGAAATCCGTTTTTTGCTCCGGGTTTCCCGGGGCAAAAAACACTTCTATCCGCACAAGTGTGCGGTTTGTCGGCAACGCCGACAAACCGTGCGCGCAGGGCGGATGTTCGGCGGAAAAGTCACTTTAGTGACTTTTTCGACGGTCTGATCCGCTCTGCTTAATGGCAGGGCGGATATTTGTTTATGGAAAAGTAATACCCGCAGGAATTCCCGCGGGTCAACTTGTCGAAAACCATCCGGACTTATCAGACGGTCTGAAAGGAGCCGCATTTAACAGCCCCTCATTTTTCATCCCGTTCTCTGTGTGCCGAACCTGATATAATTATACTCCTTAGATATAGCGTCCCAAGTAGGCGCGCCCACCACTCCGGATACCGTCAGCCCAAACAACTGCTGAAATGTTCTAACTGCGTCCTCGGTCTGCTGACCCAAGTATCCGGTAACGGGTATTTCAGGGATATCCCGGTAGGTCCTGCCGATAAGGTTAAGATAGGTCTGTAACGCCTTAACATCATTGTTGCTCATCCCCGGCGTGAGGACATACCCCGGATACAACGCCGCTGTATTCCCGGCGTAGCCCTCCGGCAGCCTATTCAGGATATCGTTGTATATCTCCTGAATAAGCGTCCAGGTTGCAAAATCCACCACGCCGTCAGGTTCCTGCCCGTAGAACCGCTGGAACGCCTTTACCTGATTCTCCGTTTCAGTGCCGAAAACTCCGTTCGCGGGGACTGTCGGCACTTCCGGATTGAAATAGGAGATGACGTTCAGGTAATATTGCAGGTAGCTTACAAACAGTCCGTAATCCCCTTTGCGGAGCACCTCCGGGAATTCCTCGGCGACCTCAGAGGGACGCAGACCCTCTGAGGTAAGCTCCGCAAGATTCTTTACGGCAACGTAGATATACTTGATCTGATACCAGGTCGCCTTGTTGACGATACCGGTCTGCGGCAGTCCGAATACCCCCTGGAACACCCGTACAGCCTCGGAAGTGGATTCCCGGTAGAAACCGTTCGCCGGAACTATTTTCGGTATCGCAGGATAATTGTCAGAAATGCGGTTCAGCTCGGTCTGGATAGTCCGCACCTCGTTGCCGGAACTTCCGAATCCGAACGGAGTTCCCGGATAGCTGCCGATGAACGGCTCCACAGCCGCATTGCGCACGATGTTGATGTCGTCGCCGTAGTAGTATTGAAGCATCTCATACGGAGTGTATCCGCGGTTCGCAAGGTCTACCGTTCCCCACTGCGACAGTCCCTGACAGGTGACGGATGTCCCGTTGCAGAACTGCGTGAACAGCGGCTCAACATTCCCCTGACGAACGACGTAATTGTTGAATATCTCGTCAACTATCTGGCTGATATTGTTGAAAACATCCCTGCCGTAGACAAAAGCCTGGTCGTACTGCGTTGAGCTGGTGATGTCAAAATCGTACCCACGGCTGCGGTACCACTCCGTGAACACCCGATTGAGCGCGAACGTTGTCTGAACATAGATGTTCGCGCGTATCGCCGCCTCCGGCCAGGTGGGGTAGATCTCGCTGCTCGCCACGTTCTTTATGTAGTCCGGAAAGGACAGCGTGACGTTCTGCGCGCTGGAATTAGGCGGACCCAAGTGCACGGTTATCGTTTCCGGAATGGTTGGTCTAGCGGTCTCAGGCATTATCCGGCACCTCCGTCAGATTCGGCTCGTTTTCGTTTATTGTTTCTCCGCTTACCTCAATGCTGGGAACAAGCGCTGTGCGCTGAACGGAAAGGATGCCCTCGAATATCGGAAGATTCCTGACATATACCGGGGCGTACCCCTTGGCGGTAATATCCGCGTCGTAAAGGGAATAGGGCTGCACCCCGCTGTCCGGGGTCTGCGAAAGCGCGCTGGACGGCGCAGGCAGCGGCACCACCTCAGTCTGACCGCTCTGGTCGGTGATGAGCTCATAGAATGTGTGAGGACTTCCGCCGATGGTCTTGAACACCACCACCCGTGCTTCAGGAACAGGCAGCGCGTTGCGCGCAGTGTAGGTGCGGAAACGCAGCGTACCCTGACGGGTGTTCACCGCAAGGAAGCTCTCCAGGTCGGCGTATTCCTTTTCCGCAGGCACCTGGGGGAAATCATCGTTTTCCTCCTGGACCAGCGGCTTGATATCGTCCCGGGAATTCACCGGTCCCTGCTGGTCTACGAATGTTCTGCGCCCTAATTGCTCATCCGGGGACTGACCGCTGACCGGCAGAGTTCCGATTTTTTCGATAGTACCCGGTGCGGCAGCGGTGTTTTCGCCCTCGCGTGGAAACTGCGATACCTGCTCCCGCTCGTTGTCCTGGGTTATGATGTTGTTCTCGGGAGAGACCGCCTCGTTGGTGACGTCGAGCTGCGGAGGATCATCAGTGAACTGCGACGGGAGGGAGTTGAAATCATCGGTCTGCACTCCCTCAGGGCGGTCTGACTTCTCTGGCGTTTCCGTCACCGTAGCGGATACGTCCGGCTCTCCTGGAGTGGAGCTGATAATGTCGGAGAAGTACTTCTCAAGGTCGTTCAGCGCCCGCTGGTCGTCAGAGTAGCCGATGATACGCGGCTTGACGGGCTGCGAGGGCTGAACAGGTCTGGCGGATTCACTGGGGGCGGCAAGGGCGGATCCAGCCGATACAGCATGCTGCGGCTGTTCCGCAGGTTCTTCCGGGAGCATTTCCGGGAACGAGAGTTTCTCGGGCTGCGGAACCGGTGTAGCTGGCGCAGTCTTGTGGCTGTATTCCATCAGTTCGCGCTTGTATTTTTCAACAAGCTTCTTCATATCGTCCATATAAACCTCCTGTAAACACAAAGCAAACAAGGAAATCAAAACGTCTGTTTTCTCTATAAGCTGAAAAACACGTTTCGTCAACCTTAAAGCAGCAATCTCCCTGAATTGCTTTTTGGTTGATTATATGCACAGGCAGTATGATTAATTCGCGAGGGTGTTTATCTTCTTTTTTGATATCCCTGTCATGAATACCACAGAAATGACTGCGGATATCCCCTCGGCAATGAGGAATGTGAGCCACACCAGCCACATCATATCAAGGCTGCCGGAATTCCTGACAACGAGCGAGAATCCCCACGCGACCGGCAGCACGAACAGAAATTGCCTGCAAACCGATATCACCAGCGACTGCAATCCGGATTCCAGCGCCTGGAATATCCCCTGGAATGCGACATTCGCTCCGGCAAATATAAAGCTGAGCGAAATGACACGCATTGCACCGATACATAACTGCTCAGTTTCTCCGGACAGCCCGAACAGTGCCGCAAAAGGCTCTGCCAGCAATTCCAGCAGTACTATCCCCGCAGCCATTATAATAAGCGTGTACATCATGCCGTACTTTATCCCCTGTTTAACGCGCTGTCTGCTGCCCATGCCATAGGCGAACGAAACTATTGGTGTGATCGCGTCGCGCAGGCCAAACGCCGCGAACAGAATGAACTGCTGTATCTTATAATACAGCCCATAGGCGGTAACGGCGCTCTCGCTGACCTCCACAAGAATAAGATTCAGACCGTAAGTCATGACGGACATCAGAGCCTGCGCAATTATCGCAGGCAGAACGATGGAATATATCTTCCCGATGACCGTGCCGGAGGGCTTTATATACCTCCAACCGTTGTCTATCTCCTTAATGAGCCGGAAATGGAATATCACAGCCAGCACGCAGGATACCACCTGACCGATGACCGTAGCAAGCGCCGCACCTACTATTCCCATTTCGGGAGCACCCAGCAGACCGTATATCATCACAGGGTCTAGCACGATGTTGGTGACTGCACCAGCGACCTGCGCTACAGTGGAATACAGCGACCGTCCGGAAGCCTGCAATGTCTTTTCGAACACCGAAAAGAAGATTATCCCGAATGACAGCGTGCAGCAAATGCGGATGTACTCACCCGCCATCTGCGCTATTTCAGCGTTTTTCGTCTGCGAGCCGACGTATGCTCCGGTTCCGAATATACCGAACAGCAGGAACACCACATATATCACCGCCGCAAGGAACATCGCGTTTCCGGCGGCTTTGCTGGCAAGTTCGCGATTACCCTGACCCAGACTGCGGGACATCAGCGCGTTCATTCCAACGCCGGTGCCTATCGCAACGGCGACCATCAGCATCTGCACCGGAAACGCCAGCGTCAGCGCGTTCAGCGCCTGCTCGCCGCCCTGCGCCATGTTCGACACAAACGCGCTGTCCACGATGTTGTAGACCGCCTGAAGCATCATAGAAACTATCATCGGGATACCCATGCCAAGCATCAGCCGGTTGACCGGAGCCGACGACATTTTCTCCATTTGAGCTTTCTGAGAATTTTCCATATATCGTATATCTCCTTTCAATAAAAAAGTGTGGCAGCTGCGCTCCAAATCCGGATTTACGCAACTGCCACACGATTTTGATATATTATATTACATAATGATTTTAGCAGATATCCTTTATTTTGTCAAAGGCTGTTCTGCACAAAATTCCGGGAAAACCCGCGCTAAATTTCGCCATTTATTTCTCCGGGTACGCCGCCTATCGTCAGCTTGGTGCCGTTGAATACAGGCACAGCGGAGCCGGGAGCCGCCGCCTTTTCCTGACCGTTGGGGAGGGTAAAGCTCCAGGGTCCATCAGAGAGATTCTTCAGCCCGAAAAGCCCTGGGTTCACCTTATTGCGGACTACCTCGCCAAGGCACTGTACATCCTCGTCAAACAGCTTCGCGCCATCGAACAGCAGTACGCGCTGCTTTCCGAGGTGGAGCGCCAGCGGCGGCTGGTAATGCGTACCGCACGGGCAGACCACCTTACCGTCAGGGTCGCGCTCAGAGCCGGAGATGAATCCCTGCGCGCCGCAGGTGCAGGCGCAGATATCTCCGCGCATTCTCACCAGCAGGTCGAGCCACTGCTTTTCGATAAGGCGCTTTTCCGGCTGGAAGAGTCCATCCGTGAACGACACCGTGAACGCGTCGCGGATATAATCAGGCATTATCCGCCAGAATTTTATGATGTTGTTGTGTACCCCGCGCACCGGACGGTTGGAATCGTCTGACGGGTCGTAGACGAACATCGGCTCGTAGCCGTAGTGACGGCGCTCCGCTTCCTCAGTGAGGCAGACGCTTTTCAGCACCTTGCTGCCCTCCAGCGGGTCGCCACGCAGAAGCAATCGGAACAGCACCACCGCCAGGGAATACCGATCGGTGAGCTTATCCGGGGCTTTTTCGCCACGGACTATCTCCGGCGCCATGTATCCCGGCTTTCCGGCTATTCCGAGGTTCTCGCCGTAGGGCGCGATGTTGTCGCAGTCGCAGATGAGCACGTCGCCGTCAGTCGGGCGGATAAAGAATCCGCCGTCGTTCAGGTCCTGATAGCTCCTGCCGGAATTGTGAAGCTCACGGAACGCGGAGGTTATCCTTATCGCGGCATTCACGATGGAATACAGCCCGGAAAATTTCACCCGCGCATTCAGGATATCCGAAAACGGAGCGTACTCCGGCGGGATAAGCTCCATCAGGAAGCCGAATCCCTCCGACGTATCCGCAGTCATCATCAGCGGCATTACGAACGCCGGAGAGCTGCTGCCGTCCTCGCAGAGGCGCTGCAAATTCTCGCGGAACATCGCGGGATTTTTCAGTTTCTTCGTGAAGTACATCTTCAGCGCGTAATCTCTCCCGCGGTAGGAAGCGCGGTAGACCGCGCCCTGACCGCCCTGACCCAGGAGCTGGGTTATCTCCGCCTCGCCGCCCAGCTCCAGCGGAACTCTGTCGCCGACCTTCATCATCAGAAGCCGCCTCCGGTGATAGAGTCGAATTTCTCCTCTGCGGCGGTCTCAGCCTCGTTGCCGCACCACTCGCAGACGGTCTCCGTTTCGCCGTTCCAGCAGGTGGTCTTCCCGCACTCCGCGCACTGGAAGAATCCCTTTGCGCCGCAGTACGGGCAGGAAGGATACTCCGTCGTGATGTAAATATTGCCGCTTATCTGTGTGTCGCCGAACTTCTCGCGCTCCGCGGTCTGTTCAGACACCCTGAACGCCCAGGTGGCGTACCAGCCGCCGTCCTCGCGCTGCTCCGTGCGTATGCCGAACAGGGCGTGGTCGTTCTTGCATTTTGTAAGGATAACTGCTGCTTTCACTGTGCTTCCTCCGATCATTTATGTTCCTGTTTTTCAAGCTTTTCAAGTACCTTTGCCGCTTCAGCATGCCCGTTTTCCGCAGCCAGACGGAAATATTTCTTTGCTTCGCTGCGGTCTTTCTCAACGCCGGTGCCCCGGAGGTACATCACGCCAAGATTGTACTGTGCGATGTCAAGACCCTGCGCCGCCGCCTTTGAGAACCACGAAAACGCCGCGTAGATGTTCTTCTCAACACCGGTTCCCAGGTACAGACATTTTCCGTAGCTGCACTGCGCCTTTGCATGACCAGCTTCCGCAGCGTGGCGGTAGAACATCGCAGCTCCGGTGAAGTCCTTTTCTGCAAGGCACCGCCGCGCGGACTGATAGTTTTCCTCGCCGTCATCCGGTAACGGCTCCGGCGGCTCTGTTTCTTCGTCGGGAGGGGGCTCGGTGGATTCCGGCTGATTCGGCAGGAGCTTTCTCCAGCGCGCCGCTGTTTCGGCGTTTTCATCCACGAAAGTACCGGTCTCATAGCTCAGCGCGATGACCTTTATCGCTTCCTCGTACCCCTGCTTCGCCGACCGCAGGAACCACTCGAACGCAGCTCCCTCGTTCAGCTCGCAGGCTATTCCTTCGGCGTAGAAGTAGCCTGTCATGTACTGCGCTGCGGGGACGCCGTTTTCCGCTGCCCGCAGGAACCATTCCCGGGCGGTCTTTACATCCTGCGTGCCGCCCCTGCCCTCCATGAGGTAGAACCCAACGTAATATTCCGCCTCGGCGCAGTCCTGCTGAGCCGACTGCACGAACCAGTACAGCGCCTTATTGTAGTCCTTTATGCGGTCGAAATGACGCCCCAGGCTGTACTGCTCCGCGCTGTCAGTGATATTCTTGCGGCTCTCGGTCTCTGCGGCAGAGGGCGGAGCCTCCATCCTGAATGCGATATCGCACCCCAGCGCCTCCGCTACAGCCTCGACTGCCGACGCTGCGGCGCGGCCTTTCAGCCCTATCTCGTCCCGCAGTGACTTAACGCACCTCGCCGCCGCAGCAGAGCGCACCTCGAACGGCTTTCCGCGCACCGCCCACAGCTTCTGTGCGCAGCCGTCATACAGCGCCACATAGCAAAGCCGCCGCGCGGCTGTTTCTTTCGGAAAGATGTCGGCTATGAGCGCGTCAGTGCGACGGCGGTCAAGCAGGGTGCTGCCGCCGAAATGCTGCACGATGTAGCCCAGTATCCCCTTAAGCTCGCGGATAGGCTCTCCCTCCGGAGTATGCACCGTTTTGCAGTACGGACAGCTTCCCTCTATGCTCTGTGCGCTCTCATCGAACGCTTTTCCGCATTTTCCGCATACCATAGCCTCACCTCCCGTTTTAAACGCTCAAACTACTTTAAAAGCTCCTTAGCCGCAGCGCCGAGTATCTTCACGCCCTTTTCGATCTGCTCATCGGTCGGAGTGGAGAAGTTCAGGCGGAACGAATGTGAAACCGCGCTCTCATCAGAACAGAACGCATTTCCGGGAACTACCGCGACCTTGCGCTCTACAGCTCCCTTGCAGAAAGCTTTCATGTCGTACTTATCGGGAAGCGTAGCCCAGATGAACAGACCGCCCTGCGGACGCGTGAAGCTGATGAAATCCGGAAGCTCCTTTTCAAGCCCCTCCAGCATGAGGTGGCACTTGTGGCGGTAGATAGCCTGGAGCTTTTTCAGGTGCTGGTCAAAATCCACTGTCGTCAGGAAGCGGTATGTCAGCATCTGCGCCCAGATGTTGGTGTGCACCGTGCTTGTCTGGAGCCCTACGACCGCCTTGGAAACGATATCGGACGGCCCCAGAAGATATCCTACGCGCAGTCCCGGCGCGAGCGTCTTGGAGAACGTTCCGCAGTAGAGCACGTTGCCATTTGTGTCAAGCTCCTTGATGGACTTCACGTCCTCGCCCTCGAAGCGGAGCGCTCCGTATGGATTGTCCTCCAGGATGTACACGCCGTACTTCTCAGCAAGGGCGAGTATCTCCCTGCGGCGCTGGAGCGTGGTGGTCTTTCCGGTGGGGTTCTGGAAGTTAGGGATAGTGTAGATGAACTTTGTAGTAGGGTTGGCTTTAAGAGCCTCCTCAAGGCTTGCAGGTATCATGCCGTCGTCGTCCATAGGAACTCCGACCAGCTTTACGCCGTAGCTCCTGAACGCATTGAGCGACCCTACGAACGCGGGTTCCTCGCAGATTATCACGTCGCCCTCGTTGCAGAGTATCTTGGCGGTGGTCTCGATAGCCTGCTGCGCTCCGCTGGTAATTACTACCTGGTCGCCGTCGCGGAACAGCCCTTTCTTTGTAAGGTCGGCTTTAAGCCACTCACGGAGCTTCGGATAGCCCTCGGTGATGGAGTACTGAAGCGCGTTTATCGGCTCCTCGCGAAAAATGTCAGCGGAGAGCTTCGCGATCGTGTCCACCGGGAAAGCCTCCGGGGCGGGGTTTCCTGCGGCGAAACTGATGACCTCAGGGTCGGAAGTGAATTTAAGTATCTCGCGTATCGCGGACGGCTGGAGTCCGGAAACACGATCTGAAAACGGCTTTAACATTTGTATCGTCCTTTCTTGGAAAATCTATACTCTATAATTATATCACAACCCGCCGGTATTGTAAAGCAGTATTCCACAGGAAAGCGCAAAACGTTGTTGACTTTTTATCCTCACTAGTGCTATAATGTAGGAAAAAATTGCAAGAAAGGAACACAAAATGAGCAAAGAAACCGAAAAAGCCGACGAAATAGACAGAGGCATACATAAAGAGATCAAGGAAAAGCGCACCGGAGTGCGAAAATTCATCGCAGACATGCTGAACATGCACGACGGCATGATGGGCTACGAAGAAATAGACGAAATGATGCTGGAGAACACAGTCATCCACGGACCTAACATGTGGATACTGTGCCTTGCGGCTCTCATCGCGTCGATAGGACTGAACATGAACTCCACGGCGGTAATAATCGGCGCAATGCTGATATCCCCGCTGATGAGCGGTATCATGACGATGGGATACTCCCTCGCCGTGCGCGACCTGAGGCTGCTGCGCAGGGCGCTCCTGCGCTTCGGGACGCAGGTCGTTATCAGCCTGATAAGCTCCACGGTGTACTTCCTGATAACCCCGATAGACACTCCCACTGCCGAGATGATAGCCCGCACCAGCCCAACCATCTGGGACGTACTGATAGCGCTGTTCGGCGGAATCGCCGGCGCGATAGGCAACACCCGCGAGAAAAAGGGCAACGTTATCCCCGGCGTAGCCATCGCGACAGCGCTCATGCCGCCGCTCTGCACGGCGGGCTACGGCATAGCCTCCGGGCAGCCGTCGTTCTTCCTGGGCGCATTTTATCTGTTCCTGATTAATACGCTGTTCATCTCCCTTTCGACTATGATCGTCACAATGATGCTGCGCGTACCCTACCACCGCAACGTCAGCGACAAGAAGCAGAAGGTCATAAACCGCGTCGTCGCAGCGATAACGATAGTTGCCGCTGTGCCGAGCGTATTCTTCGGAGCTTCCACGGTCGTAAGCTCCATCATGGACAAAAACATCTCGACTTATCTCAACAGCGAATTCGTGTTCCCGAATACATCGCTTGTTAAAAGCAGTACTGACAAAAACGCGCACTGTATCTCCGTATCCCTGGTAGGCACGCCAATATCCGACGACGTAATTGCAATGCTGGAACAGGAAATGCCGAAATATGGACTTGACGGCTACACCCTGAACGTCACTCAGAACAGCATAGTTGACGCCGGCACGGACGAGGACAGCACCGACAAGATAACCATAGCCCTCCAGGAGAACCGCATAAACGAACTGGAACAGCAGCTCTCCGAAAAGGAACAGGAGCTTTCCGGGCTTCAGACTGAAAACTCCGAACTGAAAAACAGCGTGGATTACGCGGCAGTCACCGCAAAGGCGGCAAAGATATTCCCGGAGCTCATAAATATCCGCTGCGGCAGCGTCGCAGACAGCTCCGGCGAGCACGCGCTGCTTCTCGCGGATTCAACCGAGCCCCAGGACGCAGCCGCTCAGAAGCTGCTTGAAAACTGGCTCTCCGCCGAAACCGGCAGCAGCCGCGCCGAGGTAAGGATAAACCTTCTTGCACTGGAAGTAAGCACAGCCGAAAGCGGTACGGCAGAAGAAACCATGGAGACATATTGAAATGTCAGGAAAATTATGATATAGTCAAATTAAAAAGCAGGCTAAAAAAGGAGTGTATACCATGGGATCATTTAAAAGGGTCATATCTTCAAAATCAAGCAGGATAATGGCAGTCATGACCGCCATTATCATTGCGTTGGGCGCAGCGCTGTTGATAACATCAGTACCAGCAAGCGCCGATGTCTATATCGATCAGCTGGTGACGGGAGACAAGCTTACGCAAGACCTATCCGTAAACGGATCGGTCATTATTGATAATGACCTGGATCTGAACGGACATTCGCTGACCATAAACGGCGACCTGATACATAACAGCGGTACATTATCAATAGGTTATGGAAACCTGACTGTCCAGGGCAGCTATCGCTCCTCCAGCGCTGACAGTTCATATATTCTTGAACTGTGCAATAATAATGGCACTACAAGCATGACGATAGGCGGAGATCTTACCGCAAATGAATATCTGATTATAAAAGCACCTGATTCATCAGATGGAGAACCGTTCTGGATAAGCGTCGGAGGAAGCCTGAAGCGAAACATACCGTATAGTTCCACCAATACGTACAAACCAATGATAGCTGAAAACGCAATGGTTGGCTTTCAGTTTACCGGTGATAAGATCCACTCCGTCGGCGGAAATTTAGGGTACCTTTTCATCGGTTCAAGCGTCGGTACTATAAATCCGACTGCCGGAGACTACACAATGGTAGCTGCAAGCGATATCCAGCTTACCGGCGGCACAGTAGAAAATCTCAGTATAGCTAAAAATGTCAATCTGGTTTCATTGGCTTCGCTCAGCATCACTGGCAAATGCGCAATGCTCGGCGAAAGCTCGCTGTACGTTAACGGCGACCTTGATATTTCACAAGATGTTCAAGTCCTTATGACAAGCGACAATGATTCTTCACCGAAAATAAGCGTTACCGGAAACCTTGTCGCTCCCTCTTCCCAGATCGACCTGAATTATATTGAATTGTCGGTAAAGGGAGATGTCACACTCGATTCTGAATCGTTTATCCCTCTAGTCGAAAATGCTCCTTCAATGAAAATCGGCGGCGGGCTATATATTACATGTGGTGACACTTCCTCTGAGGAACTCAGGATATCCAAGCTGTATTTCAACGGAAACACCGAACATGTGATATCAATTTATAATTCACCGGTACCCACCCCGGGAGCCACTGATTCGTCCAGCGTTCTTACCATAAACGAATTCTATCCGTCTGGAACAGTGAATTTTTCTCCCGGGACAAAGGTCAATATCGAAAGATGCGCCAAGATCACCATAAGCGGCAACGGATTCAGCGGCAGCGTCTCCGCAGAATCCATAACGACCACCGGAGACCTCTACCTTTCGGGCGATGTCACCGTTAATTACGGCACCTTTACAGTCAACGGCGACCTCACGCAGTCCGGCGAAAACAGTGAGATCAACCTTGATGGTGAAGATTCCAAAATGATAGTGACCGGCGACCTGAGATCCGTCAATATATCTGGCAATGGCACGCTGTACCTAAACGGAGAATATGGTCAGCCCATCAGTGGCAGCATTATCGTGAGCACCCTCGTTGTCAGCCGGCAGCCAGAAATGTACTACCTTGCTGATGACGCAGTTCTGAACCCTCAAAATTACAACTTCCGAAAAATCGACGCCAAAAACGACATAGAATTCACCGTTGGCGTCTGGAGCTCTCAGGAGAGCACATGGCATGAGATCACTAACAACACAGCCGATGTCAGCGAGCTGGATGGTAAAATACCTGAGGTAATATACGCCAAGGCAGGACCGTTTGACCTCTCATCCGGAATTGCCAGCACGACCAACTACACCAGCAAAAGCGGCGCAGGTACATATTACATAGACGTGTCGCTTGATTCCGCCGGAATAACGGTACAGATCCCGCTCATTGTAACAGACAACGGTTCCGATAACCCCACCCCGTCCGAATGCAATCATGTATACTCCGTCACCACTACACTCCCCACCTGTACGGCGGACGGCTCGGTCATCAAGACCTGCATTAAATGCAGTGACGTGATAACCACAACTCTTGACTCCACAGGCCACGACTGGGGCGATTGGGAAGATTTCACTTCTGACACCATGATCCGTTCCTGCTCCACATGCGGCAACATGCAGGTAAAGAGCGTCAGCCAGCCGCAGGAACACGAGCATTCATTCACTGCGGAGATCACTGCACCGACCTGCACCACATCCGGCTATACGACCTACACCTGCGACTGCGGAGCGCACTACATCGACGATATCGTTGACCCCGCGCACCAGTACGGCAACGAGAAAATACTGAACAATCTGAAGATCAGGACCTGCCTTATCTGCGACAATATAATCATCACTGATGGCATGACCCGTTTTACTCCCGCACCGTCAGACGATTGACGATGAACGCCAGCAAGTTAATGACCCAGGCAGTCAGGGATATCTTTAACGCACCACTTGACAAACAGGTGTCTTTGTGATAAAATATCCTTAGTTCACTTGAACCTAATAATCACCAAACAAATGAATATGCCCTTGAAACCGATGATACGGAGATAAAAATATCCGTGGCACTCACAGAGAGCGGCGAGTTATGACTGCGAAAGCCAGTCATTTCAGCTGGGAACGCCGCAGAACGCCGGATATATAAATGGACCGTAGAGGGCGCAGTCAAAAGCTTAACATGAGAGCCGAGTATTCTGCGACGTGGAGCAAGCGTTAATTGCCAGGATATGAAAGTATCCGCTGAGAGCGCGGGAAATTCCCGTGAATTAAGGTGGCAACGCGGTGTTGATATTATCACTCCGTCCTTATGGCAGATGTATTCTGCCGCAAGGGCGGAGTTTTATTTGTTCCGGATTTCAGAAACCGGAGAAAGGAAATCATCATGGAAGAACAGAAGAAAAATATGCTGAGCCTGATTCAGCCGACCAACACTCCCCATCTCGGAAACTACCTCGGCGCAATGCGTAACTGGGTAAAGCTCCAGAACGATTACAACTGCTTTTTCGGCATCGCCGACCTGCATTCCATCACAGTAAGACAGGATCCCGTAAAGCTACGCAACCAGATAAAGGAGAGCTACGCCCTGCTTATCGCTGCAGGCCTTGACCCGGAGCAGTCCACGCTGTTCGTACAGGGTCACAACCCCAACCACGCAGAGCTCAGCTGGATACTCTCATGCTACACCCAGTTCGGCGAACTCTCCAGAATGACCCAGTTCAAGGATAAGTCCGCTAAGCACCCCGATAATATCAATGCCGGTCTGTTTACCTATCCTGTGCTGATGGCTGCGGATATCCTGCTGTACCAGGCAGACCTCGTTCCGGTTGGCATCGACCAGAAGCAGCACCTTGAGCTTGCGCGCAATGTCGCACAGCGCTTCAACGGAATTTACGGCGATGTATTCACCATGCCTGACGGCTATATCACCAAGACCACCGCAAAGGTGATGTCCCTCCAGGAGCCGATCAAGAAAATGTCCAAGTCCGATGAGAACCCCAACGCAAGCGTTTGGATACTCGACGACAAGGATACCATCATCCGCAAGTTCAAGCGCGCAGTCACCGACAGCGATACCGTTGTATGCGCCAAGGAGGGCAAGGACGGCATAATCAACCTGATGTCCATCTACTCCGCAGTTACAAACAAGTCCTTCGAGGAGATAGAAGCAGAATTTGCGGGCAAGGGCTACGGCGACTTCAAGACTGCTGTCGGCGAGGCTGTCGCTGATATGCTGGCTCCCATGCAGGCTGAGTTCAAGCGTGTTTTCGCAGACAAGGGATACCTTGAGGACTGCATGAAGAAGGGTGCAGAAAAGGCGTTCAAGACTTCCAGAAAGACCATTCAGAAAGTGCAGAAAAAGGTAGGGTTCGTTACCCTTTAAATTTTGAATACGGACTGTATAATTTGTTCAGCCTTCATTACGGAGAGTTTCGTTATAATGTCGATTATATCGAGATATTAGAGTGGCTCTGTTGTGATATCTTACAAATTTTTGTGAAACAGTCAATAAGCACTTGCATTTTTCCGCTGTTTCTGATAAAATATTATACGTTACTGAAAAATTCACTACTACAAGAGAGGTAGGTGCTTCAAATGGCAAAATGTGAGATCTGCGGCAAGAGCGTTACCTTCGGTATCAAGGTATCCCACTCCCACAGACGCAGCAACAGAACCTATAAGCCCAATGTCAAGAAGGTAAAGGCGATCGTAAACGGTACTCCTTGCAGAGTAAACGCTTGCACACGCTGCCTGCGCTCCGGTCTGGTTCAGAGAGCAGTTTAATTAACTTATTGACGTTAAGTTATTGGTTACAGAAAAGTTCCCCTGTCGGTTTCCGGCGGGGGTTTTTCTGTTTTTCGCCACAGTTTTCTTGGCTTTGAGCGAATTGCGCCAAAGCTATTGACAAACGCATTTAAATAATGTAAAATCTGTATATACGCATTTGTATATTTATATACTGGAAAGGGTGAAAGAATTGGTCAGAATACGTAATCTGTACAAAAAATACGGCTCATACTCTGTGCTGAGAGGGCTCAGCATGGATATCGAAAAGGGCGATGTCTACGGATTCCTCGGCCGAAACGGCTGCGGAAAGACCACAACGATGAACATCATCACGAATATTATCCCCAAGGATGAGGGCGAGATCATCATAGGCGACGGCAGACCTGTAAAGGTCGGATATCTTCCGGAAAGCCCGACGATCTACGGCTACATGACTTCCCGCGAATATCTTGAGTACATCGCCGCATGCACAAATTATCAGGGAGACGTCAAGCACCGCGTCAACGAGGTACTTGACATCGTGGGACTCACAAAAGCTGCTGACCGACGCGCAAAGGGCTACTCCCGCGGAATGACGCAGCGCCTGGGAATGGGCGCAGCGATAATCGGCGACCCGGAGCTGCTGATATTCGATGAGCCAACTTCTGCGCTCGACCCTGAGGGCAGAGCCGAGGTCATCTCGATAATCGAACGCCTGAAAAGCATGGGTAGTACAATTGTTCTCTCCACTCATATACTGTCGGATGTTGAGCGCGTCGCAAACCGCATCGGCATCATGACAAACGGCAGGCTCGCCGAGGAGGGATATCTCACTGATATACTGCGAAAGCACGCCGGAGACGTGATACATCTATCAGTTCGCGGGCTGACCGACGAACTCAAGATAAAGCTGCTGACAGTAGACTACGCACGAGCAGAATTCAACGACCTGAACGGAGAGTTCCGTTTTGGCACGGAAAACGCTGAGGATACCTCCCGCAGGCTGATACAGCTCCTGGCGGAGACCGACGCGGCGGTTGACACCTTTAAAATCGGCACAGCTAGCCTTGAAGAAGTTTTCAGAATGGTGGTGGGCTCAAATGCAAATTAAAGCAGGATTCAAAAAGGAATGGCTACAGTTTTCCCGGACATTCCGCTTCTGGGGAGTGATCATTGGCACATTCTCATTTGCATTGGCTGACCCGCTGATGTATTGGGCGATGAACGCGATACTCGGGAATCTTTCCAATGCAAATATGTATGACTCTGTTGGCGGAACAGTGGACATCGAGAACACGCTCGGAATGCTGTTCGGCAACGCCGGCTCAATATTCGGCGGGACCATGGCTGACCTCTGCGCGACTTCCATGCTGATAATCATGCTGATACTGATGTCGCCCTGCGGCGGCGAACAGAAAAAACGCGCCACGATAATCCCGTCCTGCGCGGGTCTGGATACGTTCAGCTATCTCATACCGAAATATGTGATATATCCCGGAATGGTGTTCGCATGCGGATTTCTGTCGTCGCTGCTTGCCGGAGGGCTTTGCAACGCGCTTTTCACAGATGGCAGGGTAGATGCAGGAATGATACTGCTGGCGGCATTCATGTGCGCGGTGTACATGGCGTTCTTTATAGCGGTGTACATGTCGATAGGTCTTTTCACAAGCAGACCGGGAGTCGTTACGGTATTCATGTATATCGGCGTGTCGATAGTGCAGATGATACTGATGTCGCTGGACCTGACAAAGTTCCATCCGCTGACCCTGCGTTCACTGGTAACAGGTGAGATGTTCCACGATGATTTCGTGCTTGCCGATAACGTTGCAAGTATCATTGTGGGAATAGTGCTTTCAGTGGTAATTGCGGTGATGATGTTCGTACTTACGCTTACGGTGCTCAAAAGTAAGAAGATAAACAATCAGGAAGATAAGCCGGAATTTTGATCTATATACAGTGCTTGATAACGGGGGAACTGGGATTTGCGCAGTGGTGCAAATCCCAGTTCCCCCAATTGGCTTTTCACAAACTTTTCTTTTGACAAATATCCATTTATGTGATACAATATAATAGTATTGCTATGTACAATTCACAAAATAGATAAGTAAAGGAAGCGCACATACATGAAACCCATAAACATCGCGATAACCGCCGCCTGCTTCAGCGGAAACAAAGGCGCCGCAGCAATGCTGCAAAGCTCCATCAAGCAGCTCAAGGAGCGCTACGGCGAAAAGCTCAACATATACCTCATGTCCACATACCCTGGCGCAGACCGTAAGCTCATCGCCGAAATGCCTGAAAAATACGACTTTATAAAGGTCGTCAACGCGAAGCCTGAACGCCTGCTGTTCCTGGCGTTCCCGCTGTCGATACTTTACAGCTTCCTGCGGTTCATTCCGCCGTTCCGGAAGCTGCTCCAGATGGACAAGATAATCAAGGCTTACTCCCAGTGTGATATCGTTATCGACGAAGCCGGAATATCCTTCGTGGACAGCCGCGGATTCATTATGAATACTTACGCGTTCGTATGTGCCGCCGTCCCCATGCTGTGCGGTGTTCCGGTAGTGAAATACTCCCAGGCACTGGGTACGTTCAAGAACGGCTGGAACAAGTTCCTTGCAAAGTGGATACTCCCCAAGATAAAGCTCATCTGCGCCCGCGGAAAGATAACCCAGGATAACCTCTCCGGGATAGGAATAACCGAAAACGTAAAGCTCTGCGCAGACGGCGCATTCTCCATGCCCGACAGCGAATATTATGCCGAAAAAGTGCAGAAACTCTGCGAGGATAATCCATTCTTCCGCAAAAGAGTAGTTGCTCTGTCGATAAGCAGCGTGGTCCAGGGCAAGTGCGAGAAGATGGGCAGGGACTACCGCGGCTGCATGGTGCAGTTCATCAACTGGCTCAACGAGCAGGATTACAACGTGCTGCTCATCGCCAACGCCGCCCGGGAGGGCAGCGAAAAGCCCCGCAACAACGACCTCATCATCTGCACCGAGGTCTACAACGCGGTCCGCGACAAGACCCGCGTAATGTGGGAACCCCGCGAGATGGCTCCCGAGGAAATACGAGAGCTGCTGGCGCGCAGCGAGGTGCTGGTAGCTTCCCGCTTCCACGCAATGATAGGCGCGCTCGAAAAGTGCACTCCGGTGCTGCTCATCGGCTGGAGCCACAAGTACAAGGAAGTGCTTGACATGTTCGGGCTCGGCGAGTACGCCGTGGATTTCTCCGCGCTGGAGCTTGATTCCCTCAAGGTGAAATTCATGGGATTCATCTCTGAAAGCCAGAATATCCGCGAGAAAATAAAGGAGAACCTCCCCGCCGTACTGGAAAGCAGCCGGGACAACATCCGCTACATCAGCGAGGAAGTAGATAAGGTATACGCAAAGCCGAAAAAGGTCAAGCTGCTGGACTTCAACCGTCCGGAATTCTATATGGGCGAGCACATCTGCGCAAGAATGGGTTACGCTGCCGATGAGAACATACGCGCCAACGCGGCTTCCGGCGGAATGGTCACTGCTCTGCTGTGCCACATGCTGGAAAAGGGCGAAATAGACGGCGCGTGGGTCACAAGAAGCGAGATAAAGGACGGAAAGCTCGGTTACAAGACTTTCATCGCGACAACTAAAGAGGAACTGATGGAAAGCTCATCATCGGTTTATATGCACATGCCGCTGATGAAGCATGTGGATATGCTCCGCGAATTCAACGGAAAGCTTGCGGTAGTGCTCGTACCCTGCCAGATGAGAGCGTTTTCCGCAATGCTCGACAAGGACCCCGCGCTGAAAGAAAAAGTAGTACTCAAGCTGGGACTTTATTGCAGCGGAAGCCACAACGAGAACGCAACATTAGTCCCGCTGAAAAAGAAGAAAATATCCCTGGAGGGCGCAAAGCGGCTGTATTACCGCCGCGGGCACTGGCGCGGACTTTCGACCGTGCAGTACGAGGACGGTAGCGAAAAAACGCTCAGCTACCCCAAGACGATTTGCGCGTACAAGAATGCGTACTTCTTCAGCCGCGAGAGCTGCATGGTCTGCCAGGACCATTACTGCAACTATGCAGATATCAGCTTCGGCGACATCTGGCTGAAAGAAATGAAGAAGAACCCGATAAAGCACACTAGCTGCGTTATCCGCAATGAGCGTGCCATGAAGGCGTTCCAGTCAGCGGTTGACGACGGCGCGATAGTTGCGTCCCGTATCGACGACAGCAAGATGCTCCGCAGCCAGAAACGCGCGCTGGTATTCAAGTTCAATGCGGCAAAGGCAAAGCAGCAGATGTTCGAAAAAATGGGCAAAAAGCTCAACGTAGATACTTCCGGAAAGTGCAAGTGGAACCACCGCCTTGCATTCAAGCTGGGCTGGAGAAACATGAAGTTCAGCCAGGAAAAGCTTGCGAAGCTGGAGAAAATGCCGACCTGGTTCATCTATTACTACATGTGCTTCATTCGCGTACTGCTGAGCTTCTGACCGGGGGAAAAGTATGAAAAAGCCTGATAAGAAAAAGATACTCAAGGCGCTGAAAATACTGTTCGGCGTACTTGTCGTGGTGTTCCTGGCGTGGTACTTCTGGAAGAACTGGGACGAATTCTCCGACAAGATAATGAACGTTGATATGGGGATATTCGTGTTCTCCATGCTGTTCTATTTCGTTTACAAGATAACCCTCGCGTCGCTGTGGCACTACATCACAAAGCTCAACGGCTGCGCGATAAAGTACGAGAAAGCCGTCACAAGCTACCTCTACTCCATCCTCGGAAAGTACATTCCCGGAAAGGTGTTCATGCTCGCCGCCCGTCTTACCTACTACAAGGAGGAGGACGCCCCGCTGTCTAAGGTCACGGTGTGCTTCTTCATTGAGAATGTCTGCACGCTGCTGGGCGCTGCAATGCTGTTTATCGTGTCGCTGCTGTTCTTCCCGAACGAGCTTCTTGAAAACTACAAGTGGGTTACTATCGCGCTGATCGTTGTATTTTTCGTATGCATTCACCCGAAAATCATCAACTTCTTCCTGCGGATACTCGGAAAGCTGTTCAAAAAAGACCTCGAGATACCAATGAAGTATTCGCAGATGTTGAAGGTCGTGCTGCTGTTCATTGGCAACTGGCTCATCGTGGGCGTAGGATTCTTCATACTGACGAAATCCATCTACCCGGCACTTGAGTACTCCGAACTGCTTTTCTGCGCAGGTATCTGGGGAGTTTCCGCGATAATGGGCATCCTCGCGATATTCGCTCCCTCGGGACTCGGCGTGCGCGAGGGGATCATTGTGGCGGGTCTGTGCCTCATAATGCCGCAGAGCGACGCTATGGTCGTTTCCGTCGTGTCAAGGCTCTGGCAGACTATCCCGGAGCTTGTTCTGGTGGCGCTGGCGTTCATTTATTCCAGGATACGCAACATGTCCAGGATAAAGCTGAAAAAAGCTGGTGGGGACGACTCCCAGCCGGAACAGCTTCCTGAAAATAAAGATGAATAAAACCTGACCCCGGTCGAATCGACCGGGGTCAAAAATTTATTTTACTTGAACTGATCGAGTATCTGCTCCTTGCGGTGAAGCCCTACAAGCACTTCTTTAGTAATGCCATCCTTTATAACCACCAGCGTCGGAATGCTCTCCACGCCGAACGCCGAAGCCAGCGCAGGCTGCTCGTCTACGTTCACCTTGCCGACCTTGATTTCCGGATGTTCCTCCGCCAGCTCGTCAACTATCGGGGACTGCATCATGCAGGGCGCGCACCAGGAAGCCCAGAAGTCCAGCAGCACGGGCTTGTCGCTATCGACTACCTCGGTCTTGAAATTGTCCTTTGTTATCGTCAGTACAGCCATTTTTTTACCTCCATTCAGGCAGATGTCCATTTAACGGGAGAGCCACTCTCCTGTCTACATTATATATCAAAATGCGGAGTTTGTCCAGTGTAATTTTATTCTTGCATATCAGCGAGGGATTATACTGTGGGTAATATTCCCTGTCGGCGTATCTTGCACAGTTCCGACCATTATTAGCAAAGTTTTTTTGTTGAAAAAGCACTATTATGTAAAGTAAACAGTCGGATTTAGAAAAAACCCTTGACTATATCGGTCGATTTGTAGTAAAATATAAATGTATAGAATATGAGCAATGGCTCGGCTTTAATAAAACCAGAAACGGAGAGAATTTACAATGCAGAAGACAATCGGCGTACTTACAAGCGGCGGCGACGCACCCGGCATGAATGCCGCAGTTCGCGCAGTTACAAGAGCTGCCATCAAAAAGGGATTCAGAGTTGTCGGCATTCGCCGCGGCTACAACGGTCTGCTCAACAATGACATGATCGAGCTCAAGGCAAGAGATGTTTCCGATATAATCCAGCGCGGCGGTACAGAGATATTCACCGCACGCTGCAAGGAGTTCAGAGAGTGGGAGTATGTCCTCAAGGCTAAGGACATCTGTGAGAGAGATAACTTCGCAGGCATCGTAGTTATCGGTGGCGACGGTTCTTTCAGAGGCGCTGCTGACCTTTCCAAGGCAGGTATCCCCTGCGTAGGTCTGCCCGGAACTATCGACAACGATATCCAGTGCTCTGAATACACCATCGGCTACGACACAGCAATGAACACCGTTATGGAGCTCGTTGACAAGCTGCGCGACACATCTCATTCCCATGAGCGCTGCGCTGTCGTAGAGGTTATGGGCAGAAATGCAGGTCACATCGCGCTGAACACCGGCGTTGCATGCGGCGCTACCGCTATCCTGGTTCCTGAGATCGAGTTCAACATGGACGACGTTATCGCAAAGATCAAGAAGGGCCGCGAAACCGGCAAGGAGCAGTTCATCGTCATCGTTGCAGAGGGCGTAGGTCACACTGAGGAGATCGCTAAGAAGATCAACGAGGAAACCGGTATCGAGTCCAGAGCTACTATCCTCGGTCACGTTCAGAGAGGCGGCAGCCCCACAGTACGCGACAGAGTCGTTGCTTCCGAGATGGGTTACTACGCAGTTGAGCTGCTCGAAAAGGGCATCGGCAACCGCGTTGTAGGCATGAAGGATGGCAAGATCTACGACGTAGATATCCAGGAAGCTCTTAGCATGAAGAAGCCGTTCGACAAGCGTCTGTACGACATCGCAAACGATATCAGCTTCTGATAAAACAGTATCCCAGCGCCTGGATGGGCGAAAAAATAAAAACTACAACACAGAGTAGGAGAACGTGCGTTAAGTGCTGCGCGGACGGAGAGTTGTCGCGCGGACGAAAGCCCATACGGGCTGCGGTACGTTCTTCGCATCTCGCTGTACATAAATCGAATATTGAGCCAGGGGCTTTATTCTGTTTGTATATGGCGAAGTTACGGAGGATAAGGTCATGGCTTTTTTTCTTAACTTCTTTGGTAATTTCAAAAAATCTGCGCAGGAACTGAAAAGCGTCCGCTGCATTGCAGTCACGGCGGTGCTCATCGCGCTGGCATGCATTCTGAAAACGCTGACGATACAGCCTATGCCCACGCTGAAGATAGGCTTCTCCTTTGTTGCGATAGCGTCCATAGGAATGCTCTACGGTCCTACCGTTGCCGGACTTTCCTGCGTCGCTACCGACGTCATCGGCTACCTCATCTCCAATCAGCAACAGGGATTCTCGCCGCTCTTCACACTGGTCGAAGTAACTGGCGGAGTTATCTACGGCATATTCCTGTATGGCTTCGATCCTGTAAAGCCCGACCTTTCGTCGGTAAAGGGGTTCTTCGGCGGTCTGAAGGCAAATCTTCCGTCGGTGTTCCGCATAGTCGGCGCGAAGTTCACGATAAACCTTATATGCAACGTGTTCATGAATACGCTGTTCCTGATGATAATGGGGTACGGCATAGTTCCGGAAACATTCTGGATAAAGGTCGGAGAAAGAGTTATCAAGAATGCAGCTATGCTCCCAGTGGAAGTACTGATACTCCTGTTGGCGCTGTTCCCGATAAAGGCGGCGTACCGTTCAGTATTCAAGAAGCACAGACAGGGAGTTTAATCTAGATTCGGCGCTCTGCGCCGGGAAAGGCTCAACCATGAAAAAGCTCGGTTTCATCGGCGTCGGAAATATGGGCGGCGCTATACTCAAAGGAATAGAGGGAAAGCTCGGCAACACTGCCGTGTTCGCATACGACGCTAATGCTGAAAAGCTCGCAGACCTCCGACTGGTAGGCGCGACTGCGGCTGGCAGCGCCCGCGAGATCGCAGAAAAGTGCGACTATATCTTGCTGGCAGTTAAGCCACAGCACCTCGCAGAGGTGCTCACGGAAATCAAGGATTCAGTCAAGCCCGAGACCGTGTTCATCTCCATCTGCGCAGGTATCTCCGCTGAGTTCATCAGAGAGCGCACCATTCCCAACGCTAAGGTAGTTCTGGTTATGCCGAACACCCCGATGATGCTCGGCTGCGGAGCTTCCGCAATGTCCCACGACAGCACTGTTTCCGAGGAGGAATTCGCATTCGCACGCAAAATAATCGGCAGCTGCGGTATCACCGAGGTCGTTCCCACCGACAAAATGAAAGAGATAATCGCGATAAACGGCAGCTCTCCGGCGTTTATCTATCTCTACGCAAAGGGATTCGTTGACTATGCGGATTCCGTTGGTATCGACAAGGAAGCAGCGCTGCGCCTGTTCGCGCAGAGCCTTATAGGCTCCGCGAAGATGCTCACCGAATCCGGAATGACCGTTGACGAGCTGATAAAGCAGGTATCCTCCCCCGGAGGAACTACCATTGCCGGTCTTGACAAGCTGTACGAGGGCGACCTCACCGGCGACGTCAAGAGAGCCTGCGAAGCCTGCACCAAGCGCGCTTACGAGCTGGGTCAGTAAAAAAATACACAGGGCGATGAAATACTCGCCCTTTTGTTTTAGGGAGGGCAAGTGATGATACGTGTAGCACAGATACTCGGCAAAATGAACGGCGGTGGTGTCGAACAAGTTGTCATGAACTATTACCGCGCCATTGACCGGGAGCAGGTGCAGTTTGACTTCTATTTGTTCAAGGGCTCAAAATACGTTCCTGTCGATGAAATAAAGACGATGGGCGGACGTATTTTTGTCCTTCCAACGTTCAAGCATCCGCTGAAGTACCTCAAGGCGCTGCGCCGGCTGCTTTCCGAAAACAAATATGACATCATGCACTGCCACCTCAGTACGCTGTCATTTCTGCCGCTGCTTGCCGGAAAACAGGCAGGAGTCAGGACGCGTATCCTCCACAACCACAGCACCTCCGGAGGCGCACGGGAATGGCACCGCAACCTTGCCAAACAGCTGTTCAAGCCGTTCGCAAAGCTCCACGCGACCGACTATTTCGCGTGCTCCCGGCTCGCGGCGCGCTGGATGTTCGGAACCCGTGCGACCGCTGCGCTCTCAGAGGAATACGACCCTATCCAGAAGCACCGTCAGGTCCGTATCATGCCAAACGCGATAGACACCAAAAAATACAGCTACAGCGAGAAAAAGCGCCACGAGATACGCCAGGAACTGAAAATTCCGCAGAATGCGACCATAATCGGGCATATCGGCAGATTCTGCCCGCAGAAAAATCAGGGATTCCTTGTGGACATCTTCCGTGAGATATTGGAACAGCGCAAAAACAGCGTGCTAGTCATGACCGGCACCGGCGGAGATATGGAGCTGATAAAGGCGCGTACTATTGCCGCCGGGATATCTGACCGCGTGGTGTTCACGGGTCAGCGCGATGACGCGGACAAACTGTACAGTGCGTTCGATTGTTTTCTGCTGCCGTCCAATTACGAGGGACTGCCAGTGGTGGGAGTTGAGGCGCAGTGCGCCGGGCTCCACTGCCTGTTTTCAAACAAAGTGACCCAGGAAGCGCGAATTACCGGAACCGCTCAGTTCCTCCCCCTCGGAAAACCGCAGGATTGGGCGTGTGCAGCGCTTTGCTGCGCGGGTCTGCGGAATAAGAATGCTGCGGAAGAAGTCGCCAGGGCGGGCTATGACATCGATATATCCGCAAAGGAACTTGCAGGATTCTATTTAAGAAAATCAAAATTGTAAACCAAATTCACTTGACAAGTTTACATTCCTGTGTTATAATTATCAAGGCTTTATTGTAAACCAAAAAGACAGGAGAAAGTAAACAATGAAAGAAACTATCGAGCAGAACGGTGCAGGCACCGTAAAGACAGCAAAATTCTTCACAGTAAAGAACATGGTATTCATCGCGGTAATGGCGGCGCTTATCTGCGTGGCCGCTCCTTGGAGCGTTCCGATGCCCGGACTTGTTCCGGTGTCGCTGGCGACATTCGCAGTGTATCTGACGGGCAGCCTGCTGGGTTGGAAAAAGGGAACTATCGCGGTGCTGATTTATGTGCTGCTTGGCGCAGTGGGACTTCCGGTATTCAGCGGCGGCGCCGGAGGATTCGCAAAGCTGTTCGGAGTTACCGGCGGCTACATCGTAGGCTATATTCCCTGCGCGCTTATCGGCGGTCTGTTTGTTGATCTGTTCTATAAGAAACCCGTATCAAAGAACCCGTTTCTGAACGGCGCATGGTCTATTCCGGTAGGCATGATCGCGGGCACGGTTGTGCTATACGCACTGGGAACCGTTTGGTTCGTTATTGCGCGCGGCGTTACGTTTGAAGTCGCACTGGCTTCCTGCGTTGTTCCGTTCCTCATCGGAGATACGATCAAGATCGTCTGCGCAACTATACTTACAGTTATCCTGCGCGACAGACTCGGTAAGTTGATGTAATTTAATAGAAAGTCAAAGGGCTGCTATAATGCAGCCCTATTTTTGTGGAAATTATTCAGGAATCCTCAACTCTTTAGCCGCACGATTCCACAATGATTCATCCGTCACCGGGAGCCCGGTCTCCTGCGTATATTTTTCAACCAGCCTGACCGCAAGCACAGTATAATTGACGCCGGTGCGTATCGTGCCAATAAGTCCTCTCCCCCACACTCCGCTTTTCTCCAGCAGCCCTGATCTGACAAATTCCTCGGCAGTCTGCTCTATATCGTAATCTGCCGAAATTATTTCCGGCAGCCATTCCCCATCGTAAGTCAGGAACGCATACTGCGCCTTTGTCTGCTCGTTCACCGGCATTCCCAGCGCGCCAGGATTCACAAGCATACGCCCATTACGCTGAAAAATATACGGAATGTGAGAATGCCCGCACAGCATGAGCCGACAGCCGTACTCCCCCAGCCGGGATATCATGACCTCAGCCTCCCGGGTGTTGGTATGGAACAGATAGTTGATACTGTCCGGAGCGCCGTGACACATTATAAACGGCTCGCAGCCCGGAATTTCCGGCCGCAGCGTGAACGGCATGCTTCCCAGCCAGTCAAGGTCGCCATCTGTGAGATCCTCGAAGCAATAGCGAAGCGCTCCGGTTTTCGAGCCGTACTCCCAGGGCTGCGGGGACTTCCGCTGGTTTATCATGTAATCCTCGCGGTTGCCGCGTATCATAAGACAGCGATGAGTTTCCGCAAATTCCCGCAGAAATTCCACAGTACGGTGGGGATACGGGCAATCGGTCACATAGTCGCCCAGGAACAGCCAATAATCGGGCTGGCGACTCTCCGCGTCGGCAATTACCGCCCGGAGAGCGGCATAATTCGAGTGGATATCGGATAAAACTGCAAAACGCACCGGTTCGCTCCTTTATTTCAGTATTTCGTTCAGCTTTTCTGCCGGCACGAATCCGCGCAGCCCGTCGGTGATCATACGCCGGGAAATGTCGGTGATAACGTCCAACGAACCGATACAGCCGCCGTCAAACCACGCGGAATACAGTGAAAGCACTCCGCTGACCATAAATTCTGACAGTGCATGAAGGGTCTGTTCATCGTTTATAACGCAGATATCCCGCAGGGCTATTTCAATGGCGCGGCGCAGCATTGCCTTGACGCGTCCGCTGCTGAAAAGCTCGGGATTCAGCTTCAGCAGCCTGACGAAATATTCCTGCTTACCGCTGATCAACGCGCTTATTTCGCCCAGCACAGAGCCAATGTTGAAGATACTCGTATTGCTGGTCTTGAGGATATCTGAGAAATCCGACAGAAGCTCATTTTCAAACTCGGTGATGACATCGGAAATGGAGCGATAGTGCCTGTAGAACGTCTTTCGGTTTACCTGCGCCCGGGCGGAAAGCTCGGATATCGTTATGTCTGAAAGCTCCTTTTCGGACAACAGAGATATTAGCGCATTGCGGATAGTCTGGCGGGTCTTTATCACCCGGAGGTCAGTGGGATTCGACATTGAAACTCCTGTCAGTCAGTAGAACGGAGGACATTCTCCGCCTGGGTCACAAGGCTGTCAACGGTGGAAGTTATCTCGGATACGCCGGTCATTTCCGTGCTTATCGCACTGCCCTTGTCAAGGGTCGCGGCTATGTTGCTCTGCATGCCGTTCATCATTGTCAGGATATCCGACATTCTGTCGTTTATCGTGGAAACTATTCCGTTTACATCGCTGATATTGCTGAACACCAGCTTATTGGACGCCTCCGCCTCGGTAACAGCGCTCTGGGAATGCTCCGCAAGAGAGCGCACCTCCTCCGCAACCACCGAAAACCCCTTGCCGTACTCCCCGGCGCGGGCGGCTTCAATGCTTGCGTTTATCGCGAGTATGTTTATCTGGCGGGCAATGTCGCTGATGTTGCGGGTCATTTTGGAGAACCCGGTGACGCTTTCGTCTATCGCTGCCATTGAGCCGATGATGTTGTCGGTGAGGGTGTGGAGCTCCCTGACAACATCGCCGAGAGCGGCAGCCTGCTGGCTGTTCTGACCGTTCAGCTCGGTTATACCCGCAGTCGCCCCGGTGACGCCGGAAATGCTGTCCGTCAGACGGGAGACCACTTCGCTTAGCTGCGAGGTTATGCCGCTTATGCTGGCGTTGGTCTGCTCTATCTGCTCGCGGCGACGTGCGGCTTCGTGCAGTGTGAACTGCGCACAGGAGCTCGGCAGACTGGTGCCGTCAAGGATAGCCTTTGCAAGCTCTCGGCAGGTCCGGAATCCGCAGGCGTGACAGTTGTAGTTCATTTCGGTTTCGGTATGCTTGCCAAGTTTATGTAATACTTCATTGATCTGCTCGTCAGAGTAGGAATGCGATTCTATATTATGTGCGGTGTAGCTGCGCAGGAAATCTGCGGGGTCAAGCTCCTTATCGAATGCAAGGAACTGTTTGTCCCTGCCCTTTCTGTCCAGTTTTACGCGGTTGTTGCGGTTGTATTTTTCGATACCGTTGAGGATACCGCTCATTCTGTAGACTGAAAGCGGAGTTCCGATTGCGGGACCGCTTCCGCAGCCGCGACCACAGGAAAGCACATCGAATACGTCCGGCAGGTCGCGTGCGCCGACACTGGTGTACTGCGCTAGCTCCTGGTAGATATGGTCGGTGCCCTCGGAAGAGATTACGTTCAGCGAGGGAGCTTCCAGCTCCAGGCAGGCTTTCAGTCCTCCCGGTCTGGGATAGATGGCTCCCATGATGCCCTGGGGACCGCTGAACTCGAATGCGGAGCGTTTCCCTTTCTGCTCGGCAAGGTGGAAGCCCTTCTCTTCAAGCAGCTGCCCGAGGTGCTCGAAGGTGACGTTGTAATCCACAACGCCGGTCATGCGGAATTCGTCCTGCTTTGCGATGCAGGGGGTCAGGGCAGCGAGTTTTGCGTTCACGCCTAGGTACTTCCGGAGGTATATTGCCGCGCAAAGCGTCGGCGACTGTACCGGGGAGAGATCAGGCAGGGCGTCCCTGCAATATTTGAGTATGTAGTTCACGATAGCCGGGCAGGGCTGTGAAATGAGCTTTTTCCCGGGATTCTTCTGGAGATACCGGACATGCACCCAGGTGCATATATCCGCGCCGAACGAAACATCGTAGATATCCCTGACGCCGTTCCTTTTCAGGAACTCCAGGACATTGCGCCAGCAGCCGTCGAACGCCACCTTGATAGACGGGTCGACCAGAAGCGCGACCTGCTTCCCGCTTTTGATATCGTTCCAGAAACCGGAGGTGTCGTCCTCGTATGTACGCGCACCGTGGGAGCACTCTTTCACGCATGCGCCGCAGCGAATGCATTTTTCGGGGTCGATGTTGTAGACGGTCCTTCCGTCCTCGGTCTGCACCGCCTTGTTGGCTTCTGGGGTCGGACAGGCGCGGATACAGGAATTGCAGGAAACGCATTTGTTGGCGTCAAACAGTATCATTGGTATACTCCCTTTTACATCTTGGATAAAAAATGCGCTCCCGCAGCTGTGTTGCAGGGAGCGCCGGATTTTATTTTGCGTAATCTACTGCGCGGCTTTCCCGGATAAGATTGATCTTTATCTGACCAGGGTACTCCATCTCGTTTTCGATGCGCTTTGCTATGTCGCGCGCCAGCACCTTCATGCCGTCGTCGGTGATAGCCTCGGGCTTGATCATGATACGGACCTCACGACCCGCCTGGATAGCGTAGGATTTCTCGACTCCGTTGTAGGAACAGCAGATCTCCTCAAGCTTTTCAAGGCGCTTTATGTAGTTCTCGTAGTTCTCGCTTCTTGCAGCGGGACGTGCTGCGCTTATCGCGTCGGCAGCCTGAACAAGGGCAGCGATGACCGTACGGCACTCAACGTCGCCGTGGTGAGCCTCGATAGCGTGGATGACCTCGGGGTTTTCCTTGTACTTGCGGCATACGTCAACGCCGATCTGTACATGGGAGCCTTCGATCTCATGGTCAAGAGCCTTACCGATATCGTGGAGCAGACCAGCGCGTCTTGCGAGCGCTGCGTCAACGCCGAGCTCGCTCGCCATGATACCAGCGAGGTGAGCGACCTCGATGGAGTGGTTGAGAACATTCTGACGGTAGGAAGTTCTGTACTTCAGTCTGCCTATCAGGCGCACCAGCTCATGATTAAGACCGTTGACGTTGGTCTCCATAACTGCACGCTCGCCCTCCTGACGGATACGCTGCTCGACTTCCTTGCGTGCTTTCTCGACTGTTTCCTCAATGCGTGCCGGGTGGATACGACCATCCTGAATAAGTCTCTCAAGGGAGATACGCGCGATCTCGCGACGAACCTGGTCGAAGCTCGACAGTGTGATCGCCTCGGGAGTATCGTCAATGATGAGGTCAACGCCGGTGAGCGTTTCGAGGGCGCGGATATTACGACCCTCGCGGCCGATGATACGGCCCTTCATTTCGTCGTTCGGAATAGCGACTACGGAAACTGCGGATTCAGAAACGGTATCCGCTGCAAGTCTGGAGATAGCAAGGGAAATGTGCTTTCTTGCGATCTCGTCCTCCTCGTCCTTGAGCTTCTGCTCATAGGCGGTGATCTTTACAGCCTTTTCGTGGGTCAGCTCGCTGTCCAGCAGTGACAGCAGGTGTTCCTTAGCCTGGTCGGTGGTGAATCCGGAAATGCGTTCGAGAGTCTCTACCTGTTCAGCCTTGAGCTGTTCAGCCTCGGCTATCTTCTCGTCCGCTTTCTTGTGCTTCTGGTGGAGCTGTTCTTCGTAGCGCTCCATTTTGTCGGTCTTTTTGTCGAGGTTTTCCTCTTTCTGCTGGAGTCTGCGCTCTGAACGGGACAGCTCTCCGCGACGTTCTTTCAGCTCGCGGTCCGTTTCGCCCTTTAAGCGGTTGATCTCCTTTTCTGCGTCGGAGCGCATTTTGTAGATCTCGTCCTTGGCTTCGACGAGAGCTGCCTTTTTGCGGTCTTCGGCTTTTTCGTTAGCTTCTTCGATAATGCGCGCCGATTCTTTCTCTGCGGATTCAAACTGGGCTTCCGCTGTCTTTATGCGGTGCTTTATGCCCATTTTGAAGCAGATGAAACCTGCCCCGGCTGCGCCGACGATGAATGCCGCAACTGCGATGATTATCGCTATTATCGGTTCCATCTTTCGTTTCCCTCCTTCTTAATGATCGGCGGGAATAATATACAATTGTTGGAATGAAACTGCCGCCCATGCAGACGGTTTTTCATCGCAGTGCTATGCTGCGTAAATCTTTTGAAACAGTGCGTACACTGAAAAATCATGGCAGACTGACCGCCGCAGTTCCCCCCGGAGCTGCGGAGCCGCATAGATAACGGGTTCCTTTTATTATATATTAGACCGCCACTACGTCTATCATACATCTATACAATAGATATTAAAAAACGTAAGCTGCTTCTGCCGGCGTGCCGTGCAGAAAAGCCCATACTTATTTTACAACATAATAACGAAAATGTCAAGGGAAAAACCGCTTGATTTTTACCAAAATGCACATGTTGAAAACGTAAAACCTGTTACACGGCGTCGTTTTATCGGGATAAAAACGCGCCTTTATGCACAACGTATGTTGCATTTGCACAATATTCCCGCAGGTTTTTTGGAACTTTTTCTACACCTGTGGATAAACCCGCGCCAAGTCGGCGCTTAGCGTTCGCGTTGTGGAAAAATTTGTCCAGACCCTTGCAATTATAAATATAGTGTGATATAATATAAACAATGAAATATTATGCCCAAGGGCATTGGAGGAATAATAAATGACATACAAAGAAAGCTTTATCAAGTTCATGGTAGACAGCGGCGTGCTCAAGTTCGGCGAGTTCACCCTCAAGAGCGGCAGACTGGCTCCCTACTTCATCAACGCGGGTAACTACAAGACCGGCGCACAGCTCGCAAAGCTCGGCGAATTCTACGCTGAGTGCATCATGGAGAACGGGCTCAAGCCCCAGACCCTTTTCGGTCCCGCTTACAAGGGTATCCCGCTTTCCGTTTCCGCCTGTACCGCACTGTACAACAAGTTCGGCGTTGACGTGAACTACTGCTTCGACCGCAAGGAAGTCAAGGATCACGGCGAGGGCGGAATGTTCGTAGGCAAGACCCTCGAGGACGGCGAGAAAGTCGTTATCATCGAGGACGTTATGACCTCCGGCAAGGCTCTGCGCGAGGTGCTTCCCAAGCTCCAGGGCGCTGCCAAGATCGACATCGAGGGCATGATCATCACCGTTGACCGCATGGAAAAGGGACTTACCTCCGATAAGTCCGCGGTACAGGAAGTTTACGACGAGTTCGGCGTAAAGGTTTACTCCATCGTCACCATCAACGATATCATCGACGCGCTCGAGAACGACGTTATCCCGGGCAAGGAGTACGTCGAGAAGATGAAAGAATACAGAAAGGTATACGGAGTAGGCTGATAACTGCCTGTAATATCCGGGGAAATAGGGGAAAACGAAATGGAAATGCCTTTTCAGCCCAACGAGGGCAAGAATCTTGAGATAGACACGGATTACGGCAGGTATGCAAGATACCCCGTAAAAACTCACGTTATAACCAAGGACGACGTGCTGGAGGATGTGCTCGACAAGTATGTCAGAGAATACATCCAGCCCGGCGACACGATAATCATGTCGGAAAAGATCGTTGCGATCTCCCAGGGTCGCGCGTTTCCGATAGAAGAAATAAAGGTATCCAGGCTTGCAAAGCTGCTGTCGCACTTCGTTGTCAAGACGAACTACGGCATCGGCCTTGGAATGCCGGAAACCATGGAGCTCTGCATTCGAGAGGTCGGCAGGGTCAAGGTGCTGTGGGCGGCGTTCTGCGCTGCTATCGGCAAGCTGTTCGGCAAGCACGGCGTGTTCTACAACATCTGTGGAATGAAAGCACGCGCTATCGACGGTCCGTGCGAATACACGCTGCCGCCTTATAATCACTATGCAAAGATGGCTCCGGATAAGCCCGACGAGGTGGCTGAAAGACTTACAAAGTACCTCGGGATCGACGTTGTTATCATCGACGCGAACGATATCGGCGCAAACGTCCTCGGCAAGCCCCGCAAGGACATGCCGGACGAATTCCCGATACAGGCGTTCAAGGATAATCCCCTTGATCAGTGCTCACAGCAGACGCCTATCGCGATCGTGAGAAAGGTCTCCTGACGGAGAGCTATTAATAATTTGGAGGTGTTTTTATGGCAACAGTTGGCAGTATGGCGATGGTCCAGCTCAAAATGGCGCAGGCGTCGGCGAAAACCGGCGTAAGCACTGGAAGCCTGTTCTCAAAGAGCTCCTTCTCAACAGAAACGAACACCACGTCGGTAAACGACGCGATGGACAATATCCTGAAAGGCAAGAACGACTACTTCAAGGCGCAGTACAAAAAGCTGTACAGCTCCATATTCCCCGACAGCGAGGATACGGAAAAGGCCGACAAGACCGTCACGGTAAAATCTGCGGCAAACAGCGCGTCAGCGTCGGCGAATGCCCTTGCGGATTACGCAAATGGTCTGGGATTTGACGATGAGGTCGATACCGAAGCTGCGGCAAAGAAAATACAGAGCTTTGTTGACGACTACAACGACATGGTAGGCGCTCTGGGCGAATCCGAAAATCAGTCGGTGCTGCAAAAGGGCGTTATCATGGTCAACACCGCAAAGGTGTACAGCAGTGCGCTCAAGCGGGCGGGGATAACCCTCGGCGACGACAACAAGCTCACCTTTGACAAGGATAAGCTGGACGGCATCAAGGCTTATGAGTTCAAGTCCACTTTCGGCAGGGGCGGTTTCGCCTCTAAGGTGTCGCAAAAAGCCGACCAGATAAAGCGGTTGCAGGGAAGCTCCGGAGGGCTGTTCTCCTATTCGAATACAGTAACTCCGAGCTACACTTACAACATCGGCGCAATGTTAAGTACATATGCATAAAAATAAGGGGCTGTGAACAACACAGCCCCTCAGCTTGTCGAAAAAATCGAATTTGCCCGCGAAGCGGGCTTTTGAAATCCGTTTTTTGCTCCGGGTTTCCCGGGGCAAAAAACACTTCTATCCGCGCAAGTGTCTAGGCTACGCTGGCGACGGCTACGCCTTACGCTGTGCGCGCGGCGCGGATGTTCGGCGGAAAAGTCACTTTAGTGACTTTTTCGACGGTCTGAGGGGCAGTGAACAACACAGCCCCCCTTATCTATTATAGTCACTTCTTTATAACTAGCTCGACGCTTTCAATGTTATCCTTTGAAACTATGAAGCTGTCAAGCGATATATCCACGCCCTCGACATACCAGGAAAGATTCAGTATCTCGCTGGTCGCCATCATTGCGTCATCGCGCTGCTTTATCGAGCCGTTGATATCCTTTAGCTGACCCGCGAAGATGTACGCCGCTCCCGTCGAAACCTTGGGGACAAGCGCATCCATGATGTCCTGCGTACCGTCCTTTGCGGCGGGGAGCGCGTCAGACACGCAGATAATTCCGTTCCCGAGGTTGCCCATATAGGATTCCGGCTGCCATGTGCCGAGCTGCATCGCCTTGTACTGCGACAGGTAGAAACTGTCGCGGGAGGAATAGTAGTACATCAGCATGGTGTCGTAATCTGCAGAATCATCGGTATAATCCAGGTTTCCAATGACCTTGATGCCCTTTTTGCCACAGTAATCAACGGTTTCACCAGAGGCTGTATAGCTTATTATTACCTCGCAGCCCTGTGCTTTGAGCGCGTCCACTGCATTGTCTATCTCACTGTCAGCATGCGCTGTCGCGGTGATGAGCTGCGCCGTTGAATACACGATCTGTGTGCCAAGCGCCGCCGCGTCTACCACCTGAACGGTGTAGAGCATGGACGGGTCTACCACCATGCCTATCTTCTCGCTCTCGGAATTGTACGCAGCGACCATTCCCGCGATATACGCGCCCTGATATACCGCCTCAGTATAGGCGTAGATATTCACGGAGCGCATGCTGGAACCGTAGTCGATGAAGTTGATGTTCATGTATTGCTGTGACACAGGGTTTATCGAATGTGCAAATACAGGGCTGCCGGACACGATGTGCGTACAGCCGTCCTCCACCAGCATTTTCACTGCTCGCGCGAAATCAGATACGCTAACGTTTTCGATGTATTCCGATTCGATGTTTGAGTACTGTTCTGCTTTTATGCGCTGTGTGTTGATGTCTGCGGTGAAGCTCTCTCCGTCAATGCTGCCGTTGTAAATAAAGCCTATCTTGGCTGCGGGTTCCGCTTCGGCGGTTTCGGACGTTGCCTCTCCGGTGCCCTCCGCAGTTCCCGGCGTTGAATCGCCGCCGCTGCAAGCTGTAAAGGTCAGCATTGCCGTGCACAGCGCAAGAGCTGCTGCAATGCTTTTCAGGATCCTGTTTTTCATATCAAATACCTCCGGTATATTGTATAGCTTGTTATACTTTCAGTTTTTAAAAACTGCGCAATATGTCTGTACATCTCCATTATACCATAAATCATGGAAAAAAACATCACTTTTCAGAAATATTTCATACGGTATCACGTTTTTTTGTATTTATTTTTTCTCCGATATATGTTATAATGAATTTGATATGTATAAGAGGGAGCTTTGCGCTCCGGAAAGGAAAGAAAAATGCATTTCAGAAAATTAGCCGCCGGTGCGGCTGCAATAATGATGGCGCTGGTCTGCGGCTGCTCTGTGCGCTCATCGTCGGACGCGGCTTGGCCTACTGGAAAGGTGGCCGACAAAAAAGCGCTCACCGTAAGCTACGACGCGTTCAGCAAGGAGTATAAATACTGGCTGCTGGTCAACCAGATAGCCGACGACACCGCCGACGAGGTAAAGGACAAGTGCAGGTCGCAGCGCGAATCTATCATAAACTACCTTGCAAACGAAAAAATAGTGCTCGAAAAGGCGAAGGAGTACGGCGTAGACCAGTTCACTCAAGACGAGCTGGACAGTATTGAGAGCGACTACAACAGCTACATAGAAAGCTCCATCGAAAGTTTCAAGAGCTACGTCAACGCCGGGGAATCCGGTACCAGCGAAGTAAACGGCGACGCCGCGATACTTGCGGAGGCAGAGAAGATATTTGACGAAAAGCTGACCGATTGCGGCATGACAAGGGACGATATCCTTATGTGGTACCGCAACGCCGTGACCGCCGACAAGCTCAAGGCAAAGCTTGCCGAGGAAGACCCCGTTGAATACAGCGACGCTGAGGCTGAGTACGCCGAGATAGTTGCCGGGATCAAGCAGGTCTACGAAAACAGCCCGGCTGATTACGAACAGGATCTGTACTACAAGTATTACTGGCTGCCGGATAACTCCCGCATGATAAAGCATATCCTGATAAAATTCGACTCCAACGATTCCACCGAGATAACCGCCTGCCGCGAAAACAACGACGAAGCCGGCGCGGAGAAAGCACGGGAAAAGGCTCTCGAGAACCTCCGTCCGCGTATCGAGGAGATAAAGAACATGCTCGACAACGGCGCGGATTTCGATGAACTCGCAAAGGAATACTCCGAGGACACCGGGCTGTCCAGCAATCCGGACGGCTATCTGGTAGTTCCCAACGGCGAAAGCTACTACGCGGAATTCCAGCAGGCGGCGTATGAGCTCGAGAATGTCGGCGATTACAAGCTTGTCGGCACTGACCTGGGCTGGCATGTTGTAATGTACGCCGCAGACGCAGTAATGACCGAGGAGAACGAAAAGGCGCTTATAGACGCAATATACGAGAACATGCAGTCCAACGCAGCCACCACAGCGTACAACACCGCGATGCAGGGCTGGCGCGAGGAATACGCATACGATTTTGATTACACAAAGCTGGATATCAGCAAATCAGATACTGCCGAAGCTGCCTCCACGACAGCTCCCGCTGCGGACAGCAGCTCCGCTCCGGAAGAGCAGGAAACTTCCGCCGAATCCACGGCAGCCTGAACCAGAAAGGACGATAAAAATGAAACTCACAAAAACCATTGCCGCACTCACAGCAGCGGCAGTTATCCTCTCGACCACCGCGTGCAGCATAAAGAGCACATCCTCCGGCGACAGCTCGTCCGTTGTTACGGCTGACGCTTCCGGGGAATCCAGCGCTTCCACTGCAGAAAGCGGCTCTCAGACAGCGGAAACCGCTGAGCCTGAGCCGGTGCCCTCCATCGCGGAATCCGGAACGCCTGCGGATACAGTCGTTGCCTCTCCGTCCAACGGCTCGGAGGGAATGGACATCACATTCGGCGACTTCCTGAGGGAATACAAGTACTACTTAGAGCGCAGCGGCTACGATAACGACACCGATGGCGCTAACGCCGACACGATAAAGCAGGCGCGCCAGCAGATAATTGACGCGATAATCGAAGACAGGATAGTCCGCGAGAAGTTTGCAGAATATGGCATGACGATCTCTGATGAGGAAGAGGCGGATATCCGCAGCCAGGTGGAATCCGGCATTGAATCCATCAAAACCAGCCTTAAAAGCACCATTTCCTCCGCTGACGACAGCCTTACAGACGATGAGCTGACCGCGCAGGCGGAAGAAAAGTTCCAGCAAATACTTGACGACTGCGGGCTTACTATGGACACTCTGTACGGCTGGCAGGAGATAACTGTCATAAAGCAGAAACTCACCGATGAGATAGGAAAGGACGCCACCTATTCCTATGAGCAGGCAGAGGAACAGATGAACACCCTGATAGATTCCCTGAAGTCGCAGTATGAAAGCAACCCCGCTACTTACTACGGTCAGACCTACGCCAACATCTGGATACCGGAAGGCTCCCGTGCAGTCAAGGGGATACTTGTCGGATTCAATTCCACGGTTTATTCTCTCATGCAGCAGCTCCGCAGTGCCGACCGCAACGACGACGCTGACGAGTATCGCCAGGACAAGCTCGCGGATATCCAGGACAAGTACGACGAGATAATGGCTAAGATAAACGCCGGTGAGGATTTCGACAAGCTGATGGAGGAGTACGGAGAGGACGGCGGAAACGGTACATTCCTTGTTACTCCGGGTACTGAGGTATACGGCACGGAGTTCGAGGAATGTGCAATGAATATCGAGAATCCCGGCGATGTTGCTACCGCAATAACTGATTTCGGCTATTACATCGTGAAATACGTAGACGAAGTGACTGTCAACGACGAAGTTCTGAAAGCAAGCACCGAGGACCTCCAGGCCTATCTCCTCGAAAACGAAAAGACCAAGCTCTACAACACTGAATACGAGAAGTGGAAGACCGACTACAACTACGATATAAATTCTGAAACCCTCGGTCTGGACTGAATTGCAACGATACGGAGAATTATATGAACACACCTATCGCAGATTTTCTTGACGATTACCAGAAACGCGGAATGCTACGTCTGCACATGCCCGGCCACAACGGCGAAGCCCCCCACGATATCACCGAAATATCCGGCGCGGACAGTCTTTACGAAACGGACGCCTCCCGCGGAATAATCGCCCACAGCGAAGCCATTGCCGCAAAGCTGTTCGGTTCCGAACGCACCTGCTATTCAGCTGGGGGAAGCACCCTCGCGATACAGGCAGCACTTGCTATCCTGAAAGCGCAGGGCTGCAAGACTATAGCGGCGGGGCGGTGCTCCCACAGGAGCCTTGTGTCATCAGCGGCGCTGCTCGGCCTTGACGTCAAGTGGCTGTATCCCAAGGAGTACCCCACCGCCGATGTGAATTGTTCAAAGGACACGCTTTCCGGCGCGGACGCGCTGTTTCTCACAAATATCGACTACTACGGCGGCACCTGCCGGGTCAACGACCCGGGTATACCCGTGGTCTGCGACAATGCGCACGGTTCCTATCTGAAATTTGTCAGCAAAGCGGGATTCGGCAGGGAGTACCTCCACCCGATGGAATTCGGGTTCCCGGTGATTTCTGCGGAATCCGCACACAAGACTCTCCCCGCGCTGACCGGCGCTGCCTACCTCCACTTCTCAAAGGGTACGGACTATTCCCGCGCCAAGGAAATGACTGCGCTTTTCGGCAGTACCAGTCCGTCCTATCTCATAATGGAGAGCCTTGATAAGGTAAACGGCAGGCTGCTTAGCGACCCGGACAGCGTCAACCGCGCATGCGCGAGCGTTGCCGGGTTAAAGAAGAAGCTGACCGCATTCGGATTTACGCTGCGGAAGTCAGACCCGCTTCGCATTACGATAAACGCCCGTGCCTGGGGCTGGAGCGGCAGTGAATTCGCGTCATTCCTGCGGGCGCACGGCGCGGAGTGCGAGATGGCGGACGAAAACTATGTCGTGCTGCTGTTTTCCGCGATAACCTCCCCGGAGGACTGCCAGCGTGCGGAGGTTTCTCTGGAGCTCATCCCGCGGCGCAATGCTCAGCCGCTGGTTGAATATCCGGTGATACGCCCGAAGCAGGAAACCAGTATCCGAGAGGCTGTGTTCGCAAAGCAGCACAGCGTTTCCGTTGACGAGGCAAACGGGAAGGTCTGCGGCGGTATTCAGGTAGCATGCCCGCCGTGCATCCCGATAGTAATGCCGGGCGAGCGTATCGACAGCGAGGCTGTGGAGGCGCTCAGGCTTTACGGCGTGAAGTCGGTTGCGGTGCTCGACTGACTGAACATGCGCTGCACCTCCTTGTAAGGTACGTTACGCAGGCGGTATTGCTTTCTTCCAGCGCTGCACAGCGTTATATCGCACATTCCGGAGAACTTCTGGAAAAGGTTCCTGCCAGTCATGGTGAACACTAGTTTACTGGCGGGAATGACCGCAGTATAAAGCCGTGCGCCACGCCGGAACGCGATTCCGGCAGCGTTTCCGGAGACCCTAGCGCAGCTTGTGAAAACAGTGCAGCCATTGTAACTTAGCCAGCTAAGCCGCATGTAAACGGCATACGCAGCAGTGAACCAAAGGCTGACTACTAGCCCGCACCACAGCACCGACTGAACAAGGTCGGCGGCTATCGGCTCAGCGATGAACGTAAGCAGCAGCGCTCCGGAGAATGCACCGAGCCACCCGAGGGGAACGGCGCAGTGCCCGAAAAGGGCAGAAAACGGCGGCTTGACATGCCCGCCGTCCGGCGGCGGTACGCGACACATTTTTGTCAGGATACGGTCGGCGGCGCGACGGCTTACCGGCGGGAACAGCATTACGTCATGAGCGTAGAGCGGCGCGGATTTTGTAAGCAGCGTGGTCAGGGTATCGCAGCGCAATACTCCCGTGAGGTTATTCCGGACAAGACGGTACTCATATAATGTGAATACCCCGCGCTGTATCGTGATGAATCCGCTTTCGCAGGACAGCCGGAACCTCATCATCCCTACAGCTTTTCTGATGAACACGAACAGCCACGCCGCCCCAACGAATACCGCCGCGAAAGCAGTCACCCGGGGAACTCCGATGTGAAAAAGCGCCAGCAGCCGCGTTACCTCCTCGGCTGCCCCTGTCAGCGCGGACATTATCCTGCCGAAGCTCTCGTCGCCGAATACGTTCCCGATACTATTCAGGAACAACCCGAACGTGATAACTCCGCTAAGCGCGCGGGTGTCCACAAACGCCCCGATGAACGATTGCAGCGGCTTCGCCTTGATGTACGCGCCGTCGTATTCCGGCAGGAATGGAATATGCTCCCACGCCCTCATGTAGAAGCTCACGCCGCCGGAAAGCGTGCTTATCTCAACGCGTTTTCCACGGAGCAGACGAAGAACGGGAGTGCGGCGTATCTCCACCTTTGTAACTGCTGAAAACGGTATGCAGAACTGCCGCCGGAGAAGCAGTCCCTTTGACACGGCTATGTTGTCGTGAGTCAGATCAATGCGCAGGAATATCCGGCGCAGTAAGAAATACATTATAAATTCCATATCAAAAAAGGAGCGGTTTTTCTATGAAAACAGCATGTGTTATCCTCGCGGGCGGCGCGGGAAAGAGAATGAAATCGGAGCGCCCGAAGGTCCTCGCGGAGGTGCTCTGCAAGCCTATGCTCGGCTGGGTGCTGGACGCGGCGGAGGATTTCGGATTTGACGAGGTGGCTGTAGTCACCGGATTTGGCGCGGAGCTTACCAGCGGGTACGTTTCTTCCCGGGGTAAGGCTGTCACACTCTGCCATCAGGCGCAGCAGAAAGGCACCGGAGACGCGGTGAAATCCGCCGAGGATGTAATATCCCGCTGCGACGCGGTGTGCGTACTCAACGGCGACGCGCCGTTTATGGACGCGGATACGCTGAAAGCGTCGCTGGAGCTGCATAACAGCACAGGCAGCGAAGTTACTGTGATAACCGCTGAAATAGACGACCCGCAGGGCTACGGCAGGATAATCCGCACGAACGGCGAATTTTCCGCGATACGCGAACAAAAGGATTGTTCCCCCGAGGAAGCCGAAATATGCGAGGTGAACAGCGGCGCGTACTGGTTCAACGCGAAAAAGCTGCTGGAGACCCTCCCGAAGCTGTCCACCAACAACGCCGCCGGGGAATACTATCTTACAGACTGCGTTGAGCTGCTGTCCCGCCGTCAGGCGTTCAAGTCCGCAAATCCCGATATCGTGCTTGGCGCGAACACCCGCGGCGCCCTGCTGGAGCTTAACCAGCTCGCAAGGCTCAGAAAGCTCAGTCAGCTCATGGACGAGGGCGTAAGCTTCATCACCCTTGACGGAATAATCATCGGGACAGATGTCAAGATCGGCTGTGACACCACTATACTCCCGAACACCGTGATACTCGGAAATACAGTCATCGGAAAGGACTGCACCATCGGCGCGAACTCCCATATCGAGAACTGCACCATCGGCGACAATGTTCAGCTCAACAATGTTCAGGCTTATGATTCCGTTGTCGAGAACAATGTGAAGATAGGTCCGTTCGCGCAGCTCAGACCCGGCACGACTATCCGCGAGGGCGTGAAGATAGGCGATTTCGTTGAGATAAAGAACAGCGATATCGGCGTAAATACGGCAGTCGCTCACCTTACCTATGTCGGCGACAGCGACGTCGGCAGAGGGGTTAATTTCGGCTGCGGCTGTGTTACCGCGAACTACGACGGAATAAACAAGTTCCGCACGAAGATAGGCGACCATGCGTTCATCGGATGCAATACCAACCTTATTGCGCCGGTGGAAATCGGCGAAAACGCCACTACTGCGGCTGGGTCGACGGTAACGAAGAATGTTCCCGCAAACTCCCTGGCTGTTGAGAGAGGTCAGATGAGGGTCATCGAAAACTGGGGAAAGAACGCGCTGCGCAAGAAAAAGTGAGGTACTTATGAAAGCTCTTGTCGTTGTAGATTATCAGGTGGATTTCGTGAATGGCGCACTGGGATTCCCGGGCGCTGAAAAGCTGGAACAGATAATTCTGAACAAAATCGCAGACTGCCGTAAGTCCGGCGGGCAGGTGATATTCACGCTGGACACCCACGGAGAAAACTACCTTGAAACCGCAGAGGGAAGAAAGCTGCCAGTTGTGCACTGCATCAAGGGAACGCCCGGCCACGCGCTGTACGGAAAGGTCGCTGAAGCGGTACATCCGGAGGATATCGTGATAGAGAAACCTGCATTCGGCTCGCTGGAGCTTGCCGACCTGCTGAAAAGGCTGGCTCCGGAAGAAGTGGAGCTTTGCGGTCTGGTGACGGATATCTGCGTTATCTCGAATGCGGTATTGTCAAAGGCTGCGCTGCCGGAGAGCCGCATTGTCGTTGACAGCAAGGCGTGTGCCGCAGCTGACCCGCTGGCACACGAAAGAGCGCTAGCAGTCATGCGCGGAGTTCAGATCGACGTTATCTGACCGATATTTCATAAAAATCCCGCCGTTCGCGTATGTGAACGGCGGGATTTGATATTCTGTAGATCACTTCTTCTGGGGAAGCTGCGGCGCCTGCTGATTGGGCTGACCTTGTTGGGGACGCTGCTGCGGCTTTGCAAGCTCGGTGCCGGTGCTGAGCGTCTTGCGGAGTATGCGCAGCTCGTTAACGTCCTTTACCATGAGTTCCTCAACGCGGGAGAGCATTTTGTCCGTATAATCCTGCGTGGAGCTTCTGATAAGGTTGGAACGCTGCTGCGCGGCGCTTATCTCCTCTGTCGCGCGGCGGCGGGCTTCCTGAAGTATGGAGTTCTGATCAATGAGCTCACGGCGCTGCTGCTCCGCCTTGCTGATTATCGCTTCCGCCTCTTTTTTCGCGTCGCTGATTATGCGGTTCTTGTCAGCTACGATGTTCTGCGCCTGCTGTATCTCCCGGGGAAGAACAAGACGCATTTCTGTAGCTATCTCGTCTATCTCAGAACAGTCAACCAGGCTCTTCTTGCCTATAGGAAAAGGCGCTGCCTTTTTTACTACTTCTTCAAGCGCTGCGATAAGGTCTAAAAGATTGTACTCCATTATATTCATTTCCTTTCAGTAGAATTTGACTTTTCATGGTATTTAGTTCTGGCAAGCGCTCTGGCTGCATCGAAATCCTGCGTCAGCCGTGAGCGTATCTGCTCGTGGATACATGCCGGAACGTACTTACTTAAATCTCCGTTGAACATCGCCACCTGCTTCACCATGCTTGATGAAACGAAAGTGGTTTTCAGGCTTGCCGGGATAAACACGGTTTCCGCGCGGGGATTGAGATCCTTGTTGGTATGCGCCATCTGGAATTCGTACTCGAAATCGGTTGTCGCGCGCAGACCTTTCACGATGACATCAACATCGCTGCGCTGATTGAAATAATCTGCAAGCAGTCCGTCAAAGCTCGCTATCTCCACATTCGGGATATCCTTTGTAGTCTCCTCCAGAAACTTGCAGCGCTCCTTCATGCTGAAGCTGTAGGTCTTGAGCGGGTTTATCAGCACCACGACCACAAGCTTGTCGAACATTTTCGAGGCGCGCTGGATTATGTCGAGATGTCCGTTAGTAACAGGGTCGAAGCTACCGGGATATATCGCTGTTTTCATTCCTCAGGCTCCTTTCCGGGCTCATCCTCCGTCTGTTTCGGGCGGTAGATGGTAACGGACGTACGGGAATGCCGCAGCACCTTTACTATTTCGAATCTGCCAAGGTCGTGTGGAAGAACACATTCCCTCTCGTGCTCGCAGATGATAACTCCATTTTCCGACATCTTTTCAACTAGATGCGGCAGCGCTTTCTGAATTATCTTGTAGTTGTAGGGCGGGTCAAGTATCGCTATGTCGAACACCGCACGGGTGCTTTTCAGGAACGCCGAAAACGGCATATTAACGACCCTCGCGTTAGCCTCCAGCCCGGTGGATTTAAGGTTTTCACGCACCGCCTTGATGGATACCGCCGCGCTGTCGATGAAGTAGGCTTCCTTTGCACCGCGGCTCAGCGCTTCTATTCCGAGCTGCCCGCTGCCTGCGAACAGGTCGAGCACCGTTCTTCCCTCTATCTCAAACTGAATGGCGCTGAATATCGCTTCCTTTACTCCGTCGGTGGTGGGGCGTACTACATCGGTGCCCTCGACAGTAACAAGCTTTCTTCCACGCGCTGTTCCGGTAATTACTCTCATATGTCACTCCTGTATGTCTTTTCGGCGTCAAAAACGCTCCTGGATGAACTGATACAGTTCCTGAGCCTTTTCCTCGCCTATCTTAGCCGCCGCGCGGAGCTCCTCCGGCGTGGCATTTTTCATGTCCTGCTTCGTCTTGAACGCCTTCATCAGCGCCTGCGCTTTAGCCTGACCTATTCCTGGCACCTCTGTGAGTTCCAGCTCGTAGGTCTTTTGTTTGTGCTTGACACGCTGAAAATTGATGGAATAGCGGTGCACCTCGTCCTGTATGTTTGTCAGCAGCTTGAACAGCGGCTTGTTGGCGCTTATCTGTATCTCGCCGCCCTCTTTGGCGATGGCGCGCGTGCGGTGCTTGCTGTCCTTGACAAGACCAAAAAGTGGAACGTTTATCCCCATTTCGTCAAAAACCTGAGACACCGCCGCGACATGACCCTGACCGCCGTCAAGCAGTATCAGGTCAGGCAGCGGAGCGAAATTTTCGTCGCCGTCAAGGAAGCGCTGCATGCGGCGGCGCAGTACCTCCTGCATGCTGGCGTAGTCGTTTATTCCAACTACATCCTTTATGTTGAACCTGCGGTAGCCCGGCTTGAACGGTCTGCCGTTGCGGTAGACTATCATTCCGCCGACACGTCCGGTCTCGCCGAAGTTCGACATATCGTAGCTTTCGATGATGAGCGGTATCTTCTCCAGATGCAGCAGGTCACGGAGGTCCTCGAGAGCGTTTATCTCCTTTGCAGTCCTGCCGACCCTCAACGCAAGGTACTCGCTCGCATTGTTCTTTGCAAGAACTATCTGCGAAAGTCCGTTACCGCGCTGTGGCACGACGAATTTCACGGCATGACCCGCCTTTTCCCGCAGCAGCTGGGTCACAAGCTCCATATCGTCGAATTCCTCGTCGATGTAGATTTCCTTTGGGATATCGTCGCGGTCGGGATAGTAGCTGAGCAGGAAATCCCGCCGCATTTCGCCGGGGTCGTACTCGTCGCCGATGAAGAAATTCTCTTTGTCAACCAGCCGCCCGCCGCGATACTTCACCGCCGCGATACTTGCCAGGCTGACATTCTGCGCCAGCGCGACAATGTCGTAATCCTCGGTTTTGTAGTCGAATATCTTCTGGGAATTCTTCAGCCTTGCTATCGCCTGGATACGGTCGCGGAGCTTGGCAGCCTTTTCAAATTCCAGGTTTTCTGCGGCTTCATTCATTTCCTCGGTGAGCTGGTCAACGGATTTCTGGCTGCCCGTTTTCAGATAATCCAGGGCTTCGTCAATGATTTTCTTGTACTCCTCGGAGGATATTTTTCCGCGGCATACGCCCATGCATTTCTTGATATGCATATTAAGGCAGGGGCGCTCCTTTCCTATATCCATCGGAAATCTGCGATTGCAGGTAGGCAGCATGAAGATGGTGTTGACCTCCTCAACTGCCTGCTTTACCGTGAATCCGCTGGTAAACGGTCCGAGGTAATCCGCATTCGGATCATTGGTGTTGAGCGCATAGGATATACGCGGATAGGCTCCCTTGCTTATTTTAATGTAGTTGTAACCCTTGTCGTCCTTGAGCAGGATATTGTATTTCGGCTTGTGGAGCTTTATCAGGCTGCACTCCAGCACCAGTGCGTCCAGCTCGCTGGGACATACGATGAAATCGAAATCCACGATGTTGTCGATGAGTTTGAGAGTCTTGGCGTTGTGGTTGGAATCGTGCCGGAAGTAGGATGTCACGCGGTTTTTCAGTGCTTTCGCCTTTCCAACATAGATTATCTTGCCGGTCTTGTCTTTCATAAGATATACACCGGGACTGAGGGACAGGCGATTCGCTTTGTCGCGAAGATAGTCGATATTAGGATTCACACTGACGCCCCCCAGATAATTATACACACTTTATTGTACCATTTTTTTTGCTGAAATACAAGTGCCTGTGAACATTTTTTTGAGAAACACGCCGCATTTTTGCAGATAAAATATGAACGTGGATAAATCAGCAAATTCCGGACATAATTATACCGACCTTACCAGATACACCAAAACAGGAGGGATAATATGTCACTTTACGGAAAGATGGCGGGAGGTCTTATTGCGCTGACCCTTGTCGGAGGAAGCGCGGCTTACGTCGCAACAGCCGCCGGAAGCGTACTTGAGGCAGCAGAACAGACTGCGGCGCAGCTTTCCTGCTACGTCCTGAAAGAATACAACGGCAGCATAGCGCTTTTTTCGGAGGACAGCGCTGAGCCTATCGCGCAGTACACTACCCCGATATCGGAGGTGAACCCTACAGACGCAGCGCTTCTCCGGGATGGGATACGCCTGAAGGGGCTGCCGGAAGTCAGCAGGCTGCTCGAAGATCTTGACATTGAGTAAACGCAGAAAAATACCCGGTCTGTATAGGACCGGGTATCAGCTTGTCGAAAAAGTCCAGCGAAAGCTGGGCTTTTTTACGTAAATATGGTATAATAAAAAAGGGTGATAAAAA
>CAKSEO010000006.1 GCA_934446565.1 uncultured Oscillospiraceae bacterium | reverse complement strand
TGGACTGTTTTGGAATAAGTGTTTATCCATTTGGAAAGGCACTCAATAAAACTGTGCCGTGTAAAGCTTTACGTCAGATAATTTATAGAGACTGTGGGGGAAAACTCTTGTTTTCCCCCACACCCCTTTAGCGCCTTTGAATCGTTTAGCTGCGCGCCAGCGCGCAGAGTAGCCGTGCTTCGCACGGAGTATTTCGCCTACGGCGACGAGGGCTCTGCCCTCGACCTGCAAGGGGGGCGCGCCCCCCTTGACTCCCAATTGGGGGTTGCAGTAAACCGTAAAGTTCCTGTAACGTTAAATTATAGTTTCTCCAACAGACCAAAACGGCTCCGGTCAACCAAAATCCCGGAGCCGTTATTTATTATCTCAATTATCACAGCGTTTTTATCGCCTGTATCGTACGTTCGATATCCTCATCGGAATGCGCATAGGAAACGAACATCGCCTCAAACTGTGACGGCGCTGCGTAAATACCGCCCGCCAGCATGTGCCGCCAGTATTCCGCGAATTTTCCGGTATCGCATGCTCTCGCCGTGTCGTAATCCACAACCGGCTCATCCGTGAAGAATACTGTAAGCAGCGAGCCGCAGCGGTTGGCATTCAATCCCTTTTCCAGCATTGCAGCATGCAGCTTTTCCGCGCTGCTGTCAAGGCGCTGATAAAGGTCAGGCGTGCCCTCTATAAGCCTCAACTGAGCTATTCCCGCAGCAACTGCACAGGGATTTCCCGAAAGCGTACCCGCCTGGTAAACCGAACCAAGCGGCGCTACGCACTCCATTATCTCACGTCTGCCGCCGTAGACCGCAAGCGGCATTCCGCCGCCGACTATCTTCCCGAGAGTGGTCAGATCAGGTTTTACGCCGTAGTACTTCTGTGCGCCGCCGTCCGACAGCCGGAATCCGGTTATGACCTCGTCAAATATCAGCAGCGCGCCGTTTTTCTCCGTGATATCACGCAGGAACTGCAAAAATCCAGGTTTCGGCGGAACTACGCCCATATTCGCCGCGCATGGCTCCACAATGAGTGCAGCTATCCTCCCGCCGTTTTCCGTAAACAGCTTCTCAACTGAGCTCTCATCATTGTACCTCGCAAGCAGCGTATCCGCAGTGCAACCCGCAGGAACTCCCGCCCCGGATGGTATCGAATGGGTCATCAACCCCGACCCTGCCTTTGCCAGCAGCCCGTCGGAATGCCCGTGGTAACAGCCCTCGAATTTGATTACCTTATCGCGCCCGGTAAAGCCCCGCGCCGCTCTTATCGCACTCATAACCGCCTCGGTTCCGGAGTTGACGAGCCGCAGCATCTCCATCGACGGGAAGTGTTTCTGGATAAGCTCCGCAAGCTCTATCTCACCCTTGTGGCACGCCCCAAAAGTAAGCCCGCTGTCGCATGCTGCTTTCACTGCCTCAGTGATCTGCGGAACTGCATGTCCCAGAATATTCGGACCCCAGGAACAAATGTAGTCGATAAATTCATTCCCGTCCTCGTCGTAAATTTTCGAGCCCTTAGCGCTCTTTATGAACAGTGGCGAAACTCCAACCGAGCGGCAGGCGCGCACCGGACTGTTTACTCCGCCGGGCATGAATTTACAGGCCCTTTCATACAGCTTTTCTGAATTTCCGGTGTTCATCTCTGCTCCTCCTTCAGCCATTCTGCCGCGTCCAGCGCGTGGTAGGTTATGATGATATCCGCTCCGGCGCGCTTTATCGCAGTGAGGTTCTCCAGGACTATCCGGTGTTCGTCTATCCAGCCCATCTGCGCCGCAGCCTTTACCATAGAAAACTCGCCGCTGACGTTGTACGCCGCTATCGGCAGGTCGAAACGCTCCCTTGCGGCTTTCAGAACGTCAAGATAGGCGAGCGCGGGCTTGACCATAACCATGTCAGCGCCCTCGGAAATGTCGTCCGCTATCTCGCGCAGAGCCTCCCTGCCGTTCGCCGGGTCCATCTGATATGTCTTGCGGTCGCCAAAGCTGGGAGCGGACTGCGCCGCGTCCCGGAACGGCGAATAGTACCCCGACGCGAACTTCGCGCTGTATGACATTATCGGCACGTCCTTGCATCCCTCCTCGTCCAGTGCGGAGCGTATCGCCGCAACTCGCCCGTCCATCATGTCGGAGGGCGCGATGATATCTGCTCCGGCTTTCGCAAGGCTCACCGACATCGCGCACAGCAGCGGTAATGTTTCATCGTTCAGTATCCTACAACCGCATATCAGCCCGCAGTGACCGTGGTCGGTATACTCGCACAGGCACACGTCCGCGATGACTATGAGGTCAGGATAATGCTCCTTTATATACCGGATAGCGCGCTGAGTTATGCCCTCGTCGTTGTACGCCTCAGTAGCGCGTGCGTCCTTGTGCGCGGGAATCCCGAAGATAAGCAGCCCGGAAATGCCGCTCTCCTCTATCTGCGGGAGTATCTCCTCCAGCCTGTCGATGGAATACTGATACACCGTCGGCATGGAATCCACCGGTTTCTTTATGTTCTCTCCCTCGGCAACGAATATCGGGTAGATGAGATCCGCCGGGTCAAGCCGGGTCTCCCTCACCATTCTGCGCATTGCCGCGCTTGATCTTAATCTTCTGAATCTCTGCATTTTACTGCCTCCAAAATACTTTGTACAACGCCGTCAACGGTGCTTTCCCGCGGTATCACGCAATCCGTAAAGCCGTATTTACCGAGCTCCGCGGCGGTAACTTTCCCAATAGCCGCGACTGACGTTCCCGGAGAAAAGCTGCCGCCGTTTGCGAAGAATCCCCGCACTGCACCGGAGCTGGTGAACGCCGCGATGTCGCATTCCACCGCCCCGCCCGGAAGATACACGGGTCTGTATATCTTCACGTCATCGTATGTCACGCGCCCGTCAAGAGCCGCGTTTAACTCCCGTGAGCCCTCTTCCGACCGGAAAACCGCAAGCCGGGAGCTTTCGCCGAGCCGCTTCCCAAGCAGCTTTCCAAGGGCAGCGGTGCTGAACTCCTCCGGAATCAGCTCCGGGAACACTCCGTGCTCCTCCAATACAGCCGCCGTGCCCTTACCTATCACGGCAAAGCCGACATTGCAAAGCGTGCGTATATCCACGCGCTTTTCCCGCAGCTTTTTCAGGAATATTCGCGCGCCGTTCGGGCTTGTAAGCGCGATGTGGGTGTATTTGCCGAGCGCTGAAAACGCACGGTCGATGTCCTCGCCGTATATCTCCTCTATATCCACGCCGCCAGCGCGGAACGCGTACGCTCCCAGCGAATCCAGCGTGGCGCAGAGCCGCTTGGCGGTATCGCCGGAGGATACCACCGCGATATTTTTACCCGAAAGCGGCGGAACGTACGTCGCGGAAAAATCGAACGCCGCAGTTTCCCCCACGATGATTATCGCCGGAGCGGTCAGCCCCTCCTTCCGCGTTTTTGCCGCGATGTCCGCAATCCTGCCACGGACGGTACGCTGAAATCGCGTTGCGCCGTTGGATATCACCGCCGCCGGAGTATCGGCGGACATTCCCCCGGAAACCAGACCCTCCGCGATACTCTCCAGCGAATTCAGCCCCATCAGAAACACCAGCGTGCCCGACAACTTCGCGTACTGCGCGAGGTTTTCCGGCGTGCAGCTATCGGCGGTATGCCCGGTTATAACGTGGAAGCTTCGGGCACTGCGGCGGTGCGTGACCGGTATCCCGGCAAGCTCCGGAACCGCCACCGAGGAAGTCACCCCGGGTATTACTGCGAACGGAATACCGTGCTTTTCAAGCTCCAGTATCTCCTCGCCGCCGCGCCCGAAAACGAACGGGTCGCCACCCTTGAGCCTTACCACGGTTCGTCCGGAGAGCGCCTTTTCCACCAGCAGCGCGTTTATCTCCTCCTGCTTTGCGGAGTGCTGCCCCGCGCGCTTCCCTACGCATATCTTCTCCGCGCCCGGAGCATAATCCAGCAGCCGCGTATCAATAAGGCTGTCGTATATCACGGTATCGCAGCTTTGAAGCGCCTTGATACCACGCAGTGTGATAAGGTCAAAGCTGCCGCAGCCTGCGCCTGCAAGTATTACTTTTCCGATCGTTGAGTTCATAGCCGAGATATCAGCTCCTTTATCAGCGCGGCGCTATCCTCCGGAGGACATTCGCCTTGCGCAGTATTTCCATTCCGGTCTGAAATAGTCAGACGCATTACGCCGCCGGATATCTCGCTGTACGCCCCTACCGGAACAGTGCAGTCAGCGCCGAGCGCCGCAATCACCCCGCGCTCCGCATTAAAGCATAGCATGGTTTCCCGGTCGGAAACTTCGCTTACCATTTCAGCGGCGGCGCTCCCGGCAGCGCATTCTGCGGCAATTATCGCCTGACAGGGCGCAGGCAGGAACTCATCAAACCCGAATTTCCGCACGGTAAACCCGTCCATCGGGATACCCAGCCTTTCCACGCCCGCCGCCGCCAGCACTATCGCGTCAAACTCCCCGTCGGAAAGCTTACGCAGACGTGTATCGACATTGCCGCGGATATCGGCAAAAACTGCGCCGGGATACAGCTTTGCAAGGTTCATGCGGCGGCGCAGGCTGCCCGTCCCGACAGTGAAACTGTCAGTTGAGCCGAACTCCGCGCCTTTCCTCATCACCAGCATATCGCGGTAGTCGCCCCGGGGCAGCACTCCGGATATCTCAAGCCCCTCGCCAAGCTGCACCGGGAGGTCTTTCGCACTGTGTACCGCAATGTCGATTTCCCCGCTTTTAAGCGCCTGCTCTATCTCCTCGACGAACACTCCCTTGCCGCCAATGCGGTCGAGCGGACGGTCAAGTATCCTGTCGCCACGGGTTGTGAATTTAACTACATCAACGCTTAGCTCCGGATATTTCTCCCGGAGCGCCTGTGCAAACAGCTCCGTCTGCACCAGCGCCAGTCTGCTCTGCCGTGTTCCTATTTTGAGGGTCATGTTTTCAGCTCCAGTCCGTCTATGAATTTGAGAAGTTCCCCACTGTCCAGAATTTTGCCGGAATCCGTACAGAATTTCAGCGCGGCTTTCATCACCTCGGCGCGCCGCTTTTCCTCCGGAAACCGCTCACGTACTGCCGGACGTATCTCTCCCATCAGCGCGCAAATTTCCGCAAGTTCCGGGGTCAGAAGAGCCTCCGCATCCCGCCGTAACTCCGCCGCGATGAGCGGACTTTTCCCGAAGGTGGAAACTCCCACCGTGATATCTCCGCGCTGCGCCAGCGCCGGGAAATAAAACGAGCAGTCAGCCGGGCTGTCAACGGCGTTGCAGAGGATATCATGCTCACGGCACAGCCTGGACACCTCCGAATTAACCTCCGGGCTGTCTGTCGCGGCTATTACGAAAAACGCGCCGTCCAGGTCTGCGGGCTCAAATCCGCGCCGCTCAACCAAAAGCCCTGGGATATCTTCTATTCCGCTGCATATCTCCGGCGAAACGACATGTATCTCCGGCGAGAACGGCAGCAGCTTTTTTATCTTGTGGAGCGCTATCCTGCCGCCGCCCACGATAACGCAGCGCTTCCCCTCAATGTCAACGAAAAACGGAAAATACGGCACGTTCTCACTCCTTTACTCCAGGCACTGAGCCCATCACCTCGGCAAACGCCGCAGCAGAAAGTTCCTTTTTCAGCCGGAACAGAAATTCCTCCGCTGTCATCCCGGAAAGCGCTCCGCTCTGACGTATCAGCGGGAGCATTTCGTGCATGAGCAGCGTCTTGTGAAGTTCGCCGATGTCTTCTTCTATCATCTGCCCCGCCTGCTCCACGCTGTCCTGCTTTCGCAGGTTGTTATCCTCGGCAAGGCTGCTGAAATAATCAACGCTTCGCAGCGTTACGCCTGGTATCTCCGCCGCAGCTGGGTCGATATCCCTTGGCACAGCAAGGTCGATAAGCAGCTTTTCTCCGTTGCAGGACTCCCGCAGCCTGTCCGACGTCAGCACCGTATGCGGACTGGAGGTCGCAGAAATAACGCAATTGCACTCCGCTATGTAGCCGTACCTTTCCTCATAGGGCACGATAGTGAGCGCCGGGCTTTCCGGCAGCAGCATTGCCTGCCCGCTGTGCGAACGCATTGTGGCAATCACTGTGACGTTTTTATATGAGAGCAGGTTTTTCAGCAGGCTGGTGCCGGTCTTTCCGCTGACGCCGATGAGCAAAACTTTGACCTCCGGAGCATAGTGTGCTGCAAGCTTCGCGGCAAGCGTTGCGTGGGAAACCGACGTTTTGGATATCGCGGTTTCGGTCTTTATGCGCTTTGCAGTAGTTACCGCGCTCTGGAATATGATATTGACCCTGTGCGATAGCTGTATCAACTCCGCGGACTTTGCGTAGGCATTCCTTAGCTGACCCAGTATCTCGTCCTCGCCTACCACCATGGAATCCACACCGCAAGCCACCCTGAACAAATGCCGCACCGCGCCCTCTCCGCTGAACAGCATCGCGCAGTCCTCCATCCGAGCCTTCGTAACGCCGGAAAGCTCCGCCAGCAGCCGCAGCCCGTCGTTGACGCCGCCCGTCATGTACAGCTCGGTGCGGTTGCAGGTACACAGCAGCACCGGGCTTAGTGCGCTGTGTTCCGTTATGAAGTTTTCCCGTATTTCCTGCGCAAAAGTAAATTTTCCCCGCACTTCCTCGCTGCATTTCTTATAATTTATGCTCACGCATATAAAATCATCCATTCCCTATCCCTGCTTTTATATATAATATTTGCCTACTAATTTAATATGTATTATAGCATAATACCCTATGTTTGTCAACGATATTTTTGGCGCAAATGATGAAATACGGGATTTTTTACAAAAGCTATTGACAAATCCGGAATGATGTTGTATCATATCATATATAATCTATAGGTTTTGTCTGGTTAGGCGAATCGGAAAGGAGCAATATAATATGACGCGCGACGAGGCGTGGGCGCTGCTCACGGAGTTCAATAAAGATACATTCCACCTGCGGCATGCAGTGACTGTGGAGGGCGTAATGCGCTGGTATGCGGAAAAGCTGGGCTATTCTGACGAGGCTGACTTCTGGGGAATAGTCGGGCTGCTGCACGACCTGGATTTCGAGATGTATCCAGAGCAGCACTGCATAAAGGAGCAGGAGATAATGCGCTCCCGCAATGTGGACGAAAGGATAATTCACGCCACAGCAAGCCACGGCTGGAAACTCACCGTTGACATCGAGCCCGAGCATGAAATGGAAAAGGTGCTGTACGCTGTTGACGAGCTCACCGGACTTATCGGCGCGGCGGCTCTCATGCGCCCGTCCAAATCAGTACAGGACATGGAACTGAAATCCGTGAAGAAAAAGTACAAGTCGGCGAATTTCGCGGCTGGCTGCTCCCGGGAAGTAATAGAGCGCGGCGCGGAGCTGATGGGGGTATCCCTCGATGAGCTGATATCTGATACGATACTCGCCATGAGGAGCTGTGAGGACGAATACAACAAGTACGCATGAGGAGGAAATATGGCAACAAGAACGATCAATCTCACTGAAATGTCGCAGCTGAAAAAGCAGGTCGCAGAGCAGTTTTCCGCCGAGCTGCACTATCACGGCTCATGCGGCGGACAGAATTTCTCGGTAGACCCCAGCAGCGATGAGCTGCGAGTTTTCCTTGAGGATTACTTTGCAGAAAAGGGACTGGCGCTGAGTTTTTCAAGCGACGGACTGAGATTCTACGCGATAAGCTCCCGATGTAAAAAGAACGCATGAATTGATACAATACAAAAAGCGCAGGCACGATAACGTACCTGCGCTCTTGTTATTCAGTTATAGACTGTCTGGCTGAAATCAAGCCTTGTTGAGTCTAGCCTCGATCTTGTCGAGCTCATCGTAGAGAGCCTGCGGGATGTTGCCGCCCTTTGCCTTGATATCATCGTTGTAATATCTGCGCATCTCTGCGATCTCCTTCTTCCAGAGGTCGATATCAACTGCAAGCAGCTTGTCCTCAACTTCGGAAGTAACCTCGTCCTCGATACCCTTGAGGTTGATGTCACCCTTCTTAGGCAGGAATCCGATAGGAGTCTCAACAGCGTCAACCTTGCCCTCAACACGCTTGATGATCCAGTCAAGAACACGCATGTTGTCGCCGAATCCCGGCCAGATGAAGTTGCCGTTCTCGTCCTGCTTGAACCAGTTAACGTTGAAGATCTTAGGAGCCTTGTCGCCGAGCTTCTCGCCCATCTCGAGCCAGTGTGCCCAGTAGTCGCCTACGTTGTAACCGATGAACGGCTTCATAGCCATAGGATCGTGACGGAGAACGCCTACAGCGCCGGTAGCTGCTGCGGTAGTCTCAGAGGAAACTGCGGAACCCATGTAGGTGCCGTGTACCCAGTCGAAGGACTGATATACCAGCGGAGTTGTGGAAGCACGTCTGCCGCCGAAGATGATAGCGCTTACAGGAACGCCGTCCGGGTTGTTGAACTCGGGGGATACGCACGGGCAGTTGATAGCCGGAGCGGTGAATCTGGAGTTCGGGTGAGCAAGCTTCTTGTTCTTGCCGGTAGCGGGGTCGATCTCGGAAGTGAACTCAACGCCGTTTACCTTTGCGCCCTTCCACTCTGTTGCGTCAACAGGCGGGTTCTTGTCGAGACCCTCCCACCAAACGGTGTTGTCTGCATTGTTCAGAGCAACGTTGGTGAAGATGGTGTTCTTCATTGTGGAAGCGAGTGCGTTGTAGTTGGACTTAGCGTTTGTACCAGGAGCAACGCCGAAGAAGCCGTTCTCGGGGTTGATAGCGTACAGTCTGCCGTCCTTGCCGGGCTTCATCCAGGCGATATCGTCGCCTACGGTGTAAACCTCATAGCCCTGCTCCTTGTAAACTGCCGGAGGAATGAGCATTGCGAGGTTGGTCTTGCCGCAAGCAGAGGGGAATGCAGCGGTGATGTATCTCATCTCGCCATCGGGCTTCTTAACGCCGAGGATAAGCATATGCTCAGCCATCCAGCCCTCGTTCTTGCCCTGGTAGGAAGCGATACGGAGTGCGAAGCACTTCTTGCCCAGCAGAACGTTTCCGCCGTATGCGGAGTTGATGGACCAGATAGTGTTCTCCTCGGGGAACTGAACGATGTATCTCTTCTCGGGATTAACGTCAGCCTTGCTGTGCAGACCGCGAACGAAGTCATTGGAGGTGTCGCCGAGATTCTTGAAAGCGTCAGCGCCCATTCTGGTCATGATGTTCATGTTCAGAACAACGTAGATGGAGTCGGTCAGCTCAACGCCTACCTTTGCGAGGGAGGAGCCGATCGGGCCCATGGAGTACGGGATAACGTACATTGTTCTGCCCTTCATAACGCCGTCGTACATGGGGGTCAGCATTGCCTTCATGTCCTTAGGATCCATCCAGTTGTTGGTGGGGCCTGCGTCCTTCTTCTCACGGCAGCAGATGAAAGTTCTGTCCTCAACTCTTGCAACGTCGTTGGGGAGGGTTCTGTGATACAGGCAGCCGGGGAGCTTCTCCGGGTTCAGTCTGTACATCTTGTCCTTATCGCCGTCGGGCAGGGAGCAAACCTCGTTGGTAAGCTCGTCGAGCTGCTCCTTGGAGCCGTCGATCCAGATCACCTGGTCCGGCTTGGTGAGAGCAACCATCTCATCTACCCACTTGATAACGTTAGGGTTCTTGGTTAATACACCGGGATTTCTTGCCATAATAGTTATCTCCTTCTGAAATTTTTTTGGAATACGAGAAAGCCTGCGGCTTCAGAACGGCTGCATACGCTTCCTCCACAAATACCATTATACCCGATAATTTGCAATAAGTCAAGTCGTAATCCTCGATTTTTTGAGAATTTTTTAACAAATGCATGTTAACATCATATGACTGATATACTGTGAAGATATGTGGCTTCAGACTGATGTGAAACGCTTCTCTGCCGCTTGAAAGGAAATAGTCCGCATAAACAAAAAAGCCGTGCTCAAAAGCACAGCTTTTCGTTTGGTTGCGGTGGAAGGATTTGAACCCTCGCAATGGATGAGTCAGAGTCATCTGCCTTACCGCTTGGCGACACCGCAATATTTTGTTCATCAGGATTTTTAACCTGGTGACTTAACGAATAATATTATATCACAGGAAATTCGATTTGTCAATAGCTTTTCAAAAAAAATTTAAATTTTTTCAGATTTTTTTGAAAACTATGTCTCTCCGTTCTGCAATGCCCTTGCGGAACGTATTATTTCCGAAAATCCCCGGAATATTCACCGAACCTATCCGCCCCGCATATAATGACGCAATGAAAGAAATATGAAAGGAGCCGCCTATGAACTCACCAGACAGCGGGACTGCGGAATATATCCGCTGCTACCGCAGGATACTCGAAACCATGATAGACGAAATGACCACAGCGCAGCTGAATTGCAGCATCTCCCATAACTTCATCGTGCAGATGATACCGCACCACCGCGCAGCGATAGCCATGTCGAGGGAGCTGCTGAATCACTCCCGGTTCAGACCCGTGCGCTGTATCGCCGAGAACATCATAACCTCCCAGACGAAAAGCATAGAGGACATGCAGTCGGCGCTGGAATGCTGCCAGGAAATCACGAACTGCAGCCAGGAACTGTGCTGCTATCAGAGGCGCTTCCGTGACATCACCGGTATAATGTTCGACCAGATGAAAGACGCCCGGACCACTGGCTGCGTCGCAGCGGATTTCATGCGGGAAATGATACCGCACCACCGTGGCGCGGTGCTCATGTCTGAAAACGCGCTGCAATATCCCATCTGCGAGCAGCTCCACCCGATACTTGACGCGATAATCTCCTCCCAGACCCGGGGCATACAGGAGATGGAGCGTCTGCTGCGGAAAATGCAGTGACGGTCAGCCCTCGCCGCGGTCGTTCTTTTCCCAGGTGCGGTCGCTGATGATGTAGCGCGGACGATGCTTGACCTCCATGTATATCTTTCCGATATACTCGCCGATGACGCCTATCGAAATGAGCTGCACTCCGCTAAGGAAGCAGATTATACAAGTCGTTGACGCCCAGCCCATCACCGTTTTTCCGAGTATAGCCTCGACCACTGCCCAGATTATCCCGATAAAGCTGATGAGCGCAACGATTATTCCCATTCCGATTATCAGCTTTATCGGCTTTATCGAAAGGCTGGTGATACCATCGAACGCCAGCGCCAGCATTTTGCTAAGCGGGTAATGCGACTTACCCGCCGCGCGCTCGCTGCGCTCGTAGTATACGCTGGTGCTCTTGAACCCCACCAGCGGCACCATTCCCCGCAGGAAAATGTTGACCTCCTGGAACTTAGCAAGCTCCTGCAGCGCACGGCTGCTTATCAGGCGGTAATCCGCATGATTGAACACGACCTCCGCGCCCATGGAGTTCAGCAGCTTGTAAAAGCTCTCCGCCGTAAACCGCTTGAAAAACGTGTCGGTATCCCGCTTGGAGCGTACTCCGTACACTATCTCGCAGCCGTCGTTATACGCCTTTATCATCTCGTCCATCGCGTTGATGTCGTCCTGCCCGTCACAGTCTATGCTTATCGTGACGTCGCACATATCCTTGGCTTCCATCAGTCCGGCAAGTACTGCGTTCTGATGTCCGCGATTACGGCTCTGGGCTATTCCGATGAAGTGCTCGTCCTGCTGCGCAAGGTCCTGGATTATGTTCCAGGTATCGTCCTTGCTGCCGTCGTTTACGAACATAACGCGGCTGTCCGGGGAAATCAGCCCCTCGTCCGCAAGCTGAGTTATCTTCACAAGGAACTGCGGAGCTGTAATCGGAAGTACTTCCTGCTCGTTGTAACAGGGTACGACTATTATAAGTTTAGGAACCATTTTATCCTCTTTTCGCAATTAAAATACTATAGCTAATATTATATCATCAGGTGTGTCCGATGTCAAGCCGACAAGAATAAGGGCTTGACAATCCCTCCGAAAAATAGTATCATTGTATTGTACTTTATATTTCAGGAGGATAAAAAAATGACAATAATTCTTGCAGCAGACTGCGACTGGGCCATCGGAAAGGACGGTGGGCTTCTCGCGCACATTCCCGAGGACATGAAGTTCTTCCGCGAAACCACCGCGGATTCTACCGTAGTCATGGGCAGAAAGACCTGGGAAAGCATAGGCGCAAAGCCGCTCCCCGGCAGGAAAAACTGCGTTATCTCCCGCACCGTCAAGCAGCTTGAGGGCGCTCAGGTTTTCGGCAGCGTTGAGGACTTCCTCGACTCTGCGAAGAAAGCGGACGGAAAGGTGTTCGTTATAGGCGGCGGCGAAATTTACCGCGAGCTCCTTCCCTACTGCGACGAGGCGTACATCACCCGTATCTACGAAAGCTTCAGCGGCGATGTGTTCTTCACCGACATTGAGCACGACAAGGACTGGGAGCTTACGGAGGTTTCCCCTGTCATCTCATCCGAGTGCCGTAATATCCGCTTCTTCCATTATATAAGGAAAAAGTGACATGACCCGGGAAGAATTTCTGGAGTTCTGCCGCAGCATTCCGGGAGCCTCCACCGACCAGCCGTTCAATGAGGATTTCGACAGCGTAGTCTGCCGGCACACCCTGAACCGGAAATGGTTCGCGCTGGTGATGGCGCACGACGGTGGGTACATAGTGAACCTGAAGTGCGACCCGCAGGAAGCGGAGCTGCTCCGCAAGCTGTTCAACGGAGTGACCCCCGCGTACCACATGAACAAGACCCACTGGAACAGTGTCCGCCTGGGCGCGTCCGACGTCCCGGACGAGGAGCTGCGCCGCATGACGATGAACAGCTTCGAACTTACAAGGAAATAATAAATACCGGCTCCCCGAGAAAGGGAGCCGGTATTTCAGACCGTCGAAAAAGTCACTAAAGTGACTTTTCCGCCGAACATCCGCCCTGCGCGCACGGTTTGTCGGCGTTGCCGACAAACCGCACACTTGTGCGGATAGAAGTGTTTTTTGCCCCGGGAAACCCGTGGCAAAAAACGGATTTCAAAAGCCCGCTTCGCGGGCAAATTCGATTTTTTCGACACACTGAAATACCGGCTCCCCGAGAAAGGGAGCCGGTATTTCTATATAAGTGCCCGAATCGTCAAATTAGGAAATGGTGATACCGGAGATGTAGAACGCAAACGGCTTGCCCTCTGCGCCCGGCTTGGGAACTATCTTGAGGGTGTGCTTTCCGGAGCTCATGAAGCTCTTGACCTGCGTGAAGTTCACATAGTTGCCCCAGCCGCCTGTGAAATCAGCATTGATGGTAGCAACCAGCTCGTCGTCAACGTACACGTCAGCCATTCCGGCGTTGCTGGTCAGCTTTGCATACAGCAGACCGATGTTCTGCGCCTCCACCTCGATGACGAATGCGTCGTCGTCAGTTATCTCCGCGTCTGCAGGGAGCTTTGCTATCCAGGGGTTCTTGAATCCGCCGAACTCCATCTGCTTCATCTCAAACGCGCCGGTGGTGACAGGCTGAGCCTCGTCGGTAGTCAGCAGGACTGCATTTTCGTACTTCGCGCCCTCGTCGCCTGCGGGAGCAAGCTCAGGGTCTGCATCGTCAATGCTGTCAAGGTTATCTGTGATGTACTGGATGTATGTCGTCAGCATTGCGCTGAGGATAGCGTGACCGGACATGTTCGGGTGGATATTGTCTCCGGAAATATCAGACCACTGCACGTCGTTAGTGTTGAGGAAGTTCAGCATTGCGTCATGGTAGGACACGAACGGAACGGAGTACTTTTCAGTTACCTCACCGTGGCAGTCCTGGACGCTGGTGCCGTTGTCCTGGGTCATTGCGATGCAGATGATGCCCGGGTTGGAGGAGTGCTTCCATATCTTTCGGATAAGTCCCTCATAGGTGAGCTTGTTTATCGCATTGTTCTGGGACTCATCGTTTACCGAGAAGTCGATGAACACCAGGTCGGGATCGTGGCTGAGCACCTGCGCGTCGCAGCGGTGTACGCCAATGTAAGAGCCTGTCGCGCCGATACCTGCATTGACGTAGTTCACCTTTGCGTCGGGGTACTGGCTCTCTATCCACTTTGTGGTCAGCGCAGCGTAGCAGTTTTCGTTGTCAGCGCCTGTTCCCTGGGTGATCGAGCCGCCGAGGTAAGCGATGGTGACTTCCTCGCCAGCCTGGAGTTTCTTTATGACCTTAGCTACGCGAGCGGGATTACCCTGGGTATACATCAGCAGGGGGAGCATATCCTCAGCCGCCTTTGTAGCGGTCTGCTCGTCCAGACCAAGCTTATCCTGTATAGCCGCAGAAAGCAGGTCAGGCTTCATTGCGACCGGCAGAGCGGAGCTATCGGATTCAGCGGGCTGTTCAGCGGCAGAGCTGTCGGCTGTAGCGGAAACCGCGTTGTCATCAGCAACAGAGCTATCTGCGTTATCGGCAACGCTCTGCGAGTTTTCAGAATTTCCGGAGGTCTCAGACGAGCCGGAAGCAGTATTGCCAGAGCATCCGGTCATTCCAGCCATGCTGAGAACAACTGCGCCCGCCATCATTATTGCGAGGAACTTTTTCATGTGAATTCTCCTTAAATTAAGTAATATGCTTATGAGTTAAGTAATATTTTTCTATCTATTAGCATTATACACCTAAATATTTAAGTTGTCAATAGAAAATCTGTAGAATTCACACAAAACCATAAAAACACAAAAACAGGGCTGGTTTTCAGCCCTGTTTTACGCTATTAACGGTTGCGCTCCTTCATTGCGCGTTCGATCTCGCGGCCAGCGGCACGCTTAGCCATATCGTCGCGCTTATCGTGGAGCTTTTTGCCCTTACAGAGCCCGACCTGCACTTTGACCATGGAATCCTTGAAATACATGGACACCGGCACCAAAGTGTAGCCGCCCTGCTTCACCTGACCGAACAGCTTGAGTATCTCCTTTTTATGCATGAGGAGTTTTCGCGTGCGGTAAGGGTCCTTGTTGAAGATGTTCCCTTTTTCGTAGGGGGAAATGTGCATGTTGCGGATAAACGCCTCGCCGTTTTCTATAGATATCCAGGAATCCTTGAGGTTGACCCCGCCGTTGCGGATTGACTTGACCTCCGTGCCGAACAGCTCGATCCCTGCCTCATAGCTCTCGATGATGAAGTATTCATGCCTTACGATGCGGTTTTCCGCTATTGTTTTTGTGTTCATTTTACCTCCGTGAGGCGGTTATCAGTCAATGCCCACGATGTACTTCAGAATGACCACTGCATCGTCTGCTCTTACCCAGCCGTCGTCGTTGACGTCTGCGGCAGCCTTCTGCTCGTAGGTGTCAAGAGTGGTTTCACCGATGACAGCCTTGAGGATATTCACAGCATCGAGCGCGGTGCAGTTTCCGTCGCCGTCGACATCACCGGATACGATAAGCGAATAGGAAACGTCGCTGTTGGGAGCCATAGCCTTCATACCGGTCGCGATGTACTGCGTTTCGGTCGCCGCGGTGCCGTCTGCGTTGGTCACCTTTATTGCCTCGCCGTTCTCGATGTTTTCGCGGAAATCAGCAACGGTATACTTCTTCTTGAAGCCAGCCGCGATGGTGCGCTTGTCGTTGTTGATCTTGAAGTTCGAGGATATCATCTGGAAATTCTGGAGCACGGAGCTTATGAAGTAATCGCCGCCCTCGCTGAAACTTGTGGTAACGGAGCCGTTGTCTACCGTCACCTCTCTGATGAATTCAGACTTCTTGGTGGAAGTGTTCCACTTGTAAAGTCTGTATGTACCGTTCTTGTAAACATTGGAAACATCCAGCGTGAGTTCGCCAATGCCCGGGAAAGCGCCGGTCTGCTTGAAAGATATGATCTGGTAATCACTCGCAGAGCCTACCTCAAAGCGTATCTGCTCCTCAACGGTGCTTGTATAAAGTACCTCGGGATCGAAATCAGCGGGCTTTGTGACATCAGTTCCGGTAAACTTCCAGCTGTACTTGGAGCCGTCGCGGGTGGAGCCCTTGGCTGTCACGGTCTTGTTCTCGCCGTAGATAGCCTCGAACTGCGCCTTGGTTATCTTATCGGGAGTGGACTGCTTAGTGGGGACCAGACCGTTCTGTGCATCCTGAAACGCCTTGATTGCCTTATTGGCGTCCTCAAGCGAAGTGGAGGTATCGCTGGACGCGTCAGTGAGCATGGTTATCGCATTATCGAGGGGCTTCCAGCTTTCAACGGTGTAATCCTCCTCCTTGTAGGTCTTTGCGATGGTGAGGAGGTCTGTAAGTATCTTCTTGGTGCCTGTGTTTACGCCGCTCACGAGGTTTTTCTTTGCCTCTGTCAGGCTGTCGTAAGCATTCTGGAGCATGGTGCTGTCAGTGTTGCTGTAGTTGAGTATCGCCTTTGCTGTGCTGAGCTGATTCGAGAATACAGTCCAACTGTTGGAGGTATAGGAATCCTTGGTGAGCTTTTCGCACTCTGCGATGAGGGTCTCCAGGCGGAACTTGATAGTTGTGGGATCATTTCCGTCGAGGAAGTATACGGTAACAGTCGTGCGGATATTGGGATTGGAGCTTGTTCCGTTTCCATATACCGAAAGCGAGATGGTACCGGTGATCTTGCCAGCCTTGCTTACAACTTCATTTGTGACGTTCGCGCTGAAATCGATGTCAAAATCAATATTCTCATTCTTGAGGTATGCGGAGTTATTCTTCTCGCTATCCGGATAGTTATAAGTGGGCAGGTCGGGATCGTAGAAATACTCCGGCAGCAGGCTCTTGTCGTTTAATGTTACGGTAGAAAGCACCTTATCCTTGAACGCCTTGATATCCTCGTCGGTGAGAGTATCTCCCACGCCGAAGTAATAGGTGTCGGGGGTAACGATGATCTTACGCTGATTGGTAGTATTTATAAGGTTGTTGTTGATCTTTTTGGTGGTGATGTTAAGAGCGGAGAACCAAGCCGGGACGCTTGTCAGGTAGTTGTTGCTGAGGTCTACCGACGTAAGCGCGATATCCTTGGACAGATCGAGCGTACCGATAGTAGAATTGCGAAGCTTATTATTGGAAAGATCAAGCGAACGCAGACGCGGCATGTACTGAACGATGCCAGGTATAGACTCCAGACCCATTCCGCTGAGGTTAAGGGAAGTTACACGTTCAAGGCTGCCGAAAGTTATCTGAGTGTAATCCTTGACATTTGTCGCAGACTGTATTGCCTTTATGAACTTCTCATTGGGAGTGGTTTCACCGTATCCGTAGAAAAGTGTATCGTCATAGTACCAGACATAATCGTTGGAATCGTAGTTCGAATCAACGGCGAAGCTTGTCAGCGCCATTGAACTCTGCACTGTTCCAACAGTAAGGCATCCTGAAAGCACTGCTGCAATAATTCTTTTGTTGAGCTTCATATTATCCTCTCCTTATAATATATTTCCTCAATTTCCCATTTACAATGCCAACATGAGCATTATAATCATATAGATTATACCACAAGCTTTAGCATTTTGCAATAGAAAAACCGATGATTGTTCGCAAAAGGCTCATTTTTGTATAAAAATGCTCCATGCCTAGGACATGGAGCACTTCTAAAAGCCTGATTACCGATCAGAAATCAATATCATTGACCGCAGAGTTCGCAAGCTGAAGTTCCTTCTTAGGAACTCGTTTCAGCGGGGAATAAACAAACTTCTTGCAGGAGTCGTAAGCCTTAACATCGCCCATTTTGGAGCAGTGTATCTTATCGCCTTCGCCGGCAGTGCCAAGCTCACAGTATTTGCATGAGGGCTTGATATTATTGCCGAAAAGCTTCTTCTTTGCCATATGAATTCCTCCAGTCGAAAGAAAGATAGCGGGTATAGTACCTGTATAGTTATTATATCACAGTACGGCTGAAATGTCTACCATAAAACGCCAAGATTTTTTTGACGCGTTTTTGTTCGATTTGCACAAATCAGTCACTATCGCGTAAAACAGTAGCGCTTTCGGTATCCATAAAACCAAGGTCAGGACAGCCTGCAATAGAATGTTGAAAATCGTCAGATATCATCGTCATTTATTCTTAGTCTCAGATACTTTTCCCGAAGATACCACGCCTGTTCTGAAGAAATAAGTCGTTCTACCTCGGCAACGTTGATATCGCTCTGAAGCTCACACCAATAGCAATCCCATCTCAGGCATTCTTGTCCGTTGTCTACCTTTTCCCAGGCGACATTCAGCCTTTTAATGGACTTAACAAGCCAGTCCGGAAGCCCGCATTCAAGATAGCTTCTGTCGGTAGGAAGCCCTGTAGTTTCATCTATTTCATTTTCTTTATGCGCATTATTATTCATAACTGAACCCTCCCTGTGTAGTCGTTATTGAATTACCTATCTCGTATTATAACACGTATGATATATAATTGCAAGAATGTTGTTCAGCTCGAATTAGAATAGATAATACCGGGGCTACGTCGCTGACGGAGAGGGTTTACACTCATGTCAATGTGCAGGAATTATTGAGAGCTATAAACAGGATATGAAATAAAAAAGGCATTCACCAAACGATGAATGCCTTGATTTTTGTTAGTTGCTTGTTAGTTTTATGTTGGTTGTAGTCTGTGATTTGCCTGTTTCCAAACTAACACATAATGCCACAAACCGCATAAACAAGCGCTTTGAAAGCTCCCATAAGGGATAAAGATTATCTCTTGGAGAACTGAGGAGCGCGACGTGCAGCCTTGAGACCGTACTTCTTTCTTTCCTTCATTCTCGGGTCACGAGTGAGGAAGCCAGCCTTCTTGAGGACAGGACGGAGCTCGTCGGAATACTGGAGGAGTGCTCTGGACAGACCGTGGCGGATAGCGCCTGCCTGACCGGTAACACCGCCGCCTGCAACAGTAGCAACGATATCGAACTTCTCAATGGTGTCTGTGAGGGTCAGGGGCTGACGAACAATCAGCTTGAGGGTCTCCAGACCGAAATAGTCGTCGATGGAACGACCGTTAATGGTAATAGTACCGCTACCGGGATATACTCTTACTCTTGCAACAGAGTGCTTTCTTCTGCCGGTGCCATAGTAATAAGGCTTAGAATCGTACATTATTCAGACCCTCCTTATATTTTGTATTCAACGGGCTTCTGAGCCGCGTTGTTGTGCTCTGCACCTGCGTAGCAACGCAGTCTGGTGAGAGCCTTTCTGCCGAGTGTGGTGTTGGGCAGCATGCCGTTTACAGCGATGGTCATTGCCTTCTCGGGGTTCTCCTTCATCAGCTTGTCATAGCCGACTTCCTTGAGATGACCGATCCAGCCGGTGTGCCATCTGTAAACCTTCTTCTCCAGCTTCTTGCCGGTGAGGACTGCCTTTGCGCAGTTGATGATGATCACATGATCGCCGCAGTCGCAGTGGGGAGCGAATGTAGGCTTGTGCTTGCCTCTCAGAATGTGAGCGGCTGTTGCAGCTACACGGCCCAGGGGCTTGTCAGCTGCGTCGAGAATATACCAGCTGCGCTCAACTTCGGCAGCCTTAGGCATATAAGTTGACATATTAGTTTCCTCCTTATTTAATTATCTGGCATTTCTACACAAATGCCACTATGCAACAGTTGATATTATACACGTTTTATCCCGCTTTGTCAAGGGTTTTCCCGCGTATATTTCAAATATATCCGGTTCTCTTTCGGTTTCTCTTACTTTCTCTCGGTTTTTCTCCGTTTCTCTTGATTCGTTTCATTTTTTATTCCGACCGCGTGCAAATGAGCATAATCAAGAATTTAACAGATTCAGAGAGTTTGCAGGATATATTTTAAAAATTTCAGAACAACGCAGGGCAAAGGAAAAGCGGCTGCATTTGCAGCCGCTTAAAATCACGCACTCACTGCGGATTGTTAGCGCGTATCTGGTCGCGTATCGTCCCATGGTCGCCGTTGCAGTAATCCGGCAGATTGCTTGCCCGGTAGTAGCCCGTGTTGGTAGAGCTGCACTTGTTCGTTGCAAGCAGTCCCGTCATGGTGCAGTACTGACGCTCAACGACCGTCGGGTCGGGAACGAAGTTCAGCACCTGGGAAGTGTCCTGAATATCTATCATGACATCATGCCATACCTGCGCTACAGCCTTCCAGCCGTCGCCGCCGCCGATAACTCGGCTGTCATCGTAGCCTATCCACAGTCCGCCGATATACTCCGGCGTAAGTCCCATGAACAGCAGGTCGGTTCCGGCATTCGAAGTACCAGTCTTACCGATTACCTCAACATTGGGAAGTTTCGCCTTAGGACCAGTTCCGCTGTCGCCGTTGACTACCTTATAGATCATGCGGTTAGTTACCCATGCGGTATCGCTGTCCACCGCCTGAGTGCCGTAAAAGTCCTGCTCCATTATCACGTTGCCCTTGCTGTCCTCGACCTTACTGTAGAACATCGGACGGTAATAAATTCCTCCGTTGCCGAAGATCTGATAAGCGCCCGCGACTTCGACCAGCTTTGCTCCGTTAGTAAGCGCGCCAAGGCACAGCGGAGAAAGCGCGATATCCGATTCCACCAGGGTCGTGAAGCCAAGCATCTGCGTGAGCTGGGTGTACATCGCCCTCGTGGTGTTCATTCTGCCGACCCTGACCGCCAGTGTGTTCAGCGAGTGCTGTACGCCGTACCACGCGGTGCGGAGTGTTCCGTCGCCCCATACCTCGCCGTAGTTCTGCGGCCAGATCTGCGGCTCCGCCTCAGTGCCGATGTTTATCGCCTCATCCGGAATCAGCGTGGAATAGGTGATCAGATTCTTCTGCACCGCCAGCGAGTATGTGGATATAGGCTTCATCGTCGAACCCGGGGAGCGCGTCGCCTGCGTTGCGCGGTTGAATGCACCGTCGCCGGGTTTCTCGCCCAGACCGCCTACGACCGCCTGCACCGTTCCGGTATAATCCATCACGATGAACGCCGACTGTATCAGATCCTTTTCCGCTGCGCTCTCATTATAATAGGAGAGCACCGTGTACGGGTCACGATATTTCTCCTCCAGTATCTTCTGGAGTTTCATGTTTTCGTTGATATAGATTTTATAGCCGCCGTTGTACAGCTCATTCTTCGCAGATGTGTAGGTGATGCCCTTGAGGTCCGCAAAGTCGTTGATGACCTGATCGATAGCCGCGTCAACGTACCAGTCCTGGCTGACCTCATAGTCGCCGTTCCACTTGTACGCCTGGTAGGGCTTATCCTGAACGGACGCGTCAAGGTCGCTGTCGTCTGTATCATCAACAAGCGTGCGCTCGTCAATGTAACCGTAATCATCACCGTAGACAGGCTTTGCGAAATGCACCTGGATGCGGTTCAGACGGTAATCCTCGTATTCCTTAGTGGTGATCATACCCTGCTCGTACATGCAGCGAAGAGAGTAATTCTGCTGCTGCTTGCTACGCGCCAGGTCGTAATACGGCGACATCTTGGAAGGATTTCGTATCATACCAGCCAGTACAGCCGCCTCTCCGATGTTGAGGTCGGAAACGTCCTTGCCGAAATAGTACTCTGAAGCCGCACCGACGCCGTATATCATTCCGTTGAACCATATCTGATTGAGATAGCTCTCGAGAATGTCGATCTTGGTGTACTTTTCCTCAAGGCTCAGCGCACGGAAGATCTCGCGTAGCTTACGCTCCCAGCTTACCTCCTTGTCGCCGGTGAGGTTTTTTACAAGCTGCTGAGTTATCGTGGAGCCGCCGCCACTGTCGCCGTTGGAGAAGAACGCTCCGGCGGTTCTGTACCAGTCAACTCCCTTGTGCGTGTAGAAACGCTTGTCCTCCGACGCCACAACTGCGTCGATAAGGCACTTGGGCATATCCTCATAGTCCACCCAAACGCGGTTCTGCTCAGACGCAAGGCGCTTTATCTCCACGAGCTCGTTGTCCTCGTCGTAGCCGTAGACAAAGCTTGTGTACTTCATCTCGATGTCCTTCAGGTTCGCGTCGTAGGAGTTGTCCGCGAAATCCAGGACATACACGGCAAGCACCGTCGCAACTATGCAGACCATGATAACCAGAATCAGCAGCATTGCGGAAAATGTCGTGCCCACTATGGTCATAGCGTGGCCGAAGTTCTTTGCCGCGCGGCTGCGCGACTTCTTAGAGGAACGCTTTTTAGGCTGTTCATCTTTGATCTTGATGTATCGAATTTTCTTTTTGTTCATACCCTGATCACCCCTGCGCAGCGTATCGCAGCGCGGTTTGTCTGTATCCTAAGTCAAAAGTATCCCGATTCATTCAGAGATACACATTATATTATAGCACATTTCAGCTGAAATGTTAATACTTTTTTCAAAAATTTCACTTTTCACCGCAGGAATATGACATATATTGTTAAAACGTTCCTGCGTCAAACTCAGCCTGCGCTGAATCTATGACCCTTACTTCCAATCTATGCGGCAGGCAGATTATAGGCACCACCCCGCCTGAGATCCCGCCGGTTTTTACGCAGACCTTATCCGGACAGTCAGCGGATGTTATACGCACCTCTCCGCCGCTGACCTGAACAGTATTCTTCCCGTACTTTGTTTCAACAGTATATTCCGCGTCCTGGTCCATCGGAAGAACGCGTACGACCTCGCCGTCAACGCGTATCTCGGCTGCGGGCGCTTCTACCGGAACATTCCGCATTATGATGAACGCCGCAATACACCCCGCTGCGACGACGGCAAGCACGGCTGCAATAATGATACCTGCTTTCAATCTAACCTCCAGATAAAACAAGAACCGCCCGTTTACCGCGGACGGTTCTGAATCGTTATTTAAATCACGGAATCCAGCTTCCAGCTGCCGTTCACCTTGGAGAAGCTTACTCCAACTGACCGGTATGCTGTCTTCCCGGCATAGCTGCCCGCCTTGATGTACAGCATGCCAGACGCGCTGTCGGAATTCTCGCTGCTTATGACCAGCGTAGTATCTGTGCCATTTATTGGCGTCAGACCACCGTCTGAATAGTGGAGCGCGCCGAGCGTGCTTATTCCGCAGCGATTTATCAGCTCGTCTACCGCTTTATCAGTATAGCAGTACTTTATGCAATCCACCAATGTTTCAGGGGTCGTTATTCCGCTCTGTCTGCACTGTCCGAGGGCTATCGCGTTATTAAGTCCAATTGCCTGATCAACTGCCCTGCGCAGGTCTGCGCTTGAATTTTCAGTTATCTCGCTGAATGTCATGAGCGAGGATTTATTTGCCGCAGTGTAGATACTGTCAGTTATCTTAACGTATCCATTGGACGCCGCCGCTGAATACTTTTCAGAAAAGCTCTTTCTGTAGTCGATGGCTGCGGTCGTGGAAAGCCCGCCTGAACTGATGACTTCCCCGCCGGACACGGTATAAACGCTGCCGTCGCAGCTGAAACTGTGCTTTGAAGAACCGAAATAAACGCTGCCAGTATCGGAATCGTTCAGCTGTATAAGTTTTCCTGCAGCCGGATCAAACACCTCGGTAAAGCCAATAACAGAGCCAGTCTCGGGAGTGAACACAGCATGTGTGAATGCAAGGTTTCTGCTCACGGAAACATTATTACCAAAGTCATGAAGATTAGCGACATTGCCGTTTTTGTCAACAGACATCAGCTTTGTGCTTCCGCCGTAGGTCTCAGTGAAGTAAACAACGCCGGCATTGGCGGCTGCAATTGTTATCTTGTTCGAAGATTCATAGGGGGTCGCGATATAATCGGAATCCGACAGGTCACAGAAAGCTGTGATGATGTAGTACATTCCATCCTCGCGGACATTCATCACGAGAAGCTGACTATCCGCATTATAACTTGCGCTCTGGAGCACGCCGGACATTACCATATCCTCTGCATGGAGATCAGTGATGTCCCCCGATTCAGCGTCCACGCAAAGAAGTCTGCCGCGGGTGCCGAATTCGCTTATGCCGCTGACGATAAGCTTTCCGCCGTTTTCAGCGACCCAAACTATCTTGGGTTCGTCAATAGACTCAGAGCAGATCAGCGTCTCTGAGCCGTCCGCGTAACGGTACAGCGAAACGCCGGAGCGATTTCTTACAAAGAAAGTGTCCTCGGTAAGGAAGAACGCAGTGTCAGCCTCAACGTAGGCGGTATAATTCGTCGCTGGAACATTCTGCGGAAGCTCTACGCCAGCGGGAAGCGCTTCGGCAGGATGAGTGCTCTCGGACGGAATAGTCTGATCAGCCTCCTCGCTTCCGGTGCTTGTTGACGGAGTTTCCGTTTCAGACGGTCTGGTCGTCTCCTCAGGGACCTCGTTAGTGACGGTAGAGTTATCCTCGCTGCCGCCTGCATCTTCTGTCACGACCTCTGCCGTGGCTACAGATGTGCCAGGCTCGCTGGTGCCGTCCATCTCCTCAGTTGCTTCGGGCTCCACCGTTCCGTCAAGCCCCTCGGAAGTATCGTTACCGCCGGGCTCAGCAATAATACTGTTATCCGGCTTTTCCGGAGGGATCACGACATTGGAATTATCAGGGAGCGTCACCTCGGTAGTATCGACGTCACCGATATTGACCGGAGTTACGCTTTCATAGTCGCTCTCGGTCATGGATTCAATAAGGAAAACTGCGGGGTCGCTCTGGAGCTTTGTCGCAATGTCGCCGGTGCAGTACACCGCCGCAGCGGTTATTTTATAGTCAGCGCCGGAAGTGAAAACCTCTCCGATGCTGTCCGTGGAATTCATCCTGGTGCCGTCTGCAAAGTACAGCATTTTTACTGGCATGGAACCGTCAACATAGCGCGTAAGCACTGCCTGCACTTCTGCCGGGGACATCGAAGCCGTGAAATTCACGAGGAAGTCCTTGGATTCCTCGCTGCCGCGCTCCTTTTCGAGCTGCTCTATCGCGTGGATGACCCTGTCGTTTGCAGAAAGCGTCGCAAGACCTGAGTCTGTCAAGGAAACGCCGTTGTTCTTCGTCAGGTTCACCGCCGCGAGAGTTCCCACGGTGACGACAAGCGCAGCCGCAGCCGCAGTCATGCCTACATACATGGGCTGGAGCTTCTGCCGCGCACTCTTGCCGCGCTTCGCATTAGCACGAATTTTATCGGCGTCGAACGAATACTCGCTCATAAGCTGTTTGTAGAATTCATTTTTATTCATACGGGCAGACCTCCTTTCTCATGTATTATTATATGCCTTTTTAGAATGCTATGTCAAAACTATGCGTAATATCCAACATTATTATACGTTTTGGAATAGCACGCTGTCGAAACTTCTGGTAATATTTCGACTGGATATAACATTCGGTCGTTAGATACCGAATTTCTTTTTCTGTTTTTCGATGGTGCGATAAAGCTTGGTCTTGACGGTGGAAAGCCGCATATCAAGCTGATTCGCGACCTCCTCAAGCTTCATGTCGCAGACGAAATGCAGGTAGAATATCTTGCCCACAGTCTCATCTCCGGACATAATATCGTCGAAGATCTGCTTTGCAAGCAGCTTATCAGCCATGACGTCCTCAAGTAGCTTCTGATCCCGGGACATCTCCGCCTCGAACGCTGCCGCCTGATCGTCGTCTATCTCAGAGAGCATGACATCGCGATCCTTGCGGCGCATGAAGCCAGAGAACACGCTCCGGCACTCAAACTTTGCTATATTAATAAGGAAAGCCTCCGCTGATTCGATATCAGCGTACCCCTTTTCCGAAATTCTTTTATAGAATCTCGTGTAGACATTCTGAACAATATCCTCAGAATCCTGGAAACGGGCTGCGTGGCTCACCACAAATCTTGAAACGGAATTGAAAGTTTCGGCGTATACAGCGTCAAAATAGCTGTCTAAATCTGGATTTCCCACGCAGTTGCTCACCTCGCTTAACTGCCTGCATAATTGAAGTCAGGCACAAAATGAAAAAAGTTTCAACAATTCAGAAAATTTATGCAGAATTTTTTCCGCCGGGCAACAAAGCCCTATCATAAAAGACCATACATTTTAATTATACACCTATTATGGCTGTTTGTCAACAAAATCACGCAATAAATGTGTTTGCGCTATACTATTTGTATATTTCAAGTATAGTATTACAATTTGCGATTTTATATGACAATTTCATTTTGTAGAAAAATGTTATATTTACATATCGCATTAAAAAATAATGCAAATTTGCATGTTGACTTACAATTATTGTGCTGTTATAATATTATTATAGTATATTTAGGAGGGGCAACAATGAAAAAGAGACTGATCTCACTATTTATAGCAATCCTGACCGCATTTCCCGCTATGTTCTGCGTTAACGTCACTGCCGGCGCAAAATCCGCTCTGACTGTCACCGGCAGGCTTGAGGGAGAGTACTACACTATCGACCTCAACGGACTGACTGAGAAACAATACAAAACCTTTGTCAACAACGAAAAGGGATTCCGGGTGGAGCTGTATACAGCTGACAAGGAAATGTTCATCTTTATCGCGGCAGACTTCACGAAAAAATCCCCAGAGCCCGCAATACCAGGCTACGAGGGCGGACAGAAAGTCTACTGCGGCGTTTCCGGAAAGGGCTATCTTGAATACTCCACCTGGAATTCGGCAATGAGCCTTGAGGGACTGTACGGCACCGCCGACGGCGATTCCTGGGGATTCCGCTGGAAGTTCAGCGCGACCGACAAGACAATCAGCAGTTTCATGCCGTATCTGACCGGCTGCACACAGCTTCTGTGCAAATTCAGCAATGTTTACCTTGACCCGGTCGAAGTAGGAAAATACGGAAACGAACTGTCGGTCCCGGCACGATGGATCGGAGAAACAGTATCGTTTGAGCTTCAGGAAAACACGTTCCGCAAAAAGCACATCAGCGCTGTTCTGACTGTTCCTGCGGCGGATTACACGAAATTCCGCAATACAAAGAACGCTGTTCTGAAACTCGGACTGTGGTGCGGCAATACCGCCACGACGCTGACGATGAAACAGGACGGCAGTATTACTTATCTTTCGAAACAGGATGGCAAGGACATATCTGCCAAAATGTACGTTGACGCAAAGCAGCAGGCTGACGGTACAGTGAAATACGCATTTTCATTTAAATCCGGCAGCAAGGCGGCGAAATCGCTGCTTTCAGATGCCGTGACCGGAATGTACGAAATAACCTCCGGAAAAAAGACGCTCATCGGCAGCTCTGAGAAAATACAGCTCCGCGGAATCCCGGAAGAAACAAAGGCGCCGGATAAACCCACCATCAAGCTGCGTGGAAAGGCATTGTATAACGTTACCATCGACTGGGAGAAACAATCCGGAGTTGACGGCTACCAGGTCTACATGTCGGTAAACGGCGGAAAATTTACGAAGCTTGCGACGGTGGGGACATTCCCGCGGCTTTACATGGCGGAAAATCTCAACACCGATCAGAATACCTATAAATTCCGTATCCGCGGTTATGTGAAACCAGTAGGCAAAAAGACGCTTTATAGCAAGTGGTCGAACACCATCACAGTTAAATAAACTGATCCCGCAGTTCACGCTGCGGGATCATATTATCGAAAAAAACTCCCCGGGCTTCCGCCCGGGGAAAAGTATTCAGTAAGGAAAAACCAATGCAAACGGTGGAAATTACTTTATAGCTGCGAATGCAGTGTCCAGAGCTTCGATGAGGTCGTCGATGTGCTCTGTGCCGATGGAAAGTCTGATGGTGTTCGGCTTGATGCCCTGCTCCAGCAGCTCGGATTCAGTGAGCTGAGAGTGTGTGGTGGACGCCGGGTGGATGACCAGGGACTTAACATCTGCAACGTTAGCAAGCAGAGAGAATATCGGAAGATTGTCGATGAACTTCTGAGCGTCCTCCGCAGTGCCCTTTACCTCGAATGTGAAGATAGAGCCACCGCCGTTCGGGAAGTACTTCTTGTACAGCTCGTGAGTAGGCTCGGAAGCGAGCGAGGGGTGATGTACAGCCTCTACCTGCGGGTGCTTGCTGAGGTACTCAACTACCTTGATGGCGTTGAATACGTGGCGCTCAACGCGCAGTGAGAGAGTTTCCAGACCCTGGAGGAATATGAATGCGTGGAACGGAGAGATAGTCGCGCCGGTGTCACGCAGGAGGATAGCCCTGATGTAGGTAACGAACGCTGCCGCGCCTACTGCGTCGGAGAAGCTGATACCGTGGTAGGAGGGGTTCGGCTCGGAGATCCATGCGTATCTGCCGGACTTCTTCCAGTCGAAGTTGCCGCTGTCTACGATAACGCCGCCGATCGCTGTGCCATGACCGCCGATGAACTTGGTAGCGGAATGAACAACGATATCAGCGCCGTACTCGATCGGACGGAGCAGGTAGGGAGTTGCAAAGGTGCTGTCCACTACCAGCGGGATGCCGTGCTTGTGAGCGATCTTTGCAAGTGTTTCGATGTCCGCAACGTTGGAGTTCGGGTTGCCCAGGGACTCAACGTACAGAGCCTTGGTGTTCTCGTCGATAGCCGCCTCGAAGGAGCCCTCAACATAGGGGTCAACGAACTTTGCGGTTATGCCATACAGTGGGAGAGTGTGTTCCAGCAGGTTATATGTGCCGCCGTAGATGGTGTTTGCTGCAACGATGTTCTCCCCCTGCTTTGCCAGCGCCTGGATGGTATAGGTGATGGCTGCTGCACCGGAAGCTGTCGCAAGTGCAGCTACGCCGCCCTCGAGAGCTGCGATACGCTTCTCAAATACGTCCTGGGTGGAGTTGGTAAGTCTGCCGTAGATGTTGCCCGCGTCAGCAAGGCCGAAACGTGCGGCTGCGTGAGCGGAGTTCTTGAAAACGTAGGAAGTGGTAGCGTATATCGGCACTGCGCGTGCGTCGGAAGCGGGATCGGGCTGCTCCTGGCCAACGTGGAGCTGTAAGGTTTCAAATCTGTAGTTCTTGTTCTCTGACATGGTGTTTATCCTCCAAATATTAATTAGAATTTCGTTCGTTTGTTCTGTTCAGTTTTTTAGGTGCGCTATCAGCACATTCGTGCGGAGCGGCAACACATTCGGTCGGTAGTGTTCTTTATTGCTTTGATGAAGTTTGATATATTCATTTCAGCACCTCCGTGTTTTTCTTTCTGTACTAAGTATATCACAGTAGTAGGTATTTGTCCAATCCTTTATTTCTATAGCTGGTTATAGGCTCAGTTTATATCCCGGCGCTTGACTTTTTTCGTGCAAGGCTGTACAATACTATAAGAGAAAGGAGCGAACATAATGAAAAAGTTAATGCTTTATATAATAGGAATGCTGATACTGCTGACCGGCTGCCAATCCACCGACCGCGTTGAGGAATCTCCAGTGCCATCGGTCGTCACAAGCTCCACAGAAAACACGGACCCCGGCGGCGCACTCCCGACGGAAACCGCCGAAGAAACCAGGTCCGCTGAACCTACTGACCCCACTGACCCCACTTCCCCGGCTGAACAGCGCGCAGCCGAGATACTTTCCGGAATGACCGCCGCAGAAAAGGCAGGTCAGGTGATACTCGCGAGATACCCCGGGGAAAATGCGCTGTCGGAAGTGCAGAAGTACCATCTGGGCGGTTATGTGATGTTCGGAGCGGACTTCCGCGACAGCACCCCGGAGGAGATAACCGCGGACATCGCAGCGATACAAGGCGCGTCAAAGCTGCGAATGCTGTTCGCGGCGGACGAGGAGGGCGGCACAGTGGTGCGCATCTCAAAGTACCCGCAGTACCGCGCGGAGCCGTTCCCTGCCCAGTCCGAGGTACTCGCGCAGGGTCTGGACGCCGTGCGCTCCGAAGCGCGGGAGATATCCGGACTGATGAGCCGGCTGGGGCTGAATATGAACCTCGCTCCGGTATGCGACCTCCCGCGCTCCGAAACCGACTTCATCTACGACCGCGCCTACGGCACTGACACGCAGCAGGTGACGCAGGCAGTGAGCGCGGCAGTCGGCAGTTACGGGCAGAGCGGGCTGATATGCGCCCTGAAACACTTCCCGGGTTACGGAAACAATTTGGATACCCACACGGGGATTTCGATAGACGAGCGCCCGCTGTCCGAGTTTGACGACCTTGACCTCGAGCCGTTCCGCGCCGGTATTTCCGCGGGCGCACCGGTGGTCATGGTGTCGCACAATATCGTGAACTGTATCGACGACAGCCTGCCCGGGTCGCTGTCCGGTAAGATGTATGCGTTCCTGCGGGAACAGGGATTCACCGGCGCTGCAATGACCGACGACCTCTCGATGGACGCTGTAGGCGAATACTGCGGCGAAAACGACGCGGCGGTAACAGCGCTGAAAGCCGGAGCAGACCTGCTGTGCTGCACTGATTACGCGGCGGCTGCGGAGGCGCTGACTGCGGCGGTGGAGTCCGGCGAGATACCTGCGGGGCGTATCAACGAGGCAGTCACGCGGGTGCTGCTGATGAAACTGAATTACGGAATTATAGAATAAAGGAAGAACGTTATGAAATACTACATATTTGACCTGGACGGTACCCTCGCGGACAGCATGGGCTATTGGTACGGCAGTTTCCGGGAGGACGAGCGTTACGACAAGGAGCGCATGCAGCAGGTACGGCTTGCAATGAAAGAAAAGTACGCGGAGATAATCCAGCCGCGTCCCGGCGCGCTTGAGCTGATGGAGCGGCTCAGTTCTGCGGGTGCGGTGATGTGCATCGCGAGCGCAACCGACCGCTGGGTCTCCGAGCCGTTCATGAAGAAATTCGGGCTGGACAGGTTTTTCCGGTTCTATCTTGACTGCACCGAAGCTGGAGCGCATAAGGACAAGCCGGATATTTTCCTACAGGCTGCGGAACGGCTGGGAGCTCAAATTTCAGAATGCACCGTGGTCGAGGATTCCGCCTACTGCGCTGAAACTGCTCACAACGCCGGATTCCGGGTCATCGGTATCTACGACCCCAACACCGCTCCACGCGGGGATGTTTCACAGTTCGCGGATGTGTTCATCAGGGAGCTTTCCGAGTTCCCGGACTGAAAAAACACGTTTACCCCTTGTAATACGCCAGATTTTATGGTACAATAAATAAGTACGCACTGCGGAAGTCCGCAGCTTTCATTTTCAAAGCGCAGTATCGCACTCGTGTCTTGCAGTACTGCGGGGAAGGAGTATCAATATGATAGTTAAACCAAAGGTAAGAGGATTCATCTGCACAACGGCTCACCCGGTGGGCTGCGAGGCAGTCGTTAAGTCTGAGATAGAATACGTTAAGTCCAAGAAAGCGGAGGATAACGGTTTCAAGCCCAAGAAAGTACTGGTTCTCGGAAGCTCCATGGGCTACGGACTGGCATCGCGCATTTCCCTTGCATTCGCAGGGGGAGCGGCTACGCTCGGCGTGATGTTCGACAGACCCGCCAGCGGAAACAAGACCGGTACCTCCGGCTGGTACAACACCCAGGCTTTTGAGAAATTCGCAAAAGCTGACGGGCTGTACGCAAAGACCGTAAACGGCGACGCCTATTCTGACGAGTGCAAAAAGGAGGTCATCGACATCATCAAGTCCGACCTCGGAAAAGTAGACTGCGTTGTTTACAGCCTTGCCGCTCCCAGAAGAACAGTCGGCGACGTGACATATTCCTCCGTGCTCAAGACCACCGGAGAACCCTACACCAACAAAACTATCGACCTTAGGAACAACACCGTTTCCGAGGTCACCATCGAGCCTGCCACCGAGGAAGAGATAACCGCCACCGTAAAGGTAATGGGCGGCGAGGACTGGGCGGCGTGGATCGACGCACTGAAAGCTGCTGACGCAATAGAGGACAACGCCGTTACCGTTGCCTATTCGTATATCGGTCCGGAAATAACCCACCCGATGTACTTCGAGGGCTCTATAGGCAGAGCCAAGGCTCACCTGTTCCAGACCTCGAAGGAGATAACCGAGAAATACGCCGCAGACGGAATCAAAGCGTACATCTCCGTCAACAAGGCGCTCGTCACACAGTCCAGCGCGGCTATCCCGATAGTTCCGCTGTACATCTCTATCCTTTACAAGGTGATGAAAGAAAAGGGAGTACACGAGGGCTGTATCGAGCAGATGTACCGCCTGTTCGCTGAAAAACTCGGCGCAGACGGCAAGCCGGTTTCCGGCGCAGTTGACGGCGAGGGAAGAATACGTCTTGACGACCTCGAGATGAGACCCGAGATCCAGGACGAGGTAACGAAGCTCTGGAACGTCCTCAACGCCGATAATTTCAAAGAATTTACCGATATCGACGGCTACTGGAAGGACTTCTACGAGCTGTTTGGATTTGGAATAGACGGAGTAGACTACGAAGCAGACGTGGAAGTCTGATTTGTTTCTCCTCTGTTCCCGGAGAATTCAACATGCTATTTTACAAAAATAAGAAAAAGGAACAGACTGACGAGCTCCACCATGAGTATGGGCTCATCAGCAACTGCGGGTACATCATGCGGGCTTTCCTGCGCTACAGGAAAAGCACCGTGGCGTACCTGCTCATCGGAGGTATCGCGGGAGCCTCCATGTCATACATCTGGACGGTAATCGCAAAGCTCGTTATCGACATGATAACCCAGCAGGCAGGCGCCGCCGACCGGGACATTGCCCCGCTGCTGTGGCTGGTCGCAGGCACTACGGTAGTGGAATTCATCATGATGTGGCTGAATACGCTTTCCGCAAAGAATCTGCGTATCGGCTTCCTGGTGACTAGAAACGGTCTTGTGCGGGAGCGTATAGCCAAGACCATGACCATGCAGTACGAGCAGCTCGAAGACCCGGAAATGCTCGACCGCCTGCAAAAGGCTAAGCGCGCTGTAGAGGGCGAGTGGATGGGCGTGGGAGCGCTCATGTCAAACATGTGGTCTACGGCAGTACAGCTTGTCGCGGTCGTTACCGCAGTGGGGATAATCTTCACGTTCAACGGCTGGCTGGTGCTCATCATCGCAGTGCTGTCGTTCATCCAGTTCGAGTATTTCGACTACATCCGTATAAAGGATAAGGAAGTCATGTGGGACGCGATGGCTCCCCACTGGCGCAAAATGTACTACATGCAGGATGTTTCCACCGACTTCACCTACGCCAAGGATATCCGGCTGTACGGCATGAAAAAATGGCTGCTCGGGAAGTATAAGGATCTCAACGATATCGAGTTAAAACACTGGATACAGTCCCGGGTGTACTGGGGCTGGAACACATGGTTCTCGCAGGGTATCGCGCTTGTGAGAAACGTGATAATTTACGGCTGGCTCATTTACGATATGCTGTTCAACGGCATGTCCATCGGCGATTTCACTTTGTACACCGGAAGCGCCATCACGTTTTCAATGTACGTCAGCCAGTTCCTCCAGTCGCTGGGCGGCATGCGGGAGCACTCCGCGAAAACGGACGATTTCCGCAGCTACATGGACATCAAAAACGCCGACCAGCTGCAGGAAAAACATACCCCTATCCCCAAGGCGGACGGCTACACGTTCGAATTCCGCAACGTTTCGTTCCGCTACAAGGGTCAGGAGACCTACGCGCTGAAAAACCTGAATCTCACGTTCAGCGCAGGACAGCGCCTGGCGGTGGTCGGGCTGAACGGCGCAGGCAAGACCACGTTCATCAAGCTGCTTCTGCGGCTGTACGATGTAACGGAGGGGCAGATACTCTGCAACGGTATAGACATCCGCGAATTCGATCGCAGTGAGTATTTCCGGCTGTTTTCACCAGCGTTCCAGGAGGTGGAGGTGTTCGCGTTCCCACTGTGCGAGAACGTTTCAATGCAGCTCACAGAGGGCACCGACAAGCGGAAGGCGGAGGAATACCTCCGTGCTGCGGGTATGGGCGAAAAGCTCGACAAGCTGCCGAAAGGCATAGACACCCAGATGCTGAAAGTCCTCTACGACGACGGCGTTGACCTTTCCGGCGGCGAAAAGCAGAAAATGGCGCTGGCAAGGGCGCTGTACAAGAATGCTCCGGTGGTCGTGCTCGACGAGCCTACCGCCGCGCTGGACGCCCTCGCGGAATATCGGCTGTATCAGAGCTTTGACGGCATGATAGGCGACAAATCCGCAGTTTACATATCGCACAGACTTTCGTCCACGCGTTTCTGCGACACCATAGCGATGTTCAAGGGCGGCGAGATGGTGGAGTACGGAACTCATGACGAGCTGCTGAAAAAGGACGGCGCGTATGCGGAGATGTTCCGCGTTCAGGCGCAGTATTACGTTGAGGACGGAGCGGAAAACGCTTCCGCAGAGGAAGGTGGCGTTGTCCGTGAGTAATTACAGCAAAAATGAAAAGAAAAAGAGCGTAGTGCTAGGCACTCTGAAATTTTACCTGCCGGTGGCATGGAAACTCAGCAAGCGCTACTTCATCGTTTCGGTGATAAACGTCATCGTGCAGGCGGCACTTCCGTTCGTTGACCTGATATTCCTGCCGCTGCTGGTGGACGCTCTCTGCCAGCCGGAGCGCAGCGTTCCGCAGATAGTTCTGTACGCGGCGCTGATGGTGGGGCTGGATATCGCGGTAGGGACCGCCGGGTCGCAGCTCACGATATATCTCCAGCGGTTCGAGGATAAGTTCCTCAACTACTCCCGAGAGATGGTCGCGGAGCGCTGCATGGAGATAGATTTCGCGCTCACTGAGAACAAACAGGCGCTCGACCAGATACGCAAGGCAAACGACGGCATAGATTGGTCGGGAGGTCTGCACGGTATCTGCGTGCAGTTCTTCAGTATTATTTCAAACATAATCAAGATAGTCGGCGTTGTAACTATACTCGCGGTTTCCGCGCCATGGCTGCTGCTGATAATCGGCGTGCTGCTGGCGGCGTCCTCGATACTCAACTCGAAGAAGAATAAGATCGAGGTCAAGTGGTTCAGCGAACTTTCCAAGGTGGACCGCGTGTATTACTACATCAACTACGAGCAGGAGGATATCCGCTTCGCAAAGGATGTACGGCTTTACGGCGCGGCTGGAACGCTGGTCGCAAAGGCTGCTGAGCAGATACACCGGATAGTCAGCTACGACATAGACAAAGAGCGCGAGCTTTACCCGCTGAATATTCTCGACATCATTGTGACCGTGCTGAGGGACTTCGGCACTTATCTGTACCTCGGTATCCTCGCGATACTGGGAAGCATCACGATAGGTCAGTTCTCGCAGCTGACCACCGCCGGAGGAACCGTCAACCAGGCAGTCCAGGGCGTGATATTCAACATTCAGGATATAGTCAAGAGGTGCAGCTACGCCTACGAAACGGTGAAGCTGATGGACTACCCGCCGTATCTCCAGAAGGGTACGCGCAAGGTCGAAAACCTCGATAAACCACATGAGATAGAGTTCCGCAACGTAAGCTTCTCCTATCCTAACACGGGAGTGCAGGTGCTGAAAAACGTCTCTATCAAGATAAAGGCTGGCGAGCACCTGTCGGTAGTCGGACTGAACGGCGCCGGCAAGACCACGTTCATAAAGCTGCTCTGCAGGCTCTACGACGCGGACGAGGGCGAGATACTCCTCGACGGCGTGAACATCCGCGACTACGACTATGACGAGTACATGAAGCTGTTCTCCGTGGTGTTCCAGGATTTCCGGCTGCTGGCATTTTCAGTGCAGGAAAACGTGCTGCTTGGAAAAGAGGACACTCCCGAAGCGGTGGATTCCGTGCTTGAAAAGGTAGGGCTGCTCAACAAGGTGAACTCACTACCGCACGGACGGGACACGATGATGTTCCGCCAGTTCGAAAAGGACGGCGTGCAGCTCTCCGGGGGCGAACAGCAGAAACTCGCCATCGCCCGGGCGCTGTACAAGAACGCTCCGGTTGTTATACTCGACGAGCCGACTGCGGCGCTCGACCCGGTGGCAGAATACGAGATATACTGCCGGTTCAACGAACTTGTCGGCGGAAAGACGGCGGTGTACATCTCGCACCGGCTCTCAAGCTGCAAATTCTGCGACCGTATCGCGGTGTTCTCTGACAACACTATAAAGGAGCTTGGCACACATGACGAGCTTGTCCACAAGCCCGGTGGAATCTACGCCGAAATGTTCGCAGCTCAGGCTCAGTATTACGTTTAAAACAAATGCGGCGCCGAAGTGAACCGTGCGCCGCGATATTACAGGAGGAATGCCCATGAGCCGAAACAGGAAAGCAAAGAGATCACCCCTCCCTGAAAGCCGCGCGAGGGCTCTGCTAAGAAAACCCTGGCTGTTCGCCGGAGCGGCATTCGGACTGGATATAGCTATGCTTATCACTGGAATGGCGCTTTCTGCGGCAAAGATACCCGTAGAATATACTGCAAACGGCTCGGACATTGAGAAAACGGCTCCGCTGGCATTCTTCGGGATAATCGCTGCGGCGGTCATCGGAGTGGTGTGCATTCTCGTTGGGCTTATCATCAGCGGAGCATTCCTGAAAAAACACCGCGCGGCTCAGATACTCGGCGCGGCAGGACTGCTGGTGGTATCTCTGGCAATGGTCGGGAGCGCAGCTTTCATGGCGGTAGGTTCCCCGATAAAGGCTCGCAATTCCGTCAGCTATTCTGACGACGAGGTGCGTATCATAATCGAAGAAACGCAGCCGTACATCGGAAAAAGCAGCGTTGCGATATTCCTCACCGGAATATCAAACACCGGAAAAGCAATGCTTCTGGCTGCGACAGAGCTGAATGAATACGGTATCAGCGACGACAGATACTCCATCGACTGGGTAAGCGAAAACGATCTTATGATAAGCTTTCAGGACGGAATAAATTACCGTCAGCTGACTATCCCGGTGGACAGAAGCAAAATCGAAAACTAAAAATCGGGGGCTGCGTAATGCAACCCCCGGTTTGTTATTATTCCTTGAAATACTTCTTGATGAAATCCTCAAGCAGGTCTACCGAACCCCCGATACCGAGCGCAGAACTGTCAAGGCAGAGCTCGTAATTCTCCGGAACTCCCCAGCGCTTGTCGGTATAGTAGTTGTAGTAGGAGATACGCTGCTTATCCATACGCTTTACATACTCCGCAGCGTGCTTCTCGCCGATACCATAGGCGTCTATCGCGCGCTTTATGCGATCCTCCAGCGGAGCGGTGATGTAGATGTTCACCACGTTGTTGAAGTCCCTCAGGGCATAGTCCGCACATCTGCCGATGATAAGACAGGATTCCTGCGACGCTATCTTCTGGATAGCGTTCAGCTGAGCGAAAAACAGCGCGTCGTCAAACGGAACGCCTCCCTGACCGTAGGTCGTGGACAGCAGGTAAAGGAAACTGTTCGTGCGGCGCTCGTCGCTTTCCTCGAAATGCGTCTTGTGAATGCCGCTGTCCTTTGCAGCAACGTCCAGCAGCTTATTGTCCCAGAAGCTTATCCCCAGCCGCTTTGCGAGAGTTTCGCCTATTTCGCGTCCGCCGCTTCCGTATTGTCTTGTTATCGTGATTATCTTCTTAGCCATGATGGATCGCCTCCGTCTGAGTGGATTCACCTGTTTCGGTGGTGTTTCCGTTGATATTAGTATATCACTTCAAAACGGATTTGTCTACAGTTTTCACAAGATTTTATCGTATCTAGCAATATTTTTGTGGATTTTTACCACTGCTGCTACTGCTTTTTAATTGAAAATGACCACATTCATCCGATGATGATTTTTTCAAGCTCTGCGGCGTCATTTGCAAGGTATGTAGGCTTCATCGCAGCGAGCTCCTCGTATCCGCGGAATCCCCACACTGCTCCGCAGACGTCTATCCCGGCGTTGTGACCGGTCTGGATATCAACGTTGCTGTCGCCGACGTACAGTGCCTCGGAAGGCTGCACTCCCGCGCGGCGGATAAGCTCGTGAGCAGCTCCCGGGTCAGGCTTCGCCGGGAATCCTGCACCGAACCCTATTACATCATCGAATTCATCGCCGAAATTAAGGCGTATCAGCTCCTGGGAAAACTCATGAGCCTTGTTGGAGTTGGCGGCGCATTTCACGCCCAGGGAGCGCAGCTTTCTGATAAGCTCCGGGATACCGGGATAGGGCTTTGTATGGTCGCACTTATGAGCGGAATAGTACTCCATAAAGATGTCGTAGGCTTTCTGCTCGGTCTGCTTGTCGTGACCCGCCGGGAGCATTCTCTCGATAAGTTTTGGGATACCGTTGCCGACAAAATGTCGGTAGCTGTCCTCCGGGTGCTGCGGGAATCCCATCACTTCCAGCGTGTGGTTTCCGGCGGCGGCGAGGTCGCCTATCGTGTTGAGCAGAGTTCCGTCAAGGTCAAAAATAACTAATTTATACATATCGTGCCTCATTTATCAGACTTTTTTCGCAAATATCAGCTTGTCGTCCGCGCCAAGGGTTATCACCTGCCCGGTGTACAGCAGGAACGACCCGTTCGGGCGTATTATCGCAAACAGGGATTCGTCCGGCTCCAGCTCGATGTCGCCGGGAAGGCTCCCGACGTACTCCGGCGGGGTGTTCATCGTAGTAAAACGCACTGGATTGCGTTCAAGGAACACCTCGGTTTCGCTGCTGACGTCCTCTATCGCCGCGCATGCGGATTGCACGGTAAGTCGCGTCGGGCAGACGGTGTGTATGCCGAATCCCTTGAAAACGTCCACCTTGTCTACATCGGAAATACGCGCAAACACGCGCTGTATGCCGAATATCTCATGTGCAAGCTGCGCCGCCATGATGTTCAGGTCGTCGTCCTGGGTGACGGCACATACCGCGTCGCAGCTTTCTATCCCGGCTTTTTTCAGTACGTTCTGGTCGATAGGAACCCCAGTAGTAGTGAATCCCGAGAAGTCCCCGGGCAGCCTGTCAAAGTTCTCCGGACGGCGGTCAACGATGGAAACATCGTGCCCGCGCTTGTCAAGCAGCTCCGCAAGTTCGCTTCCCACGCGGCCGCAGCCGATTATCAGTATATTCATGTTAACTCCCTCCGGCGGTCACTTTCCAACGCAGAACCGCCTGAACACTTCGTCTATCACTTCATCCCCGGCGCGTTTTCCGGAAAGCTCGTAAACGGCGTCCAGGGCTTCCTCCAGCATAACGCCCACTGCGTCCGGAGTGACCCCGAGCTGCGCCGCCTCAAGTGCGGAGCGTATCGCCCGGTCGGCGCGGATAACGCAGTCGCGCTGGCGCTCGTTTGCGAGGAATCCCGCGTCCGGGTCGAGCCTGCCGAGGTCCAGCTTTTCGCTGACCGCCTTTTCTAGCAGCTTCGCAGGCTCTGCGGAATCCTCGCCGGACTTCGCGGATATCACCACCGGTACGCCGAGCTTCTCGGTTATCTCCGTGATATCCAGCTGCTGCGGCAGGTCGGATTTATTCACGATGGCAACAGTCCTGGCGGGGTCGAGCAGACCAAGCAGCCGCCTGTCCTCGTCGGAAAGCTCCCGCGAGCCGTCGAACACCGCAATGACTATATCAGCGTTTCCGAGCTTTTTAAGCATGATATCTACGCCTATTTTCTCGACTACATCGTCAGTTTCGCGGATTCCTGCGCAGTCCGCCACGCGCAGGACGATATCACCGAGGGATATCGTTTCCTCCACGATATCACGGGTAGTTCCCGCGATGTCGGAAACGATACTGCGCTGCTGACCCGCAAGGCTGTTCATCAGCGTGGATTTCCCGGCGTTGGGCTTGCCGACTATCGCGCAGGAGATACCCTCCCGGAGCATTCGCCCGGTGTCGTAGCCGGAAAGCAGCTCCGCAAACATATCCCGTACGGCGGACAGCTTTTCGCACAGCCAATCCTGCGTCACTACCGGTGTATCATCGTCCGGGTAGTCTATCCACGCGGAGATCTGGCTGGAGACCTCCATAATGCTGTCGGCGCACTTCTCCATGCGGCGGTAGAGCGCTCCATCGCGCTGACCATTGGCGCAGCTAAGGAACTGGTCTCCCTGGGCGCTGATTATATCAGCTACCGCCTCCGCCTGGGTAAGCGACAACTTTCCGTTGAGCAGGGCGCGCTTGGTGAATTCGCCGGGCGCTGCCGGCTGCGCTCCCGCCTTTACGCATGCGGAAAGCACCCGGCGGGTGACGTAAATCCCGCCGTGGCAGGATATCTCGGCGGTATCCTCTCCGGTGTAGCTGTGGGGAGCGCGGTACATCAGCATCACTCCGTCATCGAGCTGCTCCTCCCCGTCGAAAATGCGACCGTATGCCGCGCGGTAGCCCTGCATTTCCCGGACTTCCCTGCCGGAAACCGGCTTGAATACCTTTGCGGCTATATCTGCGGCATTCTCTCCTGATATTCGTATCACTGAAATCCCTCCCGCTGCGGGCGGGGTAGCTATTGCACAAATTGTTGACATTCTCTATTTGTTACTTCTTTCCGAAAAGCTTTGAGAAGAAACCTTTCTTCTGCGGCTTTTCCTGGTTATCGGCGGGCGGCTCCGGCTTTGATTTAGGCTTTCCGTCGGCAATTTCCTCGTTGTCGGTGAAAACGCTGAGCAACAGCGGCTTGCGCTTGAATTCCTCGCCGGAGTCGTTGAGCAGGTAGGTGTAGGTGCGGCTGGGCATCAGCGGCTGATAATCCTCCAGGATATCGCATTCCAGCAGCGCTTCCAGCTTTTCCGCCATACGGTCGGGAAGGCTCTCAGCCGCGCCCTGGTAATATTCCTCGCAGGCGATGTTGTACTCCTCCGCCGGATTACGTCCGGCTATCTGAGTGAGGTGTATACCCTCCCGGAGGTAGGCGGTGTAGTCGAGGTAGTCGCACCAGAATTCGTTCAGCAGAGCAGCAAGGACGATGTTCTGCTTTTGCTGGAGCGCCTCAGTTCCCTCATCGCTGAATTTCTCCACTGCCTTATCCCAGAGGTCGGGAGCGTGCTTCTGCCAGAGGTCGCTGGAATAGCTTCCGTCAAGCAGCGCGGTGCGCTTTTCAAAGGTCATTGCGCGGTGCTTTTCGCCTATCAGCGTGTATTTCATGAGTTTCACGCGTTCATCGAACGTGTTTCCCTCGGAAATGCGCTGAATGCGCTCCGCTTCCTTTAACAGCGCCTTATCCCCGATCGCGCCGCTCACCCTTTCGGTGGGGTAATGCCGCCCGGAAACCAGCGAGCGCAGGTCGTTGCGGGTCATTATCTCGTCGTCGAGCGCGGTGAAGAACCGGCTCTCGCCGACATCGCCCTGACGTCCGGCGCGTCCCCGTAGCTGCTGAGTTATTCTCGAGGATTCCCGCATTGCCGTTGCGAGGACGAGCAGTCCGCCCGCCTTTTCGACCTCCACTTTCGCGTGGCAGTCAGAACCGCCCAGCTTGATATCTACGCCGCGCCCCGCCATATTGGTGGAGATGGTGACTGCTCCCGGCTCTCCGGCGCGGGAGATAATATCAGCCTCTGCCTCGTCGTTCTTGGCGTTGAGTACAGCGCATTCTATCCCCAGCCTGCGAAGCTCCTCCGCAAGCTCCTCGGATTCGCCTATGCTTTCAGTTCCGACCAGGACAGGGCGGGATATTTCGTGAGCCTCCCGGACAGCTGCGATGACTGCCCTGCGCTTTTCCGTCTGGTCGAAGTACATTTCCAGCGGGTGGTCGATACGCCTGCACGGGAGCCTGGTCGGAATGACCTCGGTGGGAAGCCCGTATATCGTGTCGAATTCCTCTTTGGACTGTATAGCCGTGCCGGTCATTCCGGCAAGCTTCGGGAAAAGCCGCAGGAAGTACTGCAGCGCGATATTTCCCATGATACGCCCGCGCGAGGTGAGCTTCAGCCCGTGCTTTGCCTCCACCGCCGCCTGGAGGTCGCCGGGGAATACGCGCCCCGGAGCGGCTCTGCCGGTGAATTCATCAACGAGTATCACAGCGCCGTCCCGCAGGATGTAGTCCTTGTCCTCCTCGAGCATTACCCGCGCTTTCAGGCAGGCGCATATCTTCGCGAGCAGCCCGGTATTTTCAGCGGCGTAGATGTCGCAGGAGAATACGGATTCCGCCTTGTCGGCGCCCGCGTCGGTGAGATAGACGTTGCGGCTGTCCTCGTCGATACCGTAGTCGTCGTCGGTGAATCCCGCGACCTTTTCGTATACTTCGGCGGTGCTTCCGTCGTCCTCGGCGGCAACGTCGCCCGCAATAACAAGCGGGATACGCGCTTCGTCTATCATGATGCTGTCTGCTTCGTCAACTATCGCAAAGTTCAGCTTCTGCGGGAATACCATCTCGCACGGCTCAAAGCATACGAAATCCCGCAGGTAGTCGAAGCCGGCTTCCTTTGCGGTGAGATATACCACCTGCTTCGAGTAGATACGCCGGCGGTCCGTCCGGGGAGTATCAGCGGTGATACAGCCCAGGCTAACGCCCATGCTGTCATAGACGGGTTTCATCCATTCGTAGTCGCGGCGCGCGAGGTAGTCGTTGAAGGTCAGCACCATAACCTGACCGCCGGTCAACGCTTCATAGCACGCCGCGAAAACTGCGGAAAGCGTCTTGCCCTCGCCGGTCTGCATCTGTACCATATTGTGCCCGGTGAGCGCCAGCGCCGCGCCTATCTGCTCCGCATAGGGGGTGATGTCCAGCGCTTTCTTCACTGCGCAGTACACCCGGGAGTATATCGCGGTGATGTCGTTGCCGCGCGCCCCGCCGTTCTCCGCAAGAGAGATTATTTGGTCTATAAGCTTATTATCCAAAGGGAGTGCTCCTTTACTTTTTGAAATGTATCTTTATTATATATCTATTTTTTCTCCCTGTCAACCTTGAAAAATCGCTCAAAGTATGATATAATGAATGTGTATATTGATTTTGCTCGCCGGGAAATAAAAAATACCCCGGAAGAAAGGATTATTTATGTTGACAAAAGAACAGTTCGACGCAAGGCTTTCCAAGCTCGTAAGAGAGCAGGAAGAACTTCTAAGCCGTCCCAACCCCGCTTCTGATTTCTACAACGGTATCTATACCCGCTATCAGAATCCTGTGCTCACAGCGGCGCATGCTCCGATAATCTGGCGCTACGACCTTTCCTACAAAGATAACCCCAACCTCATGGAGCGCCTGGGCGTCAACGCCGTAATGAACTCCGGCGCGGTATACCTCAACGGAAAGTACTGCCTGGTAGCACGCGTAGAGGGCGCTGACCGCAAGTCGTTCTTCGCCGTTGCAGAGAGCGACAAGCCCACCGAGGGATTCCGCTTCCGCGACTACCCCGTTATCCTCCCGGATACCTGCCCCGAGGAAACCAACGTTTACGACATGCGCCTGACCCAGCATGAGGACGGCTGGATATACGGCGTGTTCTGCTCCGAGAGCAAGGATAAGGATAACCCCGACCTCTCCGCTGCCACCGCGCAGGCTGGTATCGTCCGCACAAAGGACCTCGTCACCTGGGAGCGCCTGCCTAACCTCATCTCCAAGTCCCCGCAGCAGAGAAACGTAGTTCTCCACCCTGAATTTGTCAACGGAATGTACGCATTCTACACCCGCCCGCAGGACGACTTCATTTCCACCGGCTCCGGCGGAGGCGTTTGCTTTGCGCTCTGCAAGGACATCACGAATCCGGTTCTCTGCACTGACGAGGTAGTTATCTCCCCGAGAGTTTACCACACCATCACCGAGGTAAAGAACGGCGCCGGCGCTGTTCCCATAAAGACTCCCAAGGGCTGGATACACATCGCCCACGGCGTAAGAAACACCGCCGCTGGTCTGCGCTACGTTATCTACGTTTTCGCAACTGACCTCAACGACCCGTCCAAGCTCATCGCAAGCCCCTCCGGACTGTTCATCGCTCCCCAGGGAATGGAGCGCGTCGGCGACGTTTCCAACGTTGCGTTCACTAATGGCGCCATCGTCCGCGAGGATGGCAGCGTTTATATCTACTACGCTTCCTCCGATACAAGGCTGCACGTTGCCTCCACCACTATCGAGCAGCTCATGGACTACACTTTCAATACGCCGTCTGACCCACTGCGCTCTGCTGACTGCGTAAAACAGCGCTGCGAGCTCATCTCCAAGAACCTCTCCGGAGAGCACAATATATGACGGAATACTTCGACCTGTACACGGCGGACCGCCGAAAGCTCGGGAGGAAGATACAGCGCGGAGCCCCTATCCCCCACGGAGAATACCACATCGTGGTACAGATAATGTCGGTGAACAGCCGCGGCGAGATACTTCTCACCCAGCGCGTGCCGCAAAAGACCAGCGGCGGCAGGTGGGAGTGCAGCGGAGGCTGCGCCATCAGCGGCGAGACCAGCCGCGAGGCAGCCGTCCGGGAGCTCTTTGAGGAAACCGGAATACGCGCGTTCACTTCGGAAATAGACCTGGAATGGACAATGACCACCGACAGCATGCTGCGGGATTTCTACATCGTTCACAAGGACGTCCCGCTCGACCGGCTGGTGCTGCAATCCACCGAGGTCTGCGCAGCCAAGTGGGTGACGTACGACCGGCTGTGCGACATGGCGGATAACGGTCAGACCACCCGCACAGTCGCACGCTGGCTCGAGATACGCTGCGACGATATCCGCAGGTGTATCGACGAGATACGCCGCAGCGCAAGGGCTGGTGCGCCCAGAATGGCATAACACCGCAAACGAGCCGCATAAGGAGCAATCATGAAAATAATCATCGTAGGCGGCGGCAAGGTAGGATTCTACCTTGCCCAGACGCTAAGCGCACAGGGAAACGACGCCGCGATAATCGAGCGCGACAGGGAACTCTGCCGAGCCATCGCGAATCAGCTCGACATCTCCATCTGCACAGGCGACGGCACTTCTCAGGACGTGCTGCGTGAAGCAGGCGCTGAAAATGCTGACGTTATCTGCGCCGTGACCGGCAGGGACGAAGTGAACCTCGTCTGCTGCCAGACTGCGAAAAAGATATTCGGCGTGAAAAAGACCATCGCCAAAGTCAACAACCCCAATAACGTAGCCGCACTGCGCAGGCTCGGAGTGGATACCGTGGTATCATCCACCGACAATATCATAGAACACCTCGAGCGCGAGGTGGATATCTCCGCAATGAGGGAGCTGATACCGCTGGACGGCGGCGAGGCTTCCGTGCAGGAGATAACCCTCCCGGAGGACAGCGAGCTTGCCGGAAAGAGCCTGATGGAGCTTTCCCTGCCGCAGACCTGCAATGTGGTCTGCATAAGCCGCGGAGGTCACACGCTCATCCCGCGCGGTCAGACCAAGCTTCACGGCGGCGACGTGCTGCTGGTCGTGACGCTGAGACACGGCGTGCGCGACCTGCGTAAAGCGCTGAAAGTTAAGGACTAAATTCACAAGGACATAATGATGGAAGAAAAAAACTCCGGCGTCAGCCAGGTCAGCTCAGTAAACTCAGTTAGCTCGGTCAGCTCGGAAACAGCTGTCAAAAAAGCGGATAAAAACCCGAAAGCTTCAAAGTCCGCAGCGGCAAAATCCGGCAAATCAACAAAATCAGCAAAATCAGCTAAGACCGACAAATCCTCAGCAGAGAAGAAGCCTGCTCCCCGTCGCACTAAGAAGCAGCAGGGAGACGTGATCTTTGCGCTGGATATAGGAACACGCACCGTTGTTGGCGTGCTGGCGGAAAAGACCAAGGATTCCTATCGGCTGATAGATATGCAGACCCAGGCTCACGAGAGCCGCTCCATGACCGATGGTCAGATAGAGGACATCGACGCAGTGGCAGCCGTTGTGAAGTCAGTAAAGACCGCGCTGGAGCGCCGACAGGCTATAAAACTACAGCGCGTGTGTATTGCGGCGGCTGGACGCGCGCTCAAAACGCTCCGCCACAGGAACAGCTACGATGTTTCGGAGCTAAAGTCGATATCGGCGGAGGATATCCGCGCAGCCGAGCTGGAGGCGGTACGCTCCGCAGAGGAGGAATTCACCGGCAGCGGCGGGAACTCATTCTACTGCGTTGGCCACAGCGTTATCTCACTGGAGCTTGACGGCTACAAAGTCTCCAAACCCGAGGGACACCGTGGCAGCGAGCTCGTCACCGAGGTCATAGCGGCGTTTCTGCCTGCGTATGTCGTGGAGAGCCTTTGCGCCGCCGTTGACGAAGCCGGACTCGAGACCGCCGGGCTGACCCTGGAGCCTATAGCTGCGATAAATGCAGTAGTTCCAAAGGAGCTGCGGCTCATCAATATTGCGATGTGCGATATCGGCGCAGGCACCTCCGACGTCGCCGCCTCTAAAGACGGCAGTATCGTAGCCTACGGAATGGCAACGATAGCCGGAGACGAAATGACCGAATCCCTCATGAAGCAGCTCCTTGTGGACTTCAACGAAGCGGAGCGCATCAAAACCTGCCCCGACCCGGAAACGGAATACACCGACATTCTTTTCAACCACCGCACGATAACCCGCGAGGAGATCGCAAGGATGCTCCGCCCAGCGGCTCATGAGCTCGCAAATACAGTCTGCTCCGAGATCATCCGCGCTAACGGAACAGCTCCCCAGGCGGTGTTCCTGGTAGGCGGAGGAAGCCTGCTGCCGGGTCTGCCGGAGCTTGTCGCGGACGGGCTGGGACTTGACCGCAGCAGAGTAGCCGTAGGTACCCGCGAGATGATACGCGGCATATCCGCTCCGAAAACGATACATATTGGAACAGAGCACGCAACTCCCCTTGGTATAGCGATGACCGCGTCGGAGGGCGTGAAGTACGACTTCACCACCATCACGCTCAACGGCAGGAAGATACGCGCCCTGGATACCCGAAGACTGACGGTATTCGAGCTGTGCAGCCTGGGTGGGATAAAGCCGGAGCAGCTCATGGCAAGGTCCGGCAGGACGCTCAGTTTCACCGTCAACGGCGAGCGCGTGACGCTTCGCGGCACGTCCAGCGTACCGGCGGAGATATCCCTCAACGGAAAGGGATGCTCCCTCAATTCTCCGGTGCGGAAAGGCGACGAGGTGATCGTTGTCCCGGCAAAACCCGGAGAGGACGCTGCAGCGCTGCTTTCCGACTATTTTGACGTTTCCGGGCTGTTCTGCGTTGAGGTCACTCTGGACGGCAGGCGCGTCCCGGCGGGTGAATACCTGCTGATGAACGACATTCCGGCAACAGCTGACGCGGACATCGAAAACGGTGCAGTGATAACGCAGGTCAAGCGCGGGACTCTCCGCGAGCTCCTCGCTGCGGAAAACCTGCCGGAAGAAAACGCACTGCTCAACGGCGCGGAGGTTTCCCCGGATACACGTCTTTCATCAGACGATGTGATAACCTACGCCCAGCCCGAAACGACTGAATCTGCCGAATCTTCCGAAACTTCCGAGCCCGCTGTGTCCGAAGCTCCGGAAGCTCCGGCTCCCGACGGGATACCGATAGTGTTCAACGGCGAATCTGTGACATTCCCGGTACAGCCTGGAGTTACTCCGATATTCCTGGATATCCTCGCGGCATTCGCGGACGACCCTACGGCGCTTCTGTCAAAATGTGAGACTGTCACGATAAACGGCAGAACCGCGCGGATAAGCGAGCCCATCTCCCCCAACGACGAAATAATCATCAGGTAATAGGTGATACCAATGAAATACATCAGGATAGCGGCTCTGGCTGCTGCCGCCGCACTGCTTACAGGCTGCACGGAGATACCCGACCGCAGCATGTCTGCGCAAACGTCCGTGCAGACTGCGGAAGATCCCGGCACAACCGACACAGCCGAGGCATACGACGAAATACCCGCCAAACAGTACCCGATAGAAAGCAGCGATTTTGCCGTCAAGCTGAACGCTGAGGGCGGAACGTTCACCGGAAACGTCCGCACGGACGGCGACTTTGACGGCAAGGGCTACATCGTCCTGGACGAGGGAATGAAGCTCCAGCACATCGTAACCGCGGACACCTCCCAGCACTACCGTATCTCCATCGCGGCGCATTCCTACAGCGGCGCGGTGGTACGGCTCAAGACCGTCAACGAAACGGTGGGCGCATATTACATCCCAGCTTCAGAATCGCCGGAATTCACGATGTTCGCAGTTGACAGCGTTTATCTTTCCGCAGGTCCGGATATCCTTTCATTCGAGGTGATACAGGGCAGTGCGGCGCTGGATTATATCCTGGTGGAAAGCTCCTCGATACCTGAGAGCTCATGCTATTACGTTTCCAACTCATGCGTTGGAAGCACGGCTTCTGTGTCAGCGCTGGGACTTAAAAAGTTCCTTGCCGATTGCTACGGAAAGCGCGTCATAACCGGTCAGACGGTAACTCCCGGCTCCAACGCCGAAATCGCAGCGATAACCCGCGAAACCGGAAGAACTCCCGCGATACGCACCGGCGACCTGATGTTCTGCACTCCGTCAAAGTACGAAAGCACCAGGGAGTACGCGGACAGCGAGGTCAGCACCGCGCTGGATTGGGGCAGAAACGGCGGAATAGTGTCGTTCAGCTGGCATTGGTACGCTCCGGCGGGCACCTCCGATTACTACGCCGACGCGTCAACTTTCGTGCTCGGCGACGCCGTTACTGACCGCGATGTTTCTATGGCTGACGACGAGGAACTGAACGCTCTCCGGGAAAGCGGGCTGATAAGCGAGGAAACCGTACTTCTGCTGAAAGATATCGACGCGGCTGCGGAGGTACTCAAGCAGTTCCGCAGCGAGAATATCCCGGTGATATTCCAGCCCATCCCCGACGGCGACAGCAGCATGTACTGGTGGAGCGGCAGCGCCGCAAATTACAAGTGGCTATGGAAACTGATGTTCCAGCGCATGGATAAGTACCACGGGCTGAACAATCTCATCTGGGCCTGGAACGGAAGCAGCGACGACTACTTCCCCGGAGCGGAATACTGCGATATTATCGGGCAGAGCTTCTACGAAAACAGCTCATCGTCGTTTGCCGGAAGATTCTCCGCGCTGGCAAACATGACAGACGTTCCGAAACTGCTCGCAATAACGAACTGTGACAGGCTCCCCTCCCCGGATTACATGCGCCGCGATAATGCGATGTGGTCGTGGTTCTCTGCGGGCAGCGGGAACATTATGATAACGACGTCCGGCGAGCTCTCCGAGAAATACACGAGTTGGCAGAACCTGCACGACATCTACAACAGCGCGATCTGCGTCACGCTGGATGAACTCCCGGATTTTGAGGAATACGCCTTTCAGGAATGATTCTGGTCCCCTGTGCCGCCGCACGGGGGATTTTTCGCGCAATGCATGCATTTTCTGTCATATTTTCCTTTACTTTTCGAGAGATTTGTGATAAAATGTTAATTGTAAAAATTGACCTAATTTCTGTGTTTCAATCAAAAGGACAGTCTATGAAAAAAAGACATTTTTTTATCTCTCTGATGGCGCTCACCTGTACGGTATTTCTGTTTGGCGGCTGCAACAACACTAAAAATGCTGACAGCGGATCAGAAAGCTCCGCAGAAATGCCTGTGATAACAGTAGGCTGCGACGACTATCAGCCATTCAGCTACATAGATACAAACGGTGAAGTGACCGGAATAGACGTAGAGCTTGCAAAGGAAGCGTTCGGGAGAATGGGATACAAGCCCGAATTCACAATGATCAGCTGGGAATCCAAGAACGACCTTCTCAACAACGGGGATATCGACTGCATCTGGAGCAGCTTCACAATGGACGGACGCGAGGACGAATACGCCTGGGCAGGACCATATATGCGCAGCAAACAGGTGATCGCCGTGAATGCCGACAGTGATATATACACGCTCCAGGACCTCAAGGGGAAACTCATCGCAGTCCAGTCCACCACCAAACCCGAGGAGATACTAAGAGCCCACGGAGATGGTATCCCGGATTTTAAAAAGATCATTTCCGTCAAGAAGCGCGACCTCATATTCACCATGCTCGGAAAGGGATACGTTGACGCGGCCGCCGCCCACATAACAGCAGTCGAGCAGTTCATGAAGGACTGCGACATTAGCTTCCGCGTTCTGGATGAACCGCTGCTGAATGTAGGTCTGGGCGCGGCATTCAGGCTTGACGATAAAGAATTTGCCTCCACGCTGGATTCAAAGTTAAAAGAAATGAACAACGACGGCACAACAGAGCAGATTATTAGCAGATATTTATCTGACCCCGAACAGTATCTGGAGGTCAACAGTGGAGAATAAAAAAAGCAAATTTCGCTGGCACAATATCATCCCTCTGGAGATAATCGTGGGCGTCATATTCATGGTGGCTGTATTTTTTATCGGAGCAAGCTTCGATATGAGCAACGCCGGTACGCAGCTCATCTCAGTCGTGGATTACATCAAGGAGCAGTGCAACAACAATCAGCTCCGCGACCTGTCCTCCGAGGCTAAAAGCCTTATCAGAGTGTCAGAGAGCGTTGAGACGATCAAATGGCGGCTGGAATACGAGGCACTCTCACTGGAACAGCCCTCCTCCGCTGAATTCCTGGATGATATGACCAAAGACTGCTTCCTGTCCGGAATAATCCTGCTTGACGAAAACGGAAACATTCAGACATTCTGCGACACTGCAAATATCGACGTAAACGAGCTGCTGTCTCTGACAGACACAAACAGCATTGCCGATGTAGCGACATTTCCAGAAAAGACGTACGCATTCCGCGTAAATCACGACGACTACTGCGTTGACCTGGCAGCCATCGGAAGATCTGATACGCCGGGAATAATCGTAGGGTACTATTACACGTCACCGGAATACACCAGGATATACAACGACAAGCTGAGTACGCTGGTTTCAGAATATTCAATGAACGGCGATGGTACGATAGTCGTAAGCACCGGCAACAAGATCGTCGCCTCGAACGATTCAGCGCTTATCGGAAAGAATATCGAGGATATCGCGATACTCCGTCAGCTTATGAACAGAAACAGCGAAGGCGAACTGATTCACGCCAAGGATGAACAAACTGCGATCTCCTACAGTTTCGGTCTTATGAAAAAAAGCCGGGATTACTACATCTACGCGTTCATGTCCGAGCGCAGCGTGTTCGATTCCACTCCGAAAAACATGCTTTACACACTGCTGATATATCTGATGACGCTCATTGCACTGCATGTAATGCGCTGGCGCATGAAGCAATCCTATCAGAAAAAGGAACTGATAGCCCAGCAGAAGTACACCGAAAGCCTGGAAAAAAAGAACACTCAGCTCAAGGAAGCTGCACTCCAGGCGGAAAAGACAAACTCCGCAAAGAGTATCTTCCTATCACGAATGAGCCACGACATCCGAACTCCTCTCAATGGAATAATCGGCCTGCTCAACATCGACGAAGCGCATTTTGACAACCAGGAGCTGGTACGCGAGAATCACAAGAAAATGCTGGTCTCCGCAGACCACCTGCTGTCCCTGATAAACGATGTGCTGCAAGTCAGCAAGCTCGAGGACGGCAAAATAGAGCTAGCAAGAGAGCCAATAGACCTCGCCCAGCTTTCGCGCGACGTCGGCACCATAATAAGCGCCCGCGCCGCCGAAGCAGGGATAACGCTTGAAACTGATAAGCAGGACCTGCCCGAGCAATACGTTTACGGAAGTCCGCTGCATATCCGGCAGCTGTTCCTGAATATCTACGGGAACTGCATAAAATACAATCACGTCGGCGGTAAGGTCATCACCTCGCTGAAATGTATGCACTACGGCGACGGGAAAGTGACCTACCGCTGGACGATATCGGATACTGGAATAGGAATGAGCCAGGAATTCCTGACGCACATCTTCGAACCGTTCACGCAGGAAAACTCCGACAGCCGCAGTGTTTACCAGGGTACCGGACTTGGCATGACTATCGTGAAAAGCCTCGTGGATAAAATGGGCGGATTGATCGAGGTTTCCAGCAAGGAGGGAGAGGGCTCGACATTCGTCATAACGCTGCCGTTCGACACAGCGGAAAAGCCTGAGGAGATGCAAAAAACTGTTTCTGAAAGCAGTTCGGATATTAATGGCTTACATCTTCTTCTCGCCGAAGATAATGACCTTAATGCCGAGATAGCAGAGCTTCTGCTGACCGACGCCGGAGCGCAGGTGACTATCGTTGGCGACGGCAAGCAGGCTGTCGATATATTCAGCCGCGAGCCCGCCGGAACATTCGACGCAATACTAATGGATATCATGATGCCAGTCATGGACGGACTTACCGCAACGCGTGAGATACGCGCACTAGAACGCCCTGACGCCAAGACTATCCCAATAGTCGCAATGACAGCCAACGCATTCGCAGAAGACGCTAAAAAATGCATGGAAGCAGGAATGAACGCTCACCTTGCAAAGCCGTTGGATATCCACAAAGTCATTTCAACTGTTGCAGGATTTGTCAGAAAATAAATATTACTGAGGGGTGGAAGCGTATGCTTTCCACCTCTCAGCTTTTAGTAAAAGCTGATAATTCAACTCCCGCTTAAATTATAGCTTTTATCAAAAAACCGGAGCCCCTAAACGGGGCTCCGGTCAGCTTGTCGAAAAAATCGAATTTGCCCGCGAAGCGGGCTTTTGAAATCCGTTTTTTGCTCCGGGTTTCCCGGGGCAAAAAACATTTCTATCCCAGCAAGTGTGCGGGTTGGCGGCGTAGCCGCCAAGACGTGCGCGCAGCTGGGATGTTCGGCGGAAAAGTCCCAACGGGACTTTTTCGACGGTCTGACCGGAGCCCCTAAACGGGGCTCCGGTCATGTTTTTATTCAGCAGCGCTAATTAATACATGCCGCCCATGCCGCCTGCGGGCATTGCGGGAGCAGCAGGAGTTTCCTCGGGCTTATCAGCTACGAGGGATTCTGTTGTCAGTACCATTGCTGCAACGGAAGCTGCGTTCTGAAGTGCGGAACGTGTTACCTTTGCAGGGTCAACGATACCAGCGGAGATCATGTCGCCGTAGGTCTCGGTGTAAGCGTCGAAACCGTAGCCTACCTTGCCCTCACGGTTGATGGTGTCGATGATAACGGAGCCCTCAAGACCTGCGTTCAGAGCGATCTGACGTACCGGCTCCTCAAGAGCGCGGAGAACGATCTTCGCACCGGTCTTTTCGTCGCCCTCGAGAGTGTCAACGAGTGCCTTTACAGCGGGCATTGCATTGATGAGAGCAGTACCGCCGCCGGCTACGATGCCTTCCTCAACGGCTGCCTTAGTAGCTGCGAGAGCGTCCTCGATGCGGAGCTTCTTCTCCTTCATCTCGACCTCGGTAGCAGCGCCGACCTTGATCACGCCTACGCCGCCGGAGAGCTTAGCAAGTCTCTCCTGGAGCTTCTCCTTGTCGAACTCGGAGGTGGTGTTCTCGATAGCGTTCTTTATCTCGTGAACTCTGTCCTTGATAGCGTCCTTGTCGCCGCAGCCGTCAACGATGATGGTGTTCTCCTTGTTGACCTTTACCTGCTTAGCTCTACCAAGCTGGTTGATCTGGGTCTCCTTGATGTCGAGACCGAGCTCCTCGGTGATGACCTCGCCGCCGGTCAGGATAGCGATATCCTTGAGCATTTCCTTACGTCTGTCGCCAAAGCCAGGAGCCTTGACAGCTACGCATACGAATACGCCTCTCAGCTTGTTCAGGATGATGTTAGTCAGAGCGTCGCCCTCAACATCCTCTGCGATGATGACAAGCTTCTTGCCAGCCTGTACGATCTGCTCGAGCAGCGGAAGAACGTCCTGGATAGAGGAGATCTTCTTATCTGTGATGAGGATGTACGGGTCGTCGATAACTGCTTCCATCTTATCGGTATCAGTTACCATGTAGGGGGAGATGTAGCCGCGGTCGAACTGCATGCCCTCAACTACCTCGGAGTAGGTTTCAGCGGTCTTGCCCTCTTCAAGGGTGATAACGCCGTCAGCAGTTACCTTTTCCATTGCCTCGGCGATAAGCTTGCCGACAGACTCGTCGCCAGCGGAAACAGTAGCGACTCTCTCGATATCCTTGCTGCCGTTTACTGCCTGAGAATTCTTCTTGATCTGTTCAACAGCGGCGTCAACAGCCTTCTGCATGCCCTTCTTGACTACCATCGGGTTAGCGCCTGCTGCGATGTTCTTCATGCCCTCGCGTACCAGAGCCTGTGCGAGCAGGGTAGCTGTTGTTGTGCCGTCGCCTGCTGCGTCGTTGGTCTTGGTCGCAACTTCCTTTACGAGGGATGCGCCCATGTTCTGGAATGCGTCCTCAAGCTCGATCTCCTTTGCGATGGTAACGCCGTCGTTTGTGATCAGCGGGCTGCCGTACTTCTTGGAAAGAACTACGTTTCTGCCCTTCGGGCCGAGTGTGATCTTGACTGTATCTGCCAGGGTGTCGATACCAGCCTGGAGAGCCTTGCGGGCTTCTTCGCCGTAAATAATATCCTTAGCCATGATAAAATTCCTCCTTGTATTCGATTATTCTACAACTGCCAGAATGTCGGACTGTCTGAGTATGGAGTATTCAACGCCGTCTACCTTTACTTCGGTGCCTGCGTACTTGCTGATTAGCACTCTGTCGCCGACCTTGACGTTCATTACGATGTCCTTGCCGTCAACGTTTCCGCCGGGGCCAACTGCTACGACCTCTGCGATGGAGGGTTTCTCCTGTGCGGAAGCTGTCAGGATGATGCCGCTCTTGGTGGTCTCCTCAGCTTCGACCATCTTTATTACTACGCGGTCTGCTAAAGGCTTGATTGTCATATATATTTCCTCCTTAAAAAATGATTATGTACTTCATTGTTAGCACTCTATTTCCTTGAGTGCTAATTATATTTTACCCATTATTCAGAAAAAATCAAGGGGTAAACAGCCTTTTTTTTGCAATTTCGTGAAACTTGCAATATAATTAATAATTTCGCATGCAATTATTAAGCAAATGTGCACAAATCCAAAGTTCCCGAAATGTATCATAATTCGCGCTGTTTTTTATTGATTTTTCTTATAATATATGATAAAATAAAGGGATAGAGAAAATATATGCTGGAGGTAGAAGAATTATGGCAGTCACAGTACCAAAGAGAATTGCTTCCGGAATAATCAACGCGCTGAAAGGCGGCGTAGTGCCGCGGACCGGGCTTGGATACATCGCGGTAGGGCGCACCGCGGAAATAAACGCGCTGCTCCATGATGTGGATATCACCGAGGAGGGCGGGGCGTTCTTCCGTTTCATAGTAGGGCGCTACGGCAGCGGAAAGAGCTTCATGCTCCAGACCATGCGCCAGCACCTTATGGACAGAGGCTTTGTCACTGCTGACGCCGACCTCTCCCCGGAGCGACGCCTGATGGGCACAAAGGGACAGGGACTTGCGACCTACCGCGAGCTGATGCGCAACATGAGCGTCCGCACAAAGCCGGACGGCGGCGCGCTCCCGCTGATACTGGAAAAGTGGATAACCAATATCCGCACCGACGTAGTCGCCGAGGGAACCAGCCCGGACGACCCTTTCTTCGACTCCGCAGTTGAAAAGAAGATATACACCAATATAAGCGGGCTTGAGGACATGGTACACGGTTTCGACTTTGCACGGGTCATCAACGCCTACCACAAGGCGTTCACCGCCGGAAACGACGAGAAAGCCTCCTGCGCCGTGCGCTGGCTGCGCGGCGAGTACTCCACCAAAACAGAGGCAAAGCAGGACCTCGGAGTGAACGTCATAATCACCGACGACAACTGGTACGACTACATCAAGCTGCTGACCGCATTCTTTGTAAGCGCAGGCTATAAGGGATTCGTCATCATGATAGACGAGCTGGTCAACATCATGAAGATACCCCACGCAGTAACTCGGCAGTATAACTATGAGAAGATACTCATGATGTACAACGACGTGATGCAGGGAAAGGCGTCACACCTCGGCATAATCATGGGCGGCACTCCCCAGTGCATAGAAGACACCCGCCGCGGGATATTCAGCTACGACGCGCTGCGCTCCCGGCTGGAGCGCGGACGTTTCGCCACAGACGAGACCCATGATATGCTCGCGCCGATAATCAAGCTGCAGCCGCTATCCTACGAGGAAATGACGGTGCTCTGCGAAAAGCTTGCGGAAATACACGCCGGACTGTACGGCTACGAAAACCGCATGACCCTCGAGGACAGGATATACTTTATAAAGGCGGAATTCAGCCGCGTAGGCGCTGAAACCAACATCACGCCCCGCGAGATGATACGCGACTTCATCGAACTGCTGAACATAGCCATGCAGAATCCCGACAAGACCATCGCTCAGCTCATGGGCGAGGACAGCTTTGAATTCTCAAAGCCAGACGGCGATAGTTCCGTTGCCGGCTCCGACGGTTCAACGGACGGGTTCGAGGATTTTGAGCTGTAACCGCTCCGCTATATTAAGGAGGTGACGAAATGTCCGACGTATTTTCCCGGTTCGCCCCGTTCATTCAGGAATACATCTACCGCTGCAAGTGGGAGGAACTACGGGAGATACAGGTACTCGCAGCCCAGGCAATATTCGACACCGACGAAAACCTCCTGCTCTCAAGCGGCACGGCAAGCGGCAAGACCGAGGCCGCATTCCTCCCGGTGCTGACCCAGTTATGGGAGAATCCCTCCGCGAGCGTAGGCGTGCTGTACCTCTCGCCGCTCAAGGCGCTGATAAACGACCAGTTCGAGCGCCTTGAGGGGCTTCTTGAGGAAGCCGCGATACCCGTCACCAAGTGGCACGGAGATGCCTCCGCAGCCGCCAAGAAGCGCGTGATGAAACGCCCGCAGGGTATCATCCAGACTACTCCGGAATCTCTTGAGAGCATGCTTATGCACAATTCCAGCGGAGCCTACCGGCTGTTTTCCGACCTGCGGTTCGTCATCATCGACGAAATGCACTACTTCATGGACAACGACCGTGGATTGCAGCTTCTGTGCCTTCTGGAGCGGCTTGCAAGGCTCATCGGATTCCACCCCCGCCGGATAGGGCTTTCCGCCACCCTCGGCGACTGCACCAGCGCGGTGCAGTGGCTCAACACCGACAGCGGCAGGGACTGCATCGTCCCGAAATGCCACGAAAAAGGACGTTCGCTGCGGCTTTCCGTCAGGTTCTTCCCGATAAAGGAGAAGATACCGAACTCCGACAGCAAGATACTGCTCCAGAATTACTACGACTACCTATTTGAAAGCACCTGGAACAAGCACTGTATACTTTTCTCCAACTCCAAGGGCGAGGTCGAGGAAAACATCGCCCACCTCCGGAAAATAGCCGCAGAACGCCGCCTGCCGGACAATTACCTTGTCCATCACGCCAACATCTCCCCCGCCCTGCGGGAATTCACCGAGCAGAAAATGAAATCCTCCGAGCAGCCTGTCTGCACAGGAGCCACCGTAACGCTGGAGCTCGGTATCGACCTCGGAAAGCTCGAGCGGATAGTCCAGACCGGCTGCCCGCTCACTGTTTCCGGGCTGGTCCAGCGCCTTGGGCGCACCGGGCGGCGCGGCGGCATTGCGGAAATGCGTTTCGCGTTCCGGTGGGACATGAGCCTGCCGCCGCAGGAATTCTATAAGGAAATAAACTGGGATTTCGTGATGTGTATCGCGATGATACTGCTCTACACCCGGGAGCGCTGGATAGAGCCGATGTACCTCCCGAAGCTCCCCTACAGCCTGCTGTACCACCAGACTATGAGCTGGCTTTCCTCCCAGGGAAGCGTAAAGCCGCAGGAGCTTGCCCGGTACATTCTCACGCTGGGCGTGTTTAAGCACGTCACCAAGGATGACTACCTGATATTGCTCCGCCACATGCTGGAAAACGGTCAGATAGAGCGCGGCGAGGACGGCGGGCTGCTGGTCGGCGAAAAGGGCGAGGCGGCAGTCAACAACTACGAGTTCCTCGCGGTGTTCTCCGTACCGTCGGAATTCTCCGTGCGGTGCAACGCCGAGGAGATAGGCACAGTGCAGACACCGTTCCCGGAAAAGGCGCAGTTTGCGCTCGCCGGACAGGCATGGGAGGTCACCGAGCTGGACCTCAAGGAGCGCCGCATTTTCGTAAAGCACATTCCCGGTATCTCCGCGAATATGTGGCAGGATACCGGCAACGAATACGTCCACACCAAGGTCATGAAGAAGCTGCATGAGGTGCTTTGCAGCGACGAGGAATACGCATTCCTGGACGATTCCGCGAAAAAGCGCCTGAAGCAGATACGCACATCATGCCGCAATGCCGCGATGGCTAACGCGAATATCGCCGATTCTGAAAACCGCCTTGCCGGGGGGAGCGTGGCATTTTCATCCGGGCGGGCGCTGAAGATAACGCCTACGCTGTACGCCGTGTTCCCGTTTCTCGGGACGCGCGCCTGCATGGCTCTGATGTACGAACTGCGGCAGCGCGGATTCGGCGCTAACGTGTGGCTGCACCGTTACATCCCGGTGTGCATCGAGGTCAAGACCGACCGCAGCCTTGAGGAACTGGAAACCGCCCTCGCCGAGATAAAACGCAACGGCGCGGATAAGTTCAGCTTTAAGATTCCGGACAACTGCGAAATATCCGGAAAATACAACGACTACATCCCCCGGGAGCTGCTGAAAAAGCAGTACGTTGAGGACTACCTTGACACCGACGACATGAAAAACAATCTGTAAGGAGAACTGCAATGAAACTGATGTTTGCTTCGGATATACACGGCTCTGCGCTCTACTGCGAAAGAATGCTGGAAGCTTACTCCCGCGAGGGCGCGGACAGGCTCTGCCTGCTCGGAGATATACTCTACCATGGTCCGCGCAACGACCTCCCGGAGGGTCACGCGCCGAAAAAGGTCATCGCGCTGCTGAATCCGATGAAGTCGCAGCTGATGTGCGTGCGCGGCAACTGCGACACCGAGGTTGACCAGATGGTGCTGGAATTCCCGGTGCTCGCGGATTACGCGCTGATATTCGAGGGCGGTCGCTGCTTCTACCTCACCCACGGGCACCACTATAATCCGCAGGACCTGCCGCCGCTGAATCCCGGCGACGTCCTGATAAACGGACATACTCACGTTTTCAAGGCAGAGTGCGTGGACGGCATACACTGCCTGAACGACGGCTCCGTTTCCCTGCCTAAAGAGGGCAAGCCCCGCAGCTACATGATATACGAGGACGGAGTTTTCACGATAAAGCAGCTCGAATCCGGCGAGCCGCTGCTGACCTACGCGCTGTAACGACTAACGGAGATTGTGAAATGTCATTCAGTTCAGATATAAAAAAAGAATTATGCGACGTTAAGAACCTTTCCCCGCAGCAGGCTGAATCTATGCTGTACGGCATAATGTACGCCTCCCGCATGGACGAGGGGCGACCGCTCATCCAGACCGAAAATCTCGACCTGATGAATGCCGCAGCAGAGCTTATCCGGACGGTTTTTCCAAAAGCTCACACCGGTATCGTGCGATTGGTGAAGAGCTCCGGCTCGCTGTACACGCTGAAAGTTCGCAGCGGCTGGGAGGACATCGCAGAGCGCTTCGGGGATTTCTCGGAGATAAACGGCGGCGCTGTCAGCGGCGGCGATGAGGAAAGCGGAGCTTTCCTGCGGGGAGTGTTCGTAAGCTGCGGCTCCGTCACCGACCCCAACAAGGAGTATCACCTGGAGCTGGTGCTCCCGGAAAACGACCGGACTCCGGCTCTGCTGGATTTCATCGCGGAGCACGGAATGTCCCTAAAGGAAACGACGCGGGGCGGCAGCCGCTCAAAACGCGCGGTGCTCTACGCAAAGGAAAGCGAGCTCATCGAGGATTTCCTGACCTACATCGGAGCCGCGAACCACTCGATGGAAATAATGCAGGTAAAGATAGTCAAGGATTTCCGCAACCGTGTAAACCGCTCCGTTAACTGCGAAAACGCAAATCTCGACAAAACTGTCGCCGCCTCCAACAGGAGCACCGCTGACATCGAGTACATATTCAGCACCATGGGCGCGGACTGGCTGTCGCCGGACCTGCGGGAAACCGCGCGGCTGCGCGTGGAAAACCCGGAAATGTCACTGTCGGAGCTGTGCGGGCTGTTCCCCGAAAAGATAAGCCGCAGCGGGCTGAACCACCGCCTGAAGAAGCTGTCCCGCCTTGCGGAGGAGCTGCGCGGCGGAAAGCCGGAATAAATGCCGCAGCGTTTCCGTTATGCATGAAAAACGGCTTACTTATCCGGCGAAATTAGTCATTATTTCCGACGGCTTTCCCCTTGACAAATATGTAAGTATATGATATACTAATAATCGACAAAAAACCTTATCAAGAGTGGCTTCGTGCGAAATGCGGGGGACTGGTCCCTATGAAGCCCGGCAACCTCTCCTGTTGATACCTGCGGTTTTCCGTAGCGCGGAGGGAAAAGGTGCTACTTCCTGCGGCGGTTATCCGGCCGAAAGATAAGGAGTGACACGAATTTCGGCTCACTCCTTGGAGTGAGTTTTTTGTTTGCAGAAAAGTACAGACCGACCAGAAAACAGAAAGGAAAAACGAATGAGCAAGTATTTATTCACCTCCGAAAGCGTTACTGAGGGACATCCCGACAAGATCTGCGACAACATCTCCGACGCGATCCTCGACGCTATCCTTGAGCAGGATCCCATGGGCAGAGTTGCCTGCGAGACCCTCACCACCACAGGTATGGTAACAGTAATGGGCGAGATCACCACCACTGCACAGATAGACATTCCGTCCATCGTCCGCAAGACCGTCCGCGATATTGGCTACACCAGCTCCGAATACGGCTTTGACGCAGACAGCTGCGCAGTATTCACCACCATCGACAAGCAGTCCCCGGATATTGCCATGGGCGTAAATAACGCGCTCGAGGGCAGAGCCGAGAACGCCCACGACACCGGCGCCGGCGACCAGGGTATGATGTTCGGATTTGCCTGCAACGAGACTCCCGAACTCATGCCTATGCCCATCAGCCTTGCGCACAAGCTTGCAAAGAAGCTCACCGCAGTCCGCAAGGACGGCACTATCCCCTACCTGCTCCCCGACGGCAAGACCCAGGTAACGGTCGAGTACGACAACGGCAAGCCGACAAGAGTCGATACCGTCGTTGTATCATCTCAGCACCTTGCTTCCGCTACTCTCGAGCAGATTCGCGCTGACATCATCGAAAAGGTCATCAAGCCCACCATCCCGGCTGAGCTCCTCGACGAGCAGACCAAGTACTTCATCAACCCGACAGGGCGTTTCGTTGTAGGCGGTCCTATGGGCGACAGCGGTCTCACCGGCAGAAAGATAATCGTTGATACTTACGGCGGATACTCCCGCCACGGCGGCGGAGCATTCTCCGGCAAGGACCCGACAAAGGTCGATCGTTCCGCTGCATACATGGCTCGCTACGCTGCCAAGAACGTAGTTGCCGCAGGTCTCGCTGACAAGGCGGAAATAGAAGTTGCTTACGCTATCGGCGTTGCAAAGCCCGTCTCCATCTTCGTTGATACATTTGGTACCGGAAAGGTAGACGATGAGATCATCTCAAAGGCTGTCGCAGAGGTATTCGACTTCAGACCCGCAGCGATCATTGATCTGCTTGATCTCCGCAAGCCGCAGTACAAGGCGCTTGCTTCCTACGGTCATATGGGTCGCGACGACCTCAATGTTGCCTGGGAGCGCACCGACAAGGTAGACGCACTCAAAGCCGCAGTAAAGTAAATTCGTAACTAACCATAAAAGGCGGGAATGTTCATCATTCTCGCCTTTTATTTGTTGATATTGATCGGAAAACTATGTTACGCGTGTTGTGGTCAATTTGCAGGAGCCCTATCAGGAGCCGGGGTGAGGAGGTACGCTGCGCGCTTAGTCCGCATATGCGGCGAAACCTCCGCACTCTGACGCGCAGCTAAATAAATCCCAAAGCGCTAAATGTGTGTGAAAGAAAACAAGAGTTTTTCAACCATTAGACTTTATTATCAGGTTATCAAACTTGTCCAGCCGGCATATAAATTTATCACCAAACATATTAAATGGAGATGTATCGATATGGACAGCACCTTACTTATGCCACCGCCAAAACAGGACATTCACCACCGGATTCCATCCGAAACGCCAACAGATCACCAGGCTTTCACACCCGCCGCAACGCTGACCGGCGCGGTAGGAAAGCAACTGCCGCATATTTCAAAGCTGCCTGCGCAGGATACCGGATTTGAGCCCGTCCCAGCCCCAGAGCCCGTAAATTCTAAACCTGCCCCGGAAACTTCCGATCCTCCCCGCGCAGTGCGCCGCTCATATCGCCGCAGGAACGGCATTCCGCCGATGTATACGCTTACAGCTGTTGCCGGGCTTATCGCAGGTGTGCTTGCCGCAGCTTCCCTGCCCGCAGGAGCTGACCTCTCCGGGAATATACTGTTCTGTTCCGGAAGCTTCCTGGAGATACTGCTGAAAAAGCTCGCATGGAGTGGTGTTTTCCTGCTGGCAGAGTATATATGCGGATTCTTCGCGCTGGGGAGGCTGCTAGTGTGGCTCGTGCCGCTGGTGTGCGGACTCGGGACAGGCGCAGCGCTCGGAGCGGCTTTCCTACTAAACGGCGCTGACGCACTCTGGATGGTACCTGGCTGCGCCGTCTGCACCGCAGTGATAGTATTCTCTGCAAAGACCTCGGCTGAAATGTCAGCGCAGCTGCTGCGACTGGTGTCTACAAACAAAAACAGTATCGTTTCGACCAGCCCGGCCGCAGGAGAATACACCCTGCGATTCCTGGTCAGTCTTGCGATACTGTCTGCTTGTGCAATTGCCGGAGCAGCGCTGCGCATGAGCGCTATTTCAGCGTGATAGTGAGAGACTTGCTGGTGCTGCTGGAGCTCCAGCCGGTCGTGTCGCAGCCTTTCGCTTTAAGGTCATCGAAAAACTTCTGCTGACGTATCTTTGCGATAAGACTGTTCATAAGTCCATTCTGTACATAGACCGTGGTTTCCATGACGCCATTCTTGTAATTTTTCGCAGCCTGGTCTACCAGTCCATTGTAAGCGCTGTTGACATCAGTATATGTCGTGATGCCCATGACCTCGCTGTAGGAATATTTGGTCGCCGTAGCCGCAGGAACAGGGAAGAAATTGCGCAAAGTGTGGTCAATGAACATCTGAGAATCGGGAACGCAGAAATACTCATACGTATCCGCGTCGTCCCAGGTCACATCCATATGGTACCATTCGCCGTCCAGCTGGAGCATGTTCCACATGTGATCCTCCCCGGCGTAGCCTGCAACGCAGAAGCACTGTATGCCGACAGCCTGACAGAGGTACATGAAAGCCTTTGCATAACCCTCGCACAGCGCCTCGCCATAAAGCAGCGGACCATCCGCCTCAGACTTGTAGCTGGGAGCGCTGGCGTTATACGTTGTCATTTCAGTGATCGAATCATGGATGACCAGCACGCGGTCAAACAGATCATCCTGCGCAAGAGCCTTATCTATGATCTTCTGAGCAGCGGCCTCAAACTGCGGTTTGAGCGTCTCCATCTGCGTCTTGGTGCGTGAGTACATCATATTGATGGAGTACAGCTTATTTTCGATACGGACAGTACCAAATCCGTTCCCCAGCCAGAAGAACTGCGGGTTGTCATAATCGAACGCCCAGTATGCCGCCTCTGCGTCGCTCTCTGTAAATCCATATCCGGAAAGATAGATCTTATCCTGATGTACTGCCGCAGCGTCATAAATGAGCTTATAGAACTCTTTCTGATTTTGGGTCAGCGTATTGTAAGCGTATTTGCTCTTGTAATCCTCAAGTATGCTCTCGCCTGAAAGTTTTGAAGAAACCCCGGACCCGCCAATTGTGTATTCCTCAGTCAGATACTTTCCAGACCAGCCGCTCTTAGAAGCAAGAATACGAAGCTTCGCGGACTTGCTGACAGTTATCCCCTTTGTTGTATACAAAGCGGAGGATTTTGTCGGCTTGCTGCCATCAAGCGTATAATAGAACTTCACCCCGGACGCCGTAGAGGACAGCTTCACGGTAACGGCACTGTCGTAGCTCCCGCCCGCATTAGTAACACTAACTTTAGGAGTGAGCTTGTACTTTACCGTTACGATCTTGCTCTTGGCACCGTTTTTCTGAGCGTAGAACTTGAGCGTGGTGTTTTTTGTTATCTTCAGCGCTTTGGTGTACAGCTTATAATTGCCGCCGGTGCTGTAGTAAATATCCGCGCCGCTTTCCGCCGTGAGCTTAACAGACAGCGAGCCGGAGCTGGAGTATGTACCGGATTTTCTGGACGCCTTTGGCGCAGAAACACTCTCTGCCGCAAAAGCGACCGACGTCGTACTAATGTACTGCTGAACAGGTGAACTGAATATCCCGGCAGAAATGACTGCAGCGAGAACAGCGCTTAATACTTTTCTTTTCATATATGCTCCTTATAAGTGGAAATCATGAAATTCAACACCAAAGGTCTTATAACTCCATTATAACAAAATACGCGAACCTTGTCAATAGAAAAAAAACGGAGCCCCTAAACGGGACTCCAGTAAAGCCTTATGTTTTACGTCTGCTCCCTCCCTCCACCAGGAAGATCAGCATTCCCGCCATGACTAGGACGCACATAGACAGCCCTGCATTAACAGAAAACGCCTGCCCCGTCATAGTGCTGTTCGCGGAACATGCTTCCGCAGCGGGAGTTAAACGCCCTGCCGGTATCGACAGCAATGCGCTGATCAACGCCGCAGGCAGCCGCGACAATATCAGCGGCTTTACGGACAGCTCTCCCCCGGTCAGCGCCGCGACCTGCATCAGCACGCACACTCCTCCGAATGACAGCGCCGCGGCACACAGCGCAGCCGCAGCCCCCTCCGGTACGAGTCCGCGCACCTGCGTTACCTCCAGCAACGCGGGGAGAAGCCTGTCTGAATTCCCGCCAAGCCCCAGTCTTCCCAGCAGATTCGCCGCAAGTCCAGCTACCCCCGCCGAATTCAGAAGCGCCGTGACCGCCGAGAATGCCACCGACATAACGCACACCGTGTACATCACACGCGCACCCGTATCCACTGAGTTTATAAAGCACTCCGTACTAAAATCAAACGAGCTTTCTCCATCGGAAAGCACGATAGGCTTGCCAAACCGACAGACCACTATAGCGACCACCAGCGATGAGAGGACGCACGCTCCGAATATCAGCCCTCCCGCCGCTGCGCTGCCGAAAACCTGCATTCCCGCTGTCCCGATGACGAACGACGGACCGCTTCCGTAACAGCAGCAAAGTAGCCGCGACGCGTCTTTCCGGCTCATTCTTCCCGACCGGACGAGACCGGTCAGCAGCTTTGCGCCCACCGGATATCCCCCGATATTTGACAGCAGGAATACTGCGCACAGTTCCTCCGGCAGTCTCAGCAGCTTTGACAGCGGCACGGTCAGCAGCCTGAAAACCACACAGTACAGCCCGCTTCTCTGCAAGTAAACAGCAAGCACAGTAAAAGCAAACAGCGCCGGGATAACGACCTCAAGACAGCTCTCCACCGAGGTCCTGACCGTATATGAAAGCTCCCTTGGATACATCAGTATACCCGCCCCGGCGCACATCGTCAGACCCGCGAGCAGGTATTTCCTGAGCGCGCTCACTTCTCCGGGGAGTTGACTCCGGAAACTCCCCCAGCCGCCGCAAAACCTATGCACAGCGCCACTTTGACCGGCAGCAGCACTCCCTGCACAGTCCCGAAAATCAGCGCCGCAAGCACCAAGGGTATACAGTACATCACCCCGCACACCGCGCCGGTTTTCAGTCCCCCGCGCCGCCGCTGCTTTCCGGCAGTCCTGCCGCAGATGAAGCTTCCGAAAGCAGCCGCCGGAACAGCCGCAAGCCAAGCCGCCGAGCCGTCTGCACCAGTCAGCCACATGATCAGCGCTCCAACTGCGGCGACCGCCAGCGTCAGCAGATAACCGGCCGCAAGTCCGGCTCCGAAAGGCATAAAACGGGAGCGATTTTTCTTTCTGCGCATACTATCACCCTTTTCATTAATGTCATGATATGTATATGCCGCACTTGTCCGTTTTATTGCTGATTTAATTCGTTATATGTGAATTATTCATAAAATTTTCACTTTAAATTAGCCGTGCTTTGCTGGATTTTACAGAAAACCTCTTGATTTATTCGCAAAGATATTGTATAATATAGGTAAACAAAATGAGAACTGCTTATTTTAGTTTTCATGATCAAAAAAGGAGAACTCATTATGGATATAAACAATATCACACTTCTTGACGTCATCGACAGACGCACCCTACAGAATTTACAGGACGCTTTTGCAGCTGCTACAGGAATGGCTGCTCTTGCGACTGACAAAAATGGTCCCGTTACCGAGGGCAGCAACTTCACTGAGTTCTGCATGTCCCTTACGCGCAAATCCCGCGTAGGCTCAGAGCAGTGCAACCGCTGCGACCTCAAGGGCGGAGAGGAAGCAAGCCGTACCGGCAAGCCCTCTGTTTATTACTGCACCAACGGACTGATGGACTTTGCAGCTCCGGTTATCGTCAACGGCAAGCACATCGGCTCCCTCATCGGCGGTCAGGTGCTGCCGGAAGCTCCCGACGAGGCAAAGTTCCGCAAGATCGCCGACGAGCTGGGTATTGATCAGGACGAGTACATAGCTGCACTGAAAAAGGTAAAGATAGTCCCCAAGCGCCAGATCGAAGCAGCGGCAAATCTGCTGTGGCAGATGGCAAATGCTCTCTCCGAGGTAGGATATCAGCGCCTTGTTGCCGTTGAAAACCAGAACAGCAAGGAAGATGTCATCAAAGAAGTTGACAAGAAGTTCACCGAGATAGATAGTCGTATGAGCGACGTCGTTACACACATCCAGAACCTTGAGAACGTTTTCGGCACAATAAAGGATTCCGCAGCCACTTCCACAAAGGCTGTAGAGAGCACCGACGGAATCGTTAAGGCGATAGAGAACGCCTCCACCCAGCTCACGCTGATAGGCTTCAACGCTTCCATCGAAGCCAAGCGCGCGGGCGCAGCTGGAGCAGGATTCAACGTTATAGCTCAGGAAGTACGTACTCTTGCAGATAAGAACACCAAGCAGGCGAATGAAGTTGAAAACACCCTTAATGAAATAAAAAAGGCTATCACCGGCATCAACGCGCAGCTCAAGAGCTGCAACTCTGAGATACAGAACAATGTTGAGGTTCTGGAAAACCTCAAGACACTTGTTGATGAAGCAAGCATTCAGGTAAAGAACCTCCGCTGATTTAAAGACTGAAACAGCGAACGCTGTTCAGATATACGGATTTCCATTCAGAAAGGAAAAAACATCATGGCTAACAGATTTGTACTTAACGAAACATCTTACCACGGCGCCGGCGCGATCGCCAACATCGCCGTAGAAGCAAAGAACAGAGCATTCAAGAAGGCTTTCGTATGCTCTGACCCCGACCTCATCAAGTTTGGAGTTACCAAAAAGGTTCTCGACGTTCTTGACAATGACGGTCTTGCTTACGAAGTTTACGATAATATCAAGCCCAACCCCACTATTGAAAACGTTCAGACCGGCGTTGCTGCTTTTAAAAAGAGCGGTGCTGATTACCTCATCGCCATCGGCGGCGGTTCTTCCATGGATACCGCAAAGGCTATCGGTATCATAATCAACAACCCCGAGTTCGCTGACGTGCGCTCCCTTGAGGGCGTAGCTCCCACAAAGAAGCCGGCTGTTCCGATAATCGCAGTTCCTACCACCGCTGGTACCGCTGCCGAGGTAACTATCAACTACGTTATCACCGATGTTGAAAAGAACCGCAAGATGGTATGCGTTGACCCGCACGACATTCCTGTTGTTGCAGTTGTTGACCCTGACATGATGTCCACAATGCCTAAGGGCCTCACAGCCGCTACAGGTATGGACGCCCTGACCCACGCGATCGAGGGTTACATCACAAAGGCAGCCTGGGAGCTTTCCGACATGTTCCACCTCAAGGCTATCGAGATCATCTCCAGATCGCTCCGCGGCGCAGTTGCTAATACTCCCGAGGGACGCGAGGGAATGGCACTCGGTCAGTACGTTGCAGGTATGGGCTTCTCCAATGTAGGTCTTGGTATCGTTCACTCCATGGCTCACCCGCTCGGTGCGCTGTATGATACCCCCCACGGCGTTGCTAACGCGATAATCCTCCCGACCGTTATGGAGTACAACGCTCCCTGCACCGGCGAGAAGTACCGCGACATCGCAAAGGCAATGGGCGTTGAGGGCACCGAGAAGATGACCCAGGAGGAGTACAGAAAGGCTGCCGTTGACGCAGTTAAGCAGCTCTCCCACGACGTCGGAATCCCCGCAAACCTCAAGGATATCGTTAAGCCCGAGGATATTCCGTTCCTCGCTCAGTCCGCTTACGACGACGCTTGCAGACCCGGCAACCCGCGCGATACCTCCGTTGAGGAGATCACAGAGCTTTATAAGAGCCTGCTGTAATTTATTAGTACATAGTTTACTCCCCCGGTTTTTGCCGGGGGAGCTTTTATTTTGTGAAAACGAATTTTACCTCATCTTCTTTACTTAATCCAATATTAATGTCAATTTCGAGTTCTTTCCAGTCGTTACTCAACTCATAAAACAAGCAACCTTTAAGCTTTTTTCCACTAGCGACTGTTCCATTGAACGAATCAGAGCCAGCTGCAACTCCAGCACTCAAATTCTCGGAAACGGCAAATCCGTCCACATAAGCATTACAGTTTAAAACTGAACTAACAACAATATCAGAATCAGAAGTATTTTCAAGCACAAACTCTACTTCAACATATTCATATCCTTTGTCAGGCTGAACAAATTGATTGTCACTTTTCACAACATCTACTGAATTTGCGGTCAGGCTGAAAGACTTTGCCCTAGCAGTTTCACCCAAGCCATAGATTGCAACTTCTTCCGGGTCGCTATTAGTTGATTTAACAACGGAAGTGTCTGAAACAATCGAACTACTGTTTACTGAATTATCAGACTTAGTCGAATTAGAACTATTTTTCGTACCTGCAACAGCACTACTAATTCCACCAATCACTACTACGACGATAACCCAAAACCACCATTTTTTCAATACTTTCATAATACTACTCCTTATTCAATGATTAGAACGTTTTGTTTTATACGATATTATAGCACGCTTTATTCTATTTGTCAATAGAACGTTTCGTTCTAGAATATAATAATATTATAACAAATATGAATGGAGTACAGTTTATGTATCGACTTAAATTTCTTAGAGAAAGCGAGTTGCTATCTCAAAAAGAGGTGGCGACGGCAATTTATATAACCCAAAGGACTTACAGCTACTACGAAAATGAAGAACATGATATCCCCACTCAAACTCTGATACGCCTGGCGGATTTCTACAACGTCTCAGTTGACTACATTCTCGGCAGAACCGAAAACCCGAAGATGAACAAATAACCGCATAACACAAAAACCGCTCCCCTTACGGGAAGCGGTCTTATTATTGAAGTGGAAACGTTAGTTCCAGTTCAGCGGGAATTAGCCGTTGATCTTGGTAACAACGCCGGAACCTACGGTTCTGCCACCCTCACGGATAGCGAAACGCAGACCCTCTTCGATTGCGATAGGAGTGATGAGCTCAACGTCCATAACTACGTTATCGCCAGGCATGCACATTTCCTTGTCAGCAGGCAGGGTGATTACGCCGGTAACGTCGGTAGTTCTGAAGAAGAACTGCGGACGGTAGTTGGAAACGAACGGAGTATGACGGCCGCCCTCTTCCTTCTTAAGAACGTAAACCTGACCAGTGAACTTGGTGTGCGGGTGGATGGAACCGGGCTTGCAGAGAACCTGACCACGCTCGATATCGGTACGGTTGATACCACGGAGCAGAGCGCCGATGTTGTAACCAGCAACTGCCTCGTCCAGGGTCTTTCTGAACATCTCAAGACCAGTAACAACAGTGGACTTGGGCTCTTCGGTAAGACCAGTGATCTCAACGGTATCGTTAACCTTAACAACACCACGCTCAACTCTACCAGTTGCAACGGTACCACGGCCGGTGATGGTCATAGTATCCTCAACAGGCATCAGGAACGGCTTGTTCTCATCACGCTCAGGAGCAGGAATGTACTCATCAACTGCGTCCATGAGTTCCTTGATGCAAGCGTACTCAGGAGCGTTAGGATCGGTGGAAGTGGAATCCAGAGCAACCTTAGCGGAACCACGGATAACGGGTACATCATCGCCAGGGAAGTCGTTCTGAGTCAGAACGTCACGGATATCCATCTCTACGAGGTCGAGCAGCTCGGGATCGTCAACGTCATCGCACTTGTTGATGAATACAACGATTGCAGGAACGCCTACCTGACGAGCCAGAAGGATGTGCTCCTTGGTCTGAGCCATAGGACCATCAGTACCAGCAACAACGAGGATAGCGCCGTCCATCTGAGCTGCACCAGTGATCATGTTCTTGATATAGTCAGCATGGCCGGGGCAGTCAACGTGAGCGTAGTGACGCTTCTCGGTCTCATACTCAACGTGAGCGGTGTTGATTGTGATACCACGCTCTCTCTCCTCAGGAGCCTTATCGATCATGTCATATGCCTCGAACTTAGCCTTGCCCTGAAGGGACAGCCACTTGGTGATAGCTGCGGTTGTTGTGGTCTTGCCGTGGTCTACGTGACCGATGGTGCCGATGTTTACGTGGGGCTTAGTGGAATTATAATGTTCCTTTGCCATTGGTATTTCCTCCTTAATAGGTGATATCTGGTGTCCCCCATTGGGCGGGGGACGCCGTAATTTCAGTAATAATATTGTAACATCTTTCCGCAAAAAAATCAAGTAGTTTCGCAGAAAAAATGTGCTGAGAGTGCAAATTTACGCGGAATTAACCGTTCTGCTTGCGCTTGCTCATAATAGCCTCGGAAATGGACTTCGGAACCTCGATGTAGTGGCTGGGCTGCATTACATACTGGCCACGACCCTGGGTCTTGGAACGAAGATCATTGGAGTAACCGAACATTTCAGAAAGCGGAACATATGCAGTAACCTGAACGGAACCATTTCTGGTCTCCTGGTTCTGTATCTGACCACGTCTGGAGTTGAGGTCGCCGATTACGTTACCGATATAATCATCAGGAACGACAACGTCAACACGCATGATCGGCTCGAGGATTACGGAGTGAGCCTGTCTGAGGGCTTCCTTGATAGCCATAGAACCAGCGATCTTGAACGCCATTTCAGAGGAGTCAACTTCGTGATAAGAACCGTCGTACAGGGATACCTTGATGTCAACTACAGGATAGCCTGCGAGGACACCGGCGTTAAGAGCGCCCTGGATACCTGCGTCAACAGCAGGGATGAACTCCTTCGGGATAGAGCCGCCGACAACGTCGTTGCTGAACTCGTAGCCCTTACCGGACTCGTTCGGCTCAACTCTGATCTTAACGTGACCGTACTGACCAGAACCACCGGACTGGCGCTTATACTTCATATCAACATCGGCATTGCCGGTGATGGTCTCCTTATAAGCAACCTGCGGAGCACCAACGTTAGCCTCAACCTTGAACTCACGGAGCAGTCTGTCAACGATGATATCGAGGTGAAGCTCACCCATACCAGCGATGATGGTCTGACCGGTCTCCTGGTTTGTCCAGGTCTTGAAAGTCGGGTCTTCTTCAGCAAGCTTTGCGAGAGCGATAGCCATCTTTTCCTGACCTGCCTTGGTCTTGGGCTCGATAGCCAGGTCGATAACCGGCTCCGGGAACTCCATGGACTCGAGGATTACAGGGTGGTTCTCATCGCAGAGAGTATCACCAGTGGTGGTGTACTTTGTACCAACTACGGCTGCGATATCACCGCACGGGCATGCGTCGATATCCTGTCTGTGGTTGGAGTGCATCTGAAGGATACGACCCATACGCTCGTTCTTATCCTTGGTAGCATTGAGAACGGTTGTACCAGCCTCAACGTAACCGGAATAAACTCTGAAGAAGCAGAGCTTACCAACGAACGGGTCAGTAGCGATCTTGAATGCAAGAGCGGAGAACGGCTGATCGTCGCCAGCGTGTCTCTCAACTTCCTCACCAGTCTCGGGATCGATACCCTTGATAGAGGGGATATCGAGAGGAGACGGCATGTAGTCAACTACAGCGTCGAGGAGCTTCTGTACGCCCTTGTTTCTGTAAGAAGTACCGCAGGTAACGGGAACGAACTTGTTCTCAATTGTGCCCTTTCTGATGGCAGCCTTGATCTCCTCGGTGGTGAAGTCCTCACCCTCGGACTCGAAGTATCTCTCCATCAGCTCATCATCGAGCTCTGCTACCTTCTCGAGAAGGTTCTTTCTGTACTCCTTAGCCTTATCCAGCATATCGGCAGGGATCTCTTCAACACGCATATCCTTGCCCATATCATCGTAGTAAACGTCCGCATTCATCTCAATGAGGTCGATGATTCCCTTGAAGTCCGCCTCAGCGCCGATAGGGAGCTGGATCGGAACAGCGTTGCACTTGAGTCTGTCGTGCATCATCTGAACAACATTGTAGAAGTCTGCGCCCATGATATCCATCTTGTTGACATAAGCCATTCTGGGTACATGGTATTCATCTGCCTGACGCCATACTGTTTCTGACTGAGGCTCTACGCCGCCCTTTGCACAGAAAACAGTTACGGATCCGTCAAGCACTCTCAGGGAACGCTGAACTTCAACTGTGAAGTCAACGTGACCAGGGGTGTCGATAATATTGATTCTATGACCCTTCCAGAAAGCTGTGGTTGCAGCGGAGGTGATTGTGATACCTCTCTCCTGCTCCTGAGCCATCCAGTCCATCGTAGCAGTACCATCGTGAGTTTCACCGATCTTGTGGTTTACACCAGTGTAGAACAGGATACGCTCTGTGGTAGTTGTCTTACCTGCGTCGATGTGCGCCATGATACCAATATTACGGGTCATTTCGAGAGATACGTCTCTTTTCATAAATTCCTCCGTAATTCTGGAATTACCCGGGGTTTTGCCCCCGGATAACTCATCTGTTTCTGATTACCACTTATAATGTGCGAAAGCCTTGTTAGCTTCAGCCATCTTATGAGTATCGTCACGCTTCTTGCAAGCGCCGCCCTGATTGTTAAGAGCATCAAGGATCTCGTTTGCAAGTCTTTCCTTCATTGTCTTTTCGTTACGCGCACGGCTGTAGGTGGTGATCCATCTCAGACCGAGTGTGCGTCTTCTCTCGGGGCGAACCTCCATAGGAACCTGGTAGGTTGCACCGCCGACACGGCGAGCCTTAACCTCGAGCTGCGGCATGATGTTCTCCATTGCCTCCTCGAAAGCTTCCAGAGCATCCTTGCCGGTCTTTTCAGCAACGATCTCAAATGCGCCGTAAACGATCTTCTGGGCTACGCCCTTCTTTCCGTCGAGCATGATATTGTTTACCAGTCTTGTTACGAGCTCAGAGCCGTACACAGGATCCGGAAGAACTTCACGCTTCGGAACATTACCTCTTCTTGGCACTTTACTTCCCTCCTTCATACGAAATGAAAATCATAGGTACTCGAAAGCATAAAAGCCACACTTACATAGTCTGGCATTGACCTTCCGCCGTCCAAACAGAGGCTCTATCAAAAATAATGCCTTGTCTGACAGCAATAAGTCAGAAATTACGCTTTCTTTCCAGCCTTCGGACGCTTAGCACCATACTTGGAGCGTCCCTGCATTCTCTTGTCTACACCCTGAGCGTCGAGTGTACCTCTGATGATGTGGTAACGCACACCAGGAAGGTCCTTAACACGGCCGCCACGAATCAGAACAACGGAGTGTTCCTGCAGTTTGTGTCCGATACCGGGAATATAAGCTGTAACTTCATAACCGTTAGAAAGCTTAACTCTGGCAACCTTTCTCATTGCGGAGTTCGGCTTCTTAGGGGTCTGAGTACGAACGGCTGTGCACACGCCTCTCTTCTGGGGAGAAGACTGATCTACCTGCTGCTTGCGCAGTGTGTTCATAGACTTCTGGAGTGCAGGAGCCTTGGATTTCTTTTCAGAAACCTCGCGTCCCTTGCGGACAAGCTGATTAAACGTTGGCATTATTTCACCTCCAATAAATTTTCGCACGATCATATTTTTCCGGGCATATCCGAAAATATACTCACACGCAATTATAAATTATAAAGCAAAGAACGGTGTTTGTCAAGAGTTTCGCAGAATTTCGTTGAAACTTTGTAGCAAACACCGTTACTTATCAATCATTCGCGCTGGTTTTTGTGCATTTTAACCAGCATTATCCTCGGACGCTGTTTCGGCTTCTGCCGCAGCAGCTGATGCCTTTTCAGCCTCGCGTTCCTCGGCGTAGAGACCTGTACCAGCCGGAATGAGCTTACCGATGATGACGTTCTCCTTCAGACCGAGCAGCGGGTCGATCTTGCCGCGGATAGCCGCGTCAGTGAGCACTCTGGTGGTCTCCTGGAAGGAAGCCGCAGACAGGAAGCTGTCTGTTGCCAGTGAAGCCTTGGTGATACCGAGCAGCACTGCCTCGCTCTCGGGCATTCTGAGTCCGAGCTCGCCTGCGTCGATCCTTTCCTGGATCTCCTCGCAGACTGCGGTGAGCTCGTTCTTTCCGATGATGGAGCCAGGGAGCAGGTAGCTGTCGCCCGGGTCAGTGATGCGGATCTTACGCATCATCTGGCGCACGATTACTTCGATATGCTTATCGTTGATATCAACACCCTGCAGACGGTAAACCTTCTGGACTTCGGCGATGATATAGTTCTGAACGGCTTCCTCGCCCTTTACCTCGAGCACGTCGTGCGGGTTGATAGAGCCCTCTGTCAGTGCGTCGCCGGCAACAACGGTATCGCCGTCGTAAACCTTGGGTCTGTAACCGAACGGAACTGCATATGCTTCCTCAGTACCGTCCTCCTGGGTGATAATAGCGTGTCTTGTCTTCTTGATCTCTTCGTAGCGTACCTTACCGGAGACCTTGGTGATGATCGCAGCGTTCTTCGGGCGGCGGGACTCGAAAAGTTCCTCTACTCGCGGAAGACCCTGTGTGATATCCTCGGCGGACGCGATACCACCGGTATGGAACGTTCTCATCGTAAGCTGTGTACCAGGCTCACCGATGGACTGTGCCGCGATGATACCTACAGCCTCGCCGATGTTGATCAGCTGACCGTTTGCAAGAGACGCGCCGTAGCAGTGAGCGCACACGCCGTTTTTAAGTCCGCAGGTCAGAACCGAGCGTACCTTTACCTTTTCAGCGCCGGTAGCCACTATCTTAGCTGCGTCCTGGTCGTTCATCAGCTTATCTCTGGAAACCAGAACATTGCCGTCCTTGTCAAGGAAGTTCTCGGAGAGGTAACGTCCGACAAGGCGCTCGCCAATCGGCTCTACAAGCTGATTGCCCTCGCGTATCTCGTATACGTCGATACCGTCTGTAGTGCCGCAGTCGTCCTCACGGATGATTACTTCCTGAGATACGTCTACCAGTCGTCTTGTCAGATAACCAGAGTCGGCGGTTCTCAGCGCTGTATCGGCAAGTCCCTTACGTGCGCCTCGGGAGGAAATGAAGTATTCCAGGATGTTCAGACCTTCACGGTAGTTAGCTCTGATAGGCATCTCGATGGTCGCACCGGAGGTATTGGCGATAAGTCCTCTCATTCCGGCGAGCTGACGGATCTGGTTCTTAGAACCTCGCGCTCCGGAGTCCGCCATCATGTAGATGTTGTTGTACTTATCAAGGTTGTCGTTCAGCGCAGTACCAACATCCTCAGTCGCCTGGTTCCAGATCTTGATGAACTGCTCTTTTCTCTCGTTATTGGAGATGAAACCGCGGTTGAACTTCTTGTTCAGTGTCGCGATCTTAGCGTCGGCGTCAGCAAGTATCTGAGCCTTCTGCGGAGGAATATCAGCATCGCATACTGCAACGGTGATACCGGATCTTGTGGAGTACTTGTAGCCCATTGCCTTGATCTTATCGAGCACCTGCGCTGTAGTAGCGGTGCCGTGGTTCTTCAGGCAGCGGTCGATTATCTTACCGAGCTGGCTCTTGCCGACCTTGAAAGATATCTCGTAATCGAGCTGGTGCTCGGGATCGGTTCTGTCAACATATCCCAGATCCTGCGGGATGTGTTCGTTGAATATGATACGTCCTACAGTTGCAGGAACGAGCTTGGTGATCTTGGTGTCGCCGAGGTCCTTGGTGACTCTTACCTTGATAGCGGCATGAATGGAGATCACGCCGTCCTGGTAAGCCATGATAGCCTCGTTGGCGTCACGGAATACCTTGCCCTCGCCCTTTTCGCCGGGCTTGTCAAGGGTCAGGTAGTAGGAACCCAGGATCATATCCTGCGTAGGAACCGTTACAGGACGTCCGTCGGACGGCTTTAACAGGTTCTTTGCAGCGAGCATGAGAGTACGCGCCTCTTCCTGAGCCTCTGCGGACAGGGGGAGGTGTACCGCCATCTGGTCGCCGTCGAAGTCAGCGTTGAATGCGGTACAGCACAGCGGGTGGAGCTTGATAGCACGACCCTCGACAAGTACCGGCGAGAACGCCTGGATACCCAGTCTGTGCAGCGTAGGTGCACGGTTGAGCAGTACGGGGTGATCCTTGATAACGCACTCGAGGGAATCCCATACCTTATCCTCTGCGCGCTCTACCATCTTCTTAGCCTGCTTGATGTTCTGCGCAGCGCCCTTTACAACGAGGTCGTTGAGCACGAACGGCTTGAACAGCTCGAGAGCCATTTCCTTAGGCAGACCGCACTGATCCATCTTGAGCTCAGGACCAACGACGATAACGGAACGTCCGGAGTAGTCAACACGCTTACCGAGCAGGTTCTGACGGAAACGTCCCTGCTTACCCTTTAACAGGTCGGAAAGGGACTTGAGCGGACGGTTGTTGGAACCGGTGTACGCTCTGCCGTGTCTTCCGTTGTCTATAAGTGCGTCTACAGCTTCCTGGAGCATACGCTTCTCGTTTCTTACGATGATCTCCGGGGAGTGCATCTCGATGAGCTTTCTAAGACGGTTGTTTCTGTTGATAACACGGCGGTACAGATCGTTAAGGTCAGATACGCCGTAACGTCCGCCGTCCAGCTGTACCATCGGGCGGATATCCGGAGGGATGACCGGAACAGCGTCCAGTATCATCCACTCGGGACGGTTGTGGGACTGGAGGAATGCGTCCACCACGTCAAGGCGCTTGAGCAGCTTTACGCGCTTCTGACCCTGCTGTGTTGCGGAGAGTTCCTCCTTCAGCTCTGCGGAGAGCTTCTCAAGGTCGATCTCCTGGAGCAGTTCCTTTATAGCCTCCGCGCCCATGCCGGCCTTGAAATCATTGCCGTACTTGGTGCGGAAATTTGCATATTCCTTCTCCTCGAGGAGCTGATTCTTGCTCAGTTCCTTAGCCTCGCCCGGGTCGATAACGATGTACTTTGTAAAGTACAGGACCTCCTCAAGGCGCTTGGGAGAAATGTCCAGCATCTGACCGATACGGGACGGAGTACCCTTGAAGTACCAGATGTGGGAAACCGGTGCAGCAAGCTCGATGTGACCCATACGTTCACGTCTTACTTTTGCGCGCGTTACCTCGACGCCGCACTTCTCGCAGACCTTTCCTCTGAAACGAATGCGCTTGTACTTGCCGCAGTTACACTCCCAGTCCTTCTGCGGACCAAAGATACGCTCACAGAACAGACCTTCCTTTTCCGGCTTCTGGGTACGATAATTTATGGTTTCAGGACGCAGCACTTCGCCGTAGGACCATTCTCTGATCTGGTCGGGAGAGGCAAGTCCGATCTTCATTGACTCAAATGTCGTATTCAATATATTTACCTCATTTCTCTATCAAAGCCTGCGGAGCCCCCTGCGCATGAGCAGGGGCGCGCCGCCGGCAGGCTGTATAGGCTGTATACTTTCGGAAAGCCCGGCAGGATCACTCGTCCTCGCCGAAGTCAATAGGCTCTCCGTCCGAGAAACCATCATCAGAGAAATCATCATCGTCTGAACCGGTTTCCTTGAGTTCCTCTTCGTCAATGATGCCGTAGCCGCTCTTTTCAAGCTCTGCGTCGTCATTAGCGTAGTTCATCTCAAAGGTCTCGCCGGGATAGCGGTTATCTTCCTCATCCTCGTCTCCGTCGTTTCTGAGATCGACTACCTCGCCGTTCTCATCAAGGACTCTAACATCCAGACCAAGACCCTGAAGTTCTCTGATCATTACCTTGAACGACTCAGGAACGCCGGGCTCCGGAACGGGCTCGCCCTTTACGATAGCTTCGTAGGTCTTCTGACGGCCGATAAGGTCATCCGACTTGACGGTCAGGATCTCCTGGAGCGTGTAGGCAGCACCGTAAGCCTCCAGAGCCCAAACCTCCATCTCACCGAAACGCTGACCGCCAAACTGAGCCTTACCGCCCAAAGGCTGCTGTGTTACCAGTGAGTAAGGACCGGTAGAACGTGCGTGGATCTTATCATCAACGAGGTGATGCAGCTTGAGGTAGTACATATAACCAACAGTTACGGGGTTATCGAACTTCTCGCCGGTACGTCCATCAGTGAGCTGCGTCTTGCAGTCAGAGGTGAGGGGCAGCTTTGTGAAATCAAGACCGGGACCGTTGAGACCGAGCAGCTCGGGCTCTCTGCGTTCGCCATCGCCCTTGCCGATATTGAATATGCGCTCAGCTTCCTCGGTGATCTTGCCAGCGTTGATGGATCTTGCAGCGTCGTAAAGCTCGCGGATATCCTGCTCGTGAGCGCCGTCGAATACCGGCGTTGCGATCTTCCAGCCGAGAGCCTTTGCGACATAGCCGAGGTGTACCTCGAGCACCTGTCCGATGTTCATTCGGGAAGGTACGCCCAGAGGGTTAAGAACAATGTCAAGCGGAGTGCCATCCGGAAGGAACGGCATATCCTCCTGACGTAGAATTCTGGAAACGACACCCTTGTTACCGTGACGACCCGCCATCTTATCGCCGACAGAGATCTTTCTCTTCTGCGCGATATATACGCGGACCTTCTCGTTTACTCCGGGGGACAGCTCATCGCAGTTGCTGCGGTCGAATATCTTGACATCCACTACGATACCGCTTACGCCGTGCGCAACTCTCAGGGAGTTGTCGCGGACTTCGCGTGCCTTTTCGCCGAAGATCGCGCGGAGCAGTCTTTCCTCGGCATTGAGCTCAGTTTCGCCCTTAGGAGATACCTTACCAACAAGGATATCGCCAGAGTGTACTTCCGCACCGATACGAACGATACCGCGCTCGTCGAGATCCTTCAGAGCATCGTCTGAAAGGTTCGGGATATCGCGGGTGATCTCCTCCGGACCGAGCTTGGTGTCACGGCACTCGAGCTCATATTCTTCTATATGAATAGAGGTATAAACATCATTATAAACAAGCTTCTCGTTGATGAGAACGGCGTCCTCGTAGTTGTAGCCTTCCCATGTCATGAAGCCGATGAGGGCGTTCTTACCGAGCGCGATCTCGCCCATCTTTGTAGCGGGACCGTCTGCGATAACATCGCCAGCCTTAACGCGTTCGCCCTTGCTTACGATCGGGCGCTGATTTACGCAGTTGCCCTGGTTGGAGCGCTTGAACTTGATAAGTCTGTAGATACGCTCCTGACCGAGATCGTTCGTGATAACGACCTTATCTGCATCGACCTCGGAAACGTAGCCGTCCTCCTTGGTGCATACAACAACGCCGGAATCGACAGCTGCCTTGTATTCCATACCAGTGCCGACGATAGGATTATCAGTAACCATAAGCGGAACTGCCTGACGCTGCATGTTCGCACCCATCAGTGCACGGTTCGCGTCATCGTTCTCAAGGAACGGGATCATTGCAGTCGCAACGGAAACAACCATCTTAGGCGATACATCCATGAAGTCTACCTTTTCGCGGTCGATTTCAAGGATGGAGTCGCGGCAGCGTGCATTTACACGGGGTCTTGCGAATCTGCCTTCTTCGTCGAGGGGCTCGTTCGCCTGTGCTACTACGTAGTTATCCTCAACGTCGGCAGTCATGTAAACTACCTCGTCGAGTACCTTACCAGTTTCCTTATCGACGCGTCTGTACGGAGCCTCGATAAAGCCGTAAACGTTGATCCTTGCGAATGTTGCAAGGTAAGAGATCAGACCGATGTTAGGACCTTCAGGCGTCTCGATCGGGCACATTCTTCCATAGTGGGAATAGTGTACGTCACGAACCTCGAATCCGGCTCTGTCTCGGGACAGACCGCCCGGACCAAGGGATGACAGACGACGCTTGTGAGTAAGCTCAGCCAGCGGGTTGTTCTGATCCATGAACTGGGACAGCGGAGAGGATCCGAAGAACTCTCTCATCGCAGAGATGACCTGACGGCAGTTTACAAAGGAGTCGGGAGTTACCTTCTCCTGATCCTGACCAGAAAGAGCCATCTTCTCGCGGATAGTTCTCTCCATACGGGTGAAACCGATACGGAACTGATTCTGGAGCAGCTCGCCGACGCAGCGGATACGTCTGTTTCCGAGGTGGTCGATATCATCGACCTCGCCAACATCCTCGCTGAGACCGATGAAGTAGCTTACGGTAGCGAAGATATCTTCGATAGTGATGTGCTTGGGGATGAGCTCCTCTGCACGTGCCTTGATGAGAACGCGCAGTGTATCCTGGTCGCCTGCTGCTTCCTCGAGGATGTCGCGGAGAACGGCAAAGCGCACATGCTCGTTGATACCGAGGGACTCAACGTCCATATCGCCAGTATAGACCTTGATATCCACCATACCGTTACCGGATACCTTTACGGTAGCGCCCTCACGGGTGGGGTGAACGATGGTGACATCTATAACGCCGGCATTCTCAATCTCGAGAGCCTTTTCCTTGGTGATGACCTCGCCCTCATCGACGAGAATCTCGCCGGTCAGCGGCGCGATAACTGCCTCGGCAGCCTTCTTGCCATAGATACGCTCAGAAATAGCGAGCTTCTTATTATATTTGTAACGACCGAATCTGGAGAGGTCGTATCTCTTAGCGTCGAAGAACAGCATGTTGAGCTGATTCTGCGCGGACTCCACGGAAGCCATATCGCCGGGGTGGAGCTTCTTGTATACCTCAAGAAGAGCCTCTTCCTTGTTCTGGGTGTTGTCCTTCTCAATGGTGCAGGTTATACGGGGATCCTCGCCGAACTTTCCGGTCAGCTCTCCGTTGGTAGAAAGGCCGATGGAGCGGAGGAATGTTGTTACGGGGATCTTTCTGTTCTTATCAATACGAACGTAGAACACATCGTTTGCGTCCATCTCGTATTCGAGCCATGCACCGCGGTTCGGGATAACGGTCGCCTTGAACAGCTTTTTACCGGTCTTGTCGTGCTCATAACCGTAGTAAACGCCCGGTGAACGAACGAGCTGAGATACTACAACACGCTCAGAGCCGTTGATAACGAATGTGCCGCTGTCAGTCATGAGCGGCAGATCGCCCATATAAATCTCGCTGTCGATTACGGAGCCGGTCTCCTTGTTCAGAAGTCTGGCAGTAACGCGGATCGGGACTGCATAAGTCGCGTCGCGCTCCTTGCACTCCTCAATGGTATACTTGATCTTGTCGTCGAAACGGTGGCTGATGAACGAGAGTTCATATTTGCCATTCGCGTCAGTTATCGGGGAAACATCCCTGAAAACTTCCTTGATGCCGTCCTGCAGGAACCACTCGTAGGAATCCTTCTGAATACCTATGAGGTTCGGCATGTCGATTACCTCATTGATTTTAGAAAAACTCATTCGGGTGGTTTTTCCGAGCTGTATGGGCTTTACATTCACCATCGGCTTTATCACTCCTTAACAAAATTCCGGTCTCAGACTTGCTGGAAGAAGTTTCTTTTTGACGCGCTTTTAGCGTCAAAAATAGGCTTTTACGCACACAAATCCATTATGATACATTATGAAATTATACCATAATTATCGGGAAAAGTCAAGCATTTTGCAGTAAAAAAACCGCATGATATTCCGCGCATTTTTGTCACAAGCGGCGATTTTTTTGCCCAAAGTAACAAACTTTGATAATTTTCGTGCTCAAATTGTTGCAAATCGAACAAAATTGGATTTTACAGCCCTAATTATAAAGGAAAACCGCCGGATTTTGCTCCTGGCGGTTATATGCTTTGTTAAACTATAATTTATGTTTGTAGGAACGTTGGAGTTTGCATCACTAATTGGGAGAGTCAAGAGGGGGACTAGTCCCCC
>CAKSEO010000005.1 GCA_934446565.1 uncultured Oscillospiraceae bacterium | reverse complement strand
TTCCAAAACAGTCCACTGGACTGTTTTGGAGGATATCGCGTCCTACGCCCAGCGGGGGAAAACTCTTGTTTTCCCCCTGCACCCCTTTAGCGCTTTTTTTCGTTATTCCGTGCTTCGCACGGAGTAACCGCGCTTGCGCGCGGAGGTTTCGCCTACGGCGACGAGGGCGCTGCCCTCGACTCGCAAGGGGGGCGCGCCCCCCTTGACTCCCAGTTGGGAGTTGCAGTAAGACGAATTCTACCCGCCTAAATCATAGTTTATTTCAACAAGCACAACCTCTCCGGAGACGTGGCGGTTCTTTTTTCTCCGTTTTTCTCAACTTTTCGCCGGAATGCGCGGATTTTTCGTCAGAATTGTGGCGTTTACCCCTTGAAATACTCGTGAGTTTGTGGTAAAATATAATCTGAGTTATTATGTACAGGCAATGTTGAGTAAACTATACTCAGAAAGGACGCGCTGAACTGCGCGCATGGTGAAAATTATGGCTAAAATGAAGATAGCAGTCCTGTTCGGAGGTGCTTCCAGCGAGCACGAGGTCTCCCTCGTCTCCGCTTATTCCGTGCTGACTAATATCCCTAAGGATAAGTACGACGTAATGTGCATAGGCATAACCAAAAAGGGTCACTGGCTCTACTACCCCGGCGAATACGAGGACATCAAGTCCGGCGAGTGGGAGAACAACCCCGATAACTGCACCGCAGTCATAAGCCCCGACACCGTGAGCAAGGGCGTGATACTCCTCGGCGCGGACGACAAGTGCTACATACGCCGCCTGGACGCGGTTTTCCCCGTGCTCCACGGACGCTTCGGCGAGGACGGCACCGTACAGGCTCTCTGCGCGCTCGCTGGACTGCCCTGCGTAGGCTGCGACATGACCAGCAGCGCCGACTGCATGGATAAGACTATAACTCACACCATCCTCGACGCCGCAGGCATCCGCACCGCGCCCTACTGCTACATCACGCGGGATTCCCTGCATGATATCGACGGCGCGTGCGATACTATAGAAAAGAAGCTCGGCGGCTATCCGATGTTCGTTAAGCCCGCGTGCGCAGGTTCCTCCGTCGGAGTGAGCCGCGCCGCCGACCGCGAGGCGCTCAAGAACGGCATAAAAATCGCGTTCGCCCACGGCGAAAAGGTGGTCGTCGAGTCTGAAATAATCGGCAAGGAGGTCGAGTGCGCGGTGCTCGGCAACGGAACCGACCTCATCGCTTCCATTCCCGGGCAGATAACCCCCGCCGAGGAATTCTACGACTACGACGCAAAATACAAGCTGGGAACTTCCGTGCTGGATATCCCGGCGAAAATATCTCCCGAAATGACCGAGGAGCTCCGCGAGACTGCAAAGAAAGCGTTCATCGCAATGGGGTGCAGCGGATTCTCCCGCGTGGATTTCTTCGCGACGGAGAACGGACTGGTTCTCAACGAGATAAACACCATCCCCGGATTCACGCCGATAAGCATGTACCCCAAGCTGATGGCAAACATGGGGATAGAGTACGGCGACCTGCTCGACAGGCTCATCGAGCTTGCAGTGGAGAAAAATTCTGATAATTAAGGCTGGAGTGATAAAATTGGCAGATAATGCAAAAATAAAGCTCATATTAAAACAGACCGCAGACGGCAACACCGACAGCTCCGAGCTGTTCACACGGGGAGAGTTCCGGGAACACGGCGGCAGCTTCTTCATCGACTACGACGAGAGCGAAGCCACCGGCTACGCCGGAAGCCACGTCCAGCTGCGGATAGGTCAGCAGGACGACACAGTCACCATGACCCGCACCGGCAAGGCGTTTTCCAGCCTTGTTTTCGAGAACGGGAAGCGGCATTTCTGCCAGTACGGCACGGAATACGGCGACTGCATGATAGGCATTTCCACCGTCGCGATGAGGAACGCGATGACCTCCGGCGGCGGCGAGCTGTACGTCAGGTACACGATAGACGTCAACGCCGGACTTATGCTCGAGAATGAGATAACGATAAACGTAAAACCCCACAAAGACTAAGAGGAGAACAACAGAATGTACAACGCAGTAGAAGAAGCAAAGGCACAGGTAAAGGAAATAATCATGGGCGCGCTCGGCAGGCTCGTCGGCGAGGGAAAAATAGCCGCAGAGCCGCTGCCGCCTTTCCAGGTGACTATCCCGGCGGATAACAGCCACGGCGACTTTTCCGCCAACACCGCGCTGGTTTCCGCAAAGGCGCTGAGGAGCAATCCCCGCGCCATCGCGCAGATGATAGTTGACGCGGCGGTGCTGGACGGCACGGATTTCAGCAAGATAGAGGTCGCAGGCCCCGGCTTCCTTAATTTCTTCATCGGCGGCACCTGGTTCGCGGACGTCGTAAGGAACGCCGTGGAGCTCGGCGCGGACTACGGCAGGACTGACCTCGGCAGGGGTAAGCGCGTGCTGGTAGAGTTCGTTTCCGCGAACCCCACCGGACCTATGCACATCGGCAACGCCCGCGGCGGCGCTATCGGCGACAGCCTTTCCTCGCTGCTCCAGGAAGCAGGCTACGAGGTCAGCCGTGAATTCTACATCAACGACGCCGGAAACCAGGTCGCAAAGTTCGGCAAGTCCCTCGACCTGCGTTACCTCCAGCTTTGCAGCGAGGCGGGTCAGCAGGTCATCGCGGAGTGCGGCTCCGACATGGAGAAGCTCACCAAGACCATCTACGACCAGACTTCCACCCCGGACGAGGACGGCAATATCCCGGAGGAGCAGAAGAATTTCCCGTTCACTATGCCGTCTGACGTGTACCTCGGCATGGATATAATCGAGCACGCCAAGAATTACTACGACCTCCACGGCGGAAAGGCGCTTTCCGAAAAGCCGGAGGAGGAGCGCCGCAAGGCTCTGGTAGACTACGCCCTGCCGCTCAACGAAAAGCGCCTTGAGGAGGACCTGCTGAAGTACCGCATTAAGTACGACAACTGGTTCAAGGAGAGCACCCTCCACAACAACGGCGCTGTCAAGGCGGTCATCGAGAAGCTCAAGGAGGGCGGTCACACCTACGAAAAGGACGGCGCGCTCTGGCTGAAGGCTACCGATTTCGGCGGCGACCAGGATTTCGTACTGGTGCGCTCCAACGGCTTCCCGACCTACATCGTGCCGGATATCGCGTACCATTATGACAAGCTCATCACCCGCGCCTACGACAAGGCTATAAACGTCCTCGGCGCAGACCATCACGGCTATGTACAGCGCATGCGCATCGCGCTTTCCGCTCTGGGAATCGACGACAAGCGCCTTGACGTAGTCATCATGCAGATGGTAATGCTCATCCGCGACGGCAAGCCCTGCAAGCTCAGCAAGCGCTCCGGCAAGGCTATCACGCTGACCACGCTGCTGGACGAAGTTCCGATAGACGCAGCGAGATTCGTATTCAACCAGCGCAACGCCGACACCCACCTCGAGTTCGACCTTGACCTCGCGGTGGAGGAATCCAGCAAGAACCCGGTGTTCTACGTCCAGTACGCGCACGCGCGTATTTGCAGCGTTATCCGCAAGCAGGCTGACGAGGGCGTGAAGTACGAGGGCGGCGCCGTTTCCTACAGCGACCCGGCGGAGCTTGCGCTCATCCGCAAGATAGCCGAAATGCCCGAGATGATAAACACTGCCGCGAAGGACTACGACCCCTCCGCGCTGACAAGATATTCCTACGAGCTGGCTCAGGCGTTCCACAAGTTCTACGACAGCTGCCCGATAAAGGGCGCGGAAGCGGACGTAAAGCAGTCCAGACTTGCGCTGTGCGACGCTGCGCGCATCACGCTGAAGAACGTCCTCGCGCTGCTCAAGGTGGAAGCTCCGGAGAGAATGTAAAAGCAAAGCGGGATAATGGGGAAATATGTTCAGACAGGAAAAAAAGTATTACGCCAGGGCGTTCCTTTACGCGCTGGCGATGGCGGCGGTGCTCCTTGCGCCGTTCGTTATCCTTGACGGCGGGTACTTCGTGTACTACGGCGACTACAACGCGCAGCAGATACCGTTCTACAAGACCTGCATAGAGGCGGTCCAGAGCGGAAATCTCGGCTGGAACTGGCGCACCGACCTCGGCGCGAACTTCGTCGGCTCCTACAGCTTCTACACGCTGGGAAGCCCGTTCTTCTGGTTCGCGGCGCTGTTCCCGGCGGAGATATCCCAGTACCTTATGGCTCCGCTGCTGGCGCTGAAGATAGCGTGTTCGTCGTTCTTCGCGTTCGTCTATATCCGCAGGTTCGTGACGAAGCCGCAGAACGCCCTCATCGGCGGTCTGCTGTACGCGTTCTCCGGCTACTCGATGTACAACGTCTTTTTCAACCACTTCCACGAGGCGATAGTTTTCTTCCCGCTTCTGCTGATAGGGCTGGAGGAAGCCGTCGTCAACAAGCGCCGCGGCGCACTGGCTGTGGCAGTGGCGATAAACGCGTTCGTCAACTATTTCTTCTTCATCGGGGAGTGCGTGTTCCTGGTGATCTACTTCGTCATGCGGCTCATCGGCGACAGGAAGTTCCGCTTCGGGCTGAGGGATTTCTTCTGCCTGGCGTTCGAGGCCGTCTGCGGTGTGCTCATCGCGGGGGCGCTGTTCGTGCCGTCTATCTTCCAGGTACTGGATGTTCCGCGTTCTACCTCCATGCTCAACGGCTGGGATTTCCTGTTCTACAACAAGAATCAGCGCTACGGGCTCATCCTTGAAGCGATGTTCTTCCCCGGGGAAGTCCCCGCCCGCACCTCGATGTTCGAAAAGGCGGAATCCAAGTGGAGCAGCGTCGCGTTCTTCCTGCCGCTGTTCTCCATGTCCGGCGTGATAGCTCTGGTAAAGGGAGCGGCAGGCGAGGCTTCCCGCCGCATGAAGTGGCTGAGGGCGATACTTCCCGTGTGCCTGCTTATCTCGATGGTGCCGGGGCCGAATTCATCGTTCGTGCTGTTCAACTACAGCTTCTACACCCGCTGGTGGTACATGCCGGAACTGCTCTGCGCGATGGCTACCGTCTACGTCCTCGAGCATGAGGAGTTCGACCTGAAATTCGGCGCAAAGGCGTGCGCCGTCGCGGTCGGAGTGATATCGCTGCTGGCGGTGCTGTTCCCGACAAAGGTCGAGGGAGAGGGCGGCACCTCTGAGCTCGTGCCCCGGGTCTTCAGCGGTATGCCCTATGCGGTGTTCATCAATATCGGCGTCTGCGTCGGGATGATGGTCGCGCTGTATTTCCTGCTGCGCTGGCTCAGGGAGCTCCCCGCCGCGAGGTTCGGGAAGCGGCTCACCGCCGCGACGATTGTGTGCTGCATGGCGCTGGGGTACTACTACGTCGGCTACGGCAGGATACTGGGTCCATATATCGGCGAGTACAACCGCAAGGTCTCAGCGCAGATACACATCGACGACCCGGAATTCTACCGCATGGAATCCACCGACAGCCAGAACAACATCAACATGCTGTGGGGGATGAGCTCCCTCAAGAGCTTCACCAGCATAATCCCGAGCGCGACTTTCGACCTCTACGAACTGCTGGACATCACCCGTGACGTGAACTCCAAGCCGGACGACTCCTACTACGCGCTGCGCGCGCTGACCCGCGTGAAGTACCTCATGATAGAGGCGACGGAGACCGAATCCTCCGTCGAGAACTACCTGAAAGGCTACCGCACGTTCGACTACCTCGAGGACCAGGACGGCTGGAAGATATACGAGAACAGGTACGCGCTCCCGATGGGGTACGCATATGACACCTATCTCAATATCGAGGACGTCAGGGGTTCAAAGAATGTTGACAACCTGATGGTCGGGAACGTCATCCTGACCGCCGAGCAGATAGATAAGTACTCCGACATCCTCGCCGAGGGCGTGAACGAGGGGCTGACCGGCAGCAACCTGTTCCAGCGCTTCACAGAGGACGCCGCCAACAGGACAGCGCTGGGCGCGAAGCAGTTCAGCGTGAACAGCAGCGGTTTCACCGCCGTGACGGATTACGACCGGGAGCGGCTGGTGGTGTTCAGCGTGCCCTACGACCAGGGCTGGAGCGGCACCGTTTCCGCGCAGGGCGGCGAGAGAGTCCCGCTGGAGCTGGAAAAGGTCAACGGCGGCTTCATCGGCGTGAAAGTCCCCGCGGGAGTCTGCGAGCTGACGTTCACCTACAAGACCCCCGGCGGCTCGCTGGGTATCGTCTGCACGGTGATAGGCGCGGTGCTGTTCGGCGGGTATATCCTGCTGTGCTACGTGGTGCTCAGGCGTAAGCCGCGCAGGTACGCGCACCTCTACGGCACTGACCAGGTGGACGGCGTAAAGGCGCACAGTTCCTACATCGCGCAGCTTTCGAAGCAGATATTCGAGTCGCCGGAAAAGGGCGCGGTCAAGCTGGGCTCCGACGAGGAGAAGCTGTCCTGGCCGGACATTGAGGAGAGCTTCATGGATCGTGAGATATACGATTTCAAGAGCCGCGTCCCCAAGCCGCGCACCTCCCACATCACGGAGGACGACGAGGCGTACAACGTGTTAAAAGAGCTCGACGAGCAGAAGAACAACAGCGACGACATTGAGTAAAGGAGAAAGCAATGGCACATCTTGAGGAAAAGACCATCTCCAGCGAGCAGAAATTCGACGGCAGGATAGTGAAGCTGTACGTTGACAAGGCGGAGCTGGAGGACGGAAAGGTAGTCACCCGCGAGGTGATACGCCACCCGGGCGGAGTGTGCGTGCTCCCGCTGACGGAGCGCAACGAGGTGCTGTTCGTAAGGCAGTTCCGCTATCCGCACCAGACGGTGCTGCTTGAGATACCGGCGGGCAAGCTGGAGTACGGCGAGAACCACAGCGAGTGCGGTCTGCGCGAGCTGAAAGAGGAGACCGGCTGCACCTGCGACGACTACACCTACCTCGGCAGCCTTATCCCGACCCCGGCTTACTGCGGCGAGGTGATCCATATGTACCTGGCGCGCGGACTGCATTCCGGCAGCCAGAAGCTGGACGAGGGAGAGTTCCTGGACGTTGTGAAGATACCGCTCGATGAAGCAGTGGCGATGGTGATGCGCAACGAGATACAGGATTCCAAGACCCAGATAGCGCTGCTGAAAACCAAGCTGCTTCTCGAGAAGAACGCTCACTGAACGCAGTCGCGGTACGCCTTGAGTATTTTGTCCTCGATCTTTTCCCGCGCGGAAGCGGAGATGGGGTGGATTATGTCCCGGTAGTCTCCGGTGGCTTCGCGGTGGGACGGCATTGCTACGAACAGCCGTTCCTCCCCCTGGACGACCTTTATTTCGTGGACGGCTATCGCGTCGTCGATGGTGATGGATACCAGGGCGCGTATCCTGCCGTCGCGCATTGTTTTTCTGATTTTGATGTCGCTTATTTCCATGACTGACCTCCTGTGTTTTTGGTGTTATTGTGGGAATTTCTGCGCGGATTATTCATAAGATATTAGCATTCAGCCTGTTGAAAAAGTACTAAACCAAGGCTGACGAGAAATCGTCAGATGCTAGGAACCCGCATGACGGCTAGGCTTTGTGCCTGCCGTCATGCGGAGTGACGACGAAGATGGCGGTTTATCGACAGCCTGTGTATTATTCTCTGGAAGGAGTCATTGCTTTGGAAGATTTTCTTACTGGAAAGAAGCATATTCATTTTATAGGAATAGGCGGTTCGGGAATGTACCCGCTGGCGCAGATACTCCATTCCCAGGGGTATTACCTGACCGGCTCTGACAACAACGAGACCGCGACGCTGGAAGCCGTGCGGAAGATGGGCATTCCGGTACATCTCGGGCATTCCCCGGCGAACATCGAGGGCGCCGACCTCATCGTGCATACCGCCGCGATAATGGCGGATAACCCCGAGCTCATCGCCGCGAAGAACAGCGGAGTGCTCACCGTGGAGCGCAGCGAGCTGCTGGGTCTCGTCACGAGCTGGTACAGCAAGGCGTTCTGCGTGAGCGGCACCCACGGCAAGACCACCACGACCTCCATGCTGACGCATATCCTGCTGGCGGCGGGGATAGACCTCTCCGCGGTCATCGGCGGCAAGCTGAAAGCGATAGGCGGCAGCGGCAGAGCCGGAAAGAGCGAGTACATGGTCTGCGAGGCGTGCGAGTTCGTTGACACGTTCCTGAAGCTTTTCCCGAACATCTCGATAGTGCTGAACATCGACCGCGACCACCTCGACTACTTCAAGACGATGGAGAACCTGAAGCTCAGTTTCTCGAAGTTCTGCAAGAAGACCACGGATATGGTTATCGCCAACGGCAGCGACGCCAACACGATGGAAGCCGTGAACGCAAGCGGTACGGCGGCGCGGGTCATCACTTTCGGCAAGACCCCGGACTGCGATTTCTACCCCGCGAACATCGACCACAAGGCGGACTTCCTGACGGAATTCGACCTCATGCACCACGGCGAAAAGCTGGAGCATATCGCGATACATGTCCCGGGACTGCACAACGTTTACAACGCTGTCGCGGCGTGCGCGGCGGCTTACTCTGCGGGGATACCTGCGCAGGCGCTCCGGGAGGGGCTCGACAAGTTCGGCGGGGCGATGCGGAGATTCGAGCGGCTCGCGGAGATAAACGGCGTGACCGTCGTTGACGACTACGCGCACCATCCCGCGGAGATAGCGGCAACGCTGAAAACCGCAAAGGAAATGAGCTTCAAGCGGGTCTGGGCGGTCCACCAGCCGTTCACCTATTCCAGGACCGCAATGCTGCTGGATGAATTTGCAAGCGCGCTTTCCATCGCGGACAGGGTAGTCCTCACCGAGATAATGGGCAGCCGCGAGAAGAACACCTACAACATCTATTCAAAGGACCTCGCAGCGAAGATAGACGGCTGCGTGTGGTACACCGGAATGGAGGAGGTCGCGCAGTACGTCGCGGCTAACGTACAGCCGGGGGATCTGGTGATAACACTGGGCTGCGGCGATATTTACAAGGCAGCCGACAGGATAATCGAAATTCTAAGGGATAAATAAGGAGCATACATGTTTGAACTGAAAAAGACCGAGGGACGCGCGCGCCGGGGCGTATTCAACACCCCGCACGGCGCGATAGAAACGCCGTTCTTCATGAACGTAGGCACCGCCGCAGCCATAAAGGGCGGCATTTCCTCCATCGACCTCAAGGGGCTGAAAACACAGGTGGAGCTGTGCAACACCTACCACCTGCACCTGCGCCCCGGCGACGACATCATCTACAAGCTGGGCGGACTTCACAAGTTCATGAACTGGGACAAGCCCATACTTACAGACAGCGGCGGATTCCAGGTCTTTTCGCTGTCGAAGCTCCGCAAAATCAAGGAGGAGGGCGTGTACTTCGCCAGCCACATCGACGGAAAGCGCCTGTTCATCGGCCCGGAGGAGAGCATGCAGATACAGTCGCACCTTGCCTCCACCATCGCGATGGCGTTCGACGAGTGCATCGAGAATCCCGCTCCGAGGGACTACGTGCAGCGCTCCGTAGAGCGCACCACACGCTGGCTCCAGCGCTGCAAGGACGAAATGGCAAGGCTGAACTCCCTGCCGGAGACCATCAACAAGCAGCAGCTGCTGTTCGGAATAAACCAGGGCGGCACCTACGACGATATCCGCGTTGCGCACATGCAGACCATCTCCGGGATGGACATGGACGGCTACGCTATCGGCGGTCTGGCGGTGGGCGAGCCTACCGAGGAGATGTACCACATCCTGGACGTGGTGCTGCCGCACGCGCCGGTCAACAAGCCGCGCTACCTGATGGGCGTGGGAACTCCGTCGAATATCATCGAGGGAGTGTACCGCGGCGTGGACATGTTCGACTGCGTAATGCCCAGCCGCAACGCCCGCCACGCGACAATATTCACATGGGACGGCATAATGCACGCAACCAACAAGTGCTACGAGCTGGACGAGCGTCCGCTCGACCCTAAGTGCGACTGCCCGACCTGCCGCAACTTCAGCCGCGCGTATATCCGTCACCTCTTTAAGGCGGGGGAGCAGCTCGGCGGACGTCTCGCGGTGCAGCACAACCTGTATTTCTACAACACGCTGATGGAGAAGATACGCGAAGCGCTGGACGAGGGCAGGTTCGAGGAATTCCGCAGCGAGTACTCGCAGCGGCTTGCAACGCTGGTCGATAAGGTAGATAAGGGGAAGTGACATGAAACTTATCAGCATTGGTTTCGGAAATTCGGTCAACGCCGACCGTATCGTCGCGGTGGTAAGCCCGGAGGCTGCTCCGGTGAAGCGCATAGTGCAGCTCGCCAAGGATAACGGTACGGCGATAGACGCCACCTGCGGGCGGCGCACGCGCTCCGTCATAATCTGCGACAGCGGGCATGTCGTGATGTCCGCGCAGACCCCGGAGACCCTCGCCGGAAAAACGGGGAAGTCAGACCCGGAAGCGCCTGATTCAGACAGCGAAGAATAAAGTGACAGGAGAAATAAACATGGATAAGGGATTGCTTTTTGTAGTATCAGCCCCGGCAGGCTGCGGAAAGGACACCATTCTTGAGCAGCTTTTCAAGGTAACGGAGAACGTCGGATATTCGGTATCCGCGACCAGCCGCGCCCCCAGAGAGGGCGAGGTGGACGGAGTGCATTATCATTTCCGCACCCGCGAGCAGTTCGAGCAGATGATAAAGAACAACGAGGTGCTGGAGTACACCGAGTACTGCGGCAACTACTACGGAACTCCCCGCAAGGCGGTCGAGGACATGCTGAACGCCGGCAAGGACGTCATCCTCAAGATAGAGGTGGAGGGCGCGATGAACATCAGACGCTTGTTCCCGGAGTGCTGCCTGGTGTTCATACTCCCGCCGTCCATGCAGGAGCTTGAGCGCCGCCTCAGAAAGCGCGGCACGGAGACCGAGGAGAAAATAATCGAGCGCACCGCCCAGGCACGCGAGGAGCTGAAATTCGCGGAGAATTACGATTACCTCATCGTCAACGGAGCGCTCGAAAAGGCGGTTGACGACCTCAAGGCGGTCATCACCGGGGAGAAGCTCCGCAAATCACGCCAGATGCCGCTGCTGGAACAGCTCCGCGCTGAATGATAGAAGCAGTCCAGGCGGCGGTCGAGGGCACCGCGTACAGCTTCGACGCGCTGTTCACCTACCTCGTCCCGGAGGAGCTTTACGGCAGGATAACCGCCGGAATGCGCGTAGTAGTGCCGTTCGGCAGGGGCAACCGCAGCCGCATAGCGCTGGTTTTCGCGGTAGAGCCCGCCCCGGCTGACCGAGCGAAGCTGAAGTACGTCAGCGCCATCGCGGACGGCGAACCGGTCATTTCCCCGGAAATGGTAAGGCTTTGCAGGTGGATACGGGACAACACGTTCTGCACCTACTTTGACGCGTTCCGCGCGATACTCCCGCCGGGGCTGAGCTACACGCTCCAGACCCGCTACGAGCCGGTGAACGGCTTCAACGGAATGCTCCCCGCGGACGAGCAGGCTCTGCTGGAGCGCATTTCACAGCTCCGCGAGAAGTACAGCCCCCAGCCCGAGGACAAGCCGCTGCTAAAAGCGCTGAAAGACGCGGGCGCAGTAAGGGAATCCGAGCTGCTGAAACGCCGCGTCGGCGACGAAACAACGCTGATGGTGAAGCTCGCGGAACCTCCGGAAACGCCGGAGGGCGTTCAGCCTCCGAAGCTGACTCCCAAGCAGAAGCAGGTGCTGGAGTTCCTGGAGGAAAACAGCGCGGCGTCCATCCACGAGGTATGCTACGCGCTGAACATCACGGCGGCGGTCGTGAAGCGGCTGGTTGACAAGGGGCTGCTGGAGGAGTACGAATACCAGGTGTTCCGCCTGGAGAACACCGAGGGGAAGTCGGAAAGCCCGTCGGATATCGTGTTCTCGCCGAAGCAGCAGGAGGTTTTCAGCGGTCTGCTGAAGCTGATGAACGACGACGCGCCGAAGTGCGCGCTGCTCCGGGGCGTTACCGGAAGCGGAAAGACCTCGGTGTTCATCCGGCTCATTGACGAAGCCGTGAAGCAGGGAAAGACCGCGATAATGCTGGTCCCGGAGATATCCCTCACCCCGCAGATGGTGGGGAAGTTCCGGCGGCTTTTCGGGGACGACGTGGCGATACTCCACAGCAGCCTTTCCCTGGGGGAGCGCGCTGACGAGTACACCCGCATAAAAACCGGCAGGGCGCACATCGTGGTAGGGACCCGAAGCGCGGTTTTCGCGCCGGTGAAGAACCTCGGCATAATCGTCATCGACGAGGAGGGCGAGGGGACTTACAAATCCGAGAGCGCCCCGCGCTACCACGCCCGGGACGTCGCGAAGCAGAGGTGCTTCTACCATAACGCGTTCCTGCTGCTGGCGTCGGCGACGCCGTCGCTGGAGAGCTACTACAACGCGAAGATAGGGCGCTACAGCCTGTTCGAGCTGGACGAGCGATACAACAACGCGGTGCTTCCGGACGTCTACATCGTGGATATGCGCGTCGAACTTCAGAACGGCAACCATTCCGCGTTCAGCATGCCGCTCATCGAGGAAATGCGGAAGAACCTGGAAAACGGCGAGCAGTCGATACTGCTGCTGAACCGCCGGGGCTACCACACGAGCGTCCGCTGCGCGAGCTGCGGAAAGGCGATAGAGTGCCCGAACTGCGCGCTGCCGCTGACCTACCACAAGGCAAACGGCACAGTGGTGTGCCACTACTGCGGGTACAGCCACGCGCTGACGTCCGTCTGCCCGGCGTGCGGAGGGCATTTCCTGACGATGAAAGGAACAGGCACCCAGCGCATCGAGGACGAGATATCCGGGATATTCCCAAAGGCGCGGATACTCCGTATGGACGCGGACACCACCGCCGCCAAGAACGCGTTCGAAAGCAAATTCAAGGCGTTCGCGGCGGGGGAGTACGACATCATCGTCGGAACGCAGATGATAGCGAAGGGGCTGGATTTCCCGAACGTCACGCTGGTAGGCGTGCTGAAAACGGACAACAGCCTGTACGCCGGGGACTTCCGCGCCTATGAGCGGACGTTCTCGCTGATAACCCAGGTAGTCGGGCGCGGAGGGCGCGGCGGCAAGCGGGGCAGGGCGCTGATACAGACGTTCACCCCTGACCACTACGTTCTGAACCTCGCGGCCAGCCAGAACTACCCGGCGTTTTACAAAGAGGAAATTGAGCTGCGGGAGGCTATGCTCTACCCGCCGTTCTGCGATATTATAGTGGTGGGGTTCACCTCGCTGGTCGATAAGGACTGCAACATTGCGGCGCTGAGGTTCCGCGAAATGCTGGAAAAGCGTTACGAAGCGGATTACAGCGATATCCCGCTGCGGACGCTGGGACCTGCGCGGTACGTCGTGAGCAAGGTCAACGGGAGGTTCCGCTGGCGGCTGATACTGAAGTGCCGCAATTCCCCCCGCCTGCGGGAGCTGATGGAGCTCACGCTCAAAGAAGCCGGAGCCGACAAGGCATTCGGCAGGGTAACATTCTTCGCGGACATGAACGGTGATCCGTGACAATTGAAAGGACGAACAGAAATGGCATTAAGGCAGATCGTAAAATTCGGCGATGATATCCTGCGCAAAAAAAGCAGACCCGTGACTAACTTTGACGAGCGTCTGTGGGAGCTGCTGGACGACATGGCGGAGACAATGCACTCAAAGGACGGCGCGGGTCTCGCGGCAGTCCAGGTGGGAGTGCTCCGCAGGGCGGTCGTCATCGACGTCCACGACGAGCACGGGGTCATCGAGCTGATAAATCCCGAGATAGTTTCCGCCGAGGGAACGCAGACCGGGAACGAGGGCTGCCTTTCCGCGCCGAACCTCTGGGAGGAGGTGGAGCGCCCGAACGTTGTCACCGTAAAGGCTCAGGACCGTCACGGAAAAGAGTTCACGCTGACCGGCAGCGCTTTGCTTGCGAGGGCGTTCTGCCATGAGCTCGACCACCTTGACGGCGTTCTGTTCATCGACCATGTGAAGCAGGCTCCCGAGCACCGGGACGTAACGCAGAAGTAACAGGAGGCAGAAATGGCAGTACTTGACATATTACAGTTCGGGAACGACATTCTGCGCCAGAAAAGCGATGAAGTCACCGATTTCAGCGAGGAGCTTTGGGAGCTTCTCGACAACATGGCGGACACCATGTACGAAGCGGGGGGCGTAGGACTTGCCGCGCCGCAGGTCGGCGTATTGAAGCGCGTCGTAGTCATCGACGTGGACGACGACCACGGTCTGATGGAGCTGATAAACCCCGTGATAGTAGCGATAAAGGGAAAACAGCGGGAGCCGGAGGGCTGCCTTTCCTACCCGGGAAAGAGCGGCTATGTCGAGCGCCCCGCAAAGGTGAAGATAAAGGCGCAGGACCGCTACGGCAGACGTAGGACCTATGTAGGCTCCGGGCTGCTGGCGCGGGCATTCTGCCACGAGACCGACCACCTCAACGGCATACTGTATTCCGACAAGGTGGACGAATGGGAGGACGAAGAATGAAGCTAGTATTTATGGGAACTCCGGTGTACGCGCTGTCCTGCCTGGAGGCGCTCATCGCCGCAGGTCACGAGATAGCTGCGGTATTCACCCAGCCGGATAAGCCGAAGAACCGCGGCAAGCAGATACAGATGACTCCGGTTAAGGAGCTTGCGCTGAAGCACGACATCCCGGTCTATCAGCCGCTTAGCCTGCGAAAGGGCGAGGACGCGGAAAAGTCCCTTGAGACGCTGAAAGAGATAGCGCCGGACTGCATAGTTGTCGTAGCCTACGGGCAGATACTCCCGGAGAGCATCCTGGAGCTGCCGAAATTCGGCTGTATCAACGTCCACGCTTCGCTGCTGCCGATGTACCGCGGAGCTGCTCCTATCCAGCGCTGCATACAGTACGGCGAGAAGAAGTCCGGCGTGACCACCATGTACATGGCGAAAGGTCTGGACACCGGCGACATGATACTCAAGGACGAGCTGGATATCCCCGAAACCATGACCGGCTCCGAGCTCCACGATAAGCTCGCGGAGATTGGCGGGAAGCTCATCGTGCGCACCCTTGAGGAGGTGCAGGCGGGGACAGCTCCGCGCATCCCGCAGGAGGGCGACACCTGCTACGCCAGCATGATAACCAAGGAGGAGCTGAAGCTCGATTTCACAAAGCCCGCCGTGCAGGTGCGGGATTTCATCCGCGCGATGTCCGCTGCGCCCTGCGCCTACACGATGTTCGACGGAAAGCGCCTGAAAGTTTACAACGCGGTGCTCACTGAGAGCGGCTCAGGCAAGCCAGCGGAGCCTGGGGAGGTCATCGACCCGGACAGCTTCACGGTAGCCTGTGGAGACGGCGCGGTAAGCTTTACCGAGGTTCAGCCCGAGGGTGGAAAGCGCATGGACGTCCAGGCGTTCCTGCGCGGAAAAAAGCCCGCAAAGGGCGCTGTGCTGGGATAATCCCGCCGTTTTTACACACCATAACAACACCATCAGAACGGGAGGTAATTTATGGTACAGTTACTGATATCGACAGCAAGTCACGTATCACGCTCGCACTTTTTCAGCATGAGCTACACAACTGCGTATTTGCTGTGTATCCTGGCGTTCATTTTCGCCATGATATGCTCGATAAATGTCAAAACTACGTTCAACAAGTACGCCAAGATAGGCAGCCGCAGAGGGCTGACGGCGGCGCAGGCAGCGCGGCAGATACTCGACCGCAACGGGCTTTACAACGTCCAGGTGCAGCGTATCTCAGGAAATCTCACCGATAATTTCAACCCGAAAACCAATATCGTGTCGCTGTCCGACAGCGTCTACGACAGCACCTCCCTCGCGGCTATCGGCGTAGCGGCGCACGAGTGCGGCCACGCCGTCCAGCACGCCACGGGCTACGTCCCGAACGCGATACGCTCGGCGGTGTTCCCGATAGCAAGGATAGGCTCCACGATGTACTTCTATGTGTTCCTGCTGGGGCTGATTTTCAGCTTCGAGCCGCTGGTGGACATCGGAATAATCATGTTCGCGTTCGTCGTGCTGTTCCAGCTGGTGACGCTCCCGGTGGAGTTCAACGCAAGCCGCCGCGCTATGCAGACCATAAGCAGCGAGGGGCTGCTCGAACAGGACGAGCTCTACGGCGCGCGCCGCACCCTCACCGCAGCCGCAATGACTTACGTTGCGAGCCTTGCCGTGTCGGTAACTCAGCTGCTGAGAATGCTGGCGTCCCGCAACAGACGATAATCAAAACAAGGAGGGCTGGCAATGGCTGACCCACGGCTGACAGTCGTTAAAATGCTGATGAAGATGGACAGCAGCGAGGCGTATTCCAACCTGCTGCTGGACCACGTTTTCTCTGAGAGCGACCTCACCGAGCGCGACAAGGCGTTCGCGGCGGCGCTGTTCTACGGAGTTCTGGAGCGCAGGCTCACGCTGGACTACATCATCCAAAAGAACTCGAAGATACCCTTTGCGAAGCTGGACCCGGCGGCGGTGGCGATACTCCGCGCCGGGCTGTACCAGCTGCTGTACATGGATTCCGTGCCGGACAGCGCGGCGGTCAACGAGAGCGTGAAGCTCTGCAAGAAGATGAAATGCTTCTCGGCGCAGGGGTTCGTCAACGGAATGCTCCGCAGCTTCATCCGGGGCGGGAAGAAGATAAGCTACATCGGTCTCGAGCCGGAGAAGCGGCTGTCGGTGGAGTACTCCTGCCCGGAGTGGCTGACCGCGAAGCTCATCCGCGAGTACGGCACGGATTTCGCCGTGAAAGCGCTGAAAGCGTCCGTCGGCAGACCCCCGGTCTACGCAAGGGTCAACACGCTGAAGACCACCACCGAAAAGCTACTGACCGAGCTTTCGAAGCACAAAATCAAAGCGGAAGCTTACCCCGGGCTTGAGAACTGCATAAAGCTGGAAAAGCCCGGCGACATCGAGAAATGCGCGCCGTTCCGGCAGGGGCTGTTCCATGTGCAGGATATCTCCTCGCAGCTCTGCTGCCTGACGCTGCGCCCGGTGGTCAACGAGACGGTGCTTGACGTCTGCGCCGCTCCCGGCGGGAAGAGCTTCACCCTCGCGGAGCTGATGGGAAACAACGGCAGGCTGTACAGCATGGACCTCCACGATATGCGCGTCGGGCTCATCGAGGACGGCGCCGCAAGGCTCGGGATAAAGATACTTACCGCCATGCAGAACGACGCTTCGAAGTTCAACGGTCAGCTCCCGCAGGCGGACAGGGTGCTGTGCGACGTTCCCTGCTCCGGGCTGGGAGTTATCCGCCGCAAGCCGGAGATAAAATTCAAATCCCCGGCGGACTTCGAGGGGCTGCCGGAGATCCAGTATCAGATACTGGAGACCTCCGCGCGGTACGTCAAGCCCGGCGGTACGCTGGTCTACTCCACCTGCACGCTCTCCCGCGCGGAGAACGACGGCGTTGCGGAGCGTTTCGCGGAGGCTCATCCGGAGTTCCTGCCGATAGTGCAGCCGGTGCCCTGCGCCGGTGCGGCGGGGGAGCCCATGCGCACCTACTGCCCGGATGAGAACGGCGGTGACGGATTCTTTACGGCGTCGTTCCGCAGAGTGAAGTAACAGGAACAACAGAAAGGCTGAATAAATTGGAAGAGCTTGAAAAGATAGATATACTTTCGCTGACTAAAGAGGAACTCACCCAGCAGATAACCGCGATGGGCGAAAAGGCGTTCCGCGCGAAGCAGATCTACGACTGGCTGCATGTGAAGAAAATCAGCGATTTTTCGCAGATGAGTAATATTTCTGCACAATTCCGCGAGGAGTTATCAAGAAAATTTTGTCTAAAACGCCTAATTATTAAGAAAAAGCTTGTATCTGCCCTTGATAATACGGTAAAATATCTCTATGGGCTTCCCGACGGCGAGGCGGTCGAAACGGTACTTATGGAATACAAGCACGGCAACAGCCTGTGCATTTCCACGCAGGTGGGCTGCCGCATGGGCTGCCGGTTCTGCGCGAGCACAATCGCGGGATTTGTGCGGCACCTGCTCCCGAGCGAAATGCTGCTCCAGGTCTACGAGACCGAGCGCGACAGCGGCAGGCACGTTGACAGCATAGTGCTGATGGGAATCGGCGAGCCGCTGGATAACTACGACAACGTGATGAAGTTCCTCACGCTGATGAACAGCGAGGGCGACGGAATGAGCCTGCGGCACATTTCGCTGTCCACCTGCGGCGTAGTCCCGAGGATTTACGACCTGGCGGAGCTACACACAGGGCTGACGCTCTCTATATCCCTCCACGCGGCAACGGACGAGCGCCGCAGCGAGATAATGCCCATCAACAGGAAATATCACCTCGACGAGCTGATGAAAGCCTGCCGCCACTACTTCGCAAAGACCGGGCGGCGGATAAGCTTCGAGTACTCCCTCATCGAGGGCGTGAACGATACTGAGCAGGCTGCGCAGGAGCTGATAAACCTCCTCGGCGGCATGACCTGCCACGTTAATCTGATACCGATAAACGAGATACGGGAGCGCGACTTCCGCAAGAGCCGCTCGGTGGAGCGGTTCCAGAAGCGGCTGTGCGACGCGGGGATAAACGCGACGGTACGCCGCACCCTCGGCGCGGATATCAGCGCGGCTTGCGGTCAGCTCCGGCGCGACGGCGGCATGAATCCCCAGGGAGCTCAGCCGGAACAGCAGAATACAGGCGGTGAGACATGAGAATTTTCAGCAAGACAGATATAGGGCTGCTTCGCGACGAGAATCAGGACTGCGTGTGGAGCGCGAAGCTCTCCGACGGAGCCTGCGCGGCGGTGCTCTGCGACGGAATGGGCGGCGAGACCCACGGCGGGCTTGCCAGCAGGATAGCTGTGGAGGTCATTTCGAAGCGCATTCTCGGGACGTTCTCCGTGATGATGAACCGCAATTCCGTGCGGAACCTGCTCATAACCGCAACGTCCGCGGCGAACAGCGCCGTTGTTGACGCGGCGCGCAGCGAGCCGGAGGGCGCTGTGATGGGCACTACCTGCGTAGCCGCGATAGTTTCCGGCGGCAGGGCGTACATCGTGAACGTCGGGGACAGCAGGTGCTACCACCTGTTCACGAGCGACGACAGCGAGTGCATCCAGCAGGTGACCAAGGACCACTCCCACGTCCGCGACCTCATCGACCGCGGCGAGATAACCGAGGAGCAGGCAAAGCTCCACCCCGACCGCAACAAGATAACCCGCGCCATCGGCGCTGAGGAGATGGTCACGCCGGATTACTTCGAGCTGGAGCTTGAGGACGGCGACATGCTGCTGCTGTGCTCGGACGGGCTTTCGTCCTACGGCGACGATATGGATATCCTCGACATCTGTTTCGAGCATGCGCCGGAGGATATCTGCGACAAGCTGGTGGATTACGCCAACGGCAACGGCGGTCACGACAATATTTCCGTGGCGCTCATCGCGGTGTGATTGTTACAGTTTGATTACAAATTATGTGAATCTGTTGACATTTCAGGGGCTTATATGGTATTATATATAAAGCAGTCAGCGATTTGTTATTTCAGCGCCTGCCGCTTCCATACGGCGCAGGGGCTTTCAACATAATGTATGGAGAAATGGCGGAGCATATATGGACAGTAATATCGGAAAAAAGCTTGACGGCAGATACGAGCTGCTGGAGCTTATCGGCGTCGGAGGGATGGCGGATATCTACCGCGCCCACGACCTTGTTGAGGACCGCATTGTTGCTGTAAAGATACTTAAAACCGAGTTTGCGGGCAGCGACGAGTTCCTGCGCCGCTTCCGGAACGAATCTAAGGCGATCGCGTTACTCTCTCACCCGAACATCGTGAAAATTTACGACGTCGGTTTCACCGACAAGGTGCAGTTCATCGTAATGGAGTACGTTGACGGCATCACGCTCACCGACTACATCGAGCAGCAGGGCGTACTGAAATGGCGCGACGCGGTGCACTTCACCGTGCAGATACTTCGTGCGCTCCAGCACGCTCACGACCGCGGGATAGTCCACCGCGACATCAAGTCCAGCAACGTGATGCTGCTCAGCGACGGCACTATCAAGGTCATGGATTTCGGCATCGCGCGCTTTAACCGCGAGAACAACAAGACCGTCTCCGAAAAGACCATCGGCTCTGTTCACTACATCAGCCCGGAGCAGGCGCGCGGCGACATCACCGACGAGCGCAGCGACATCTACTCCGTAGGCGTGGCGCTGTATGAGATGCTTACCGGCAAGAAGCCCTTCGACGGCGACACCCCGGTTTCCATCGCGCTCATGCACATGCAGAGTACCCCGAAGAAGCCCACCGAGATCAACAGCACCATCCCGGAGGGACTGGAGCAGATAGTCCTCCGCGCAATGCAGAAGGACCCCGCGCAGCGCTACCAGACCGCCGGCGAGATGATAAAGGACCTCGAGGATTTCAAGGCGAATCCGAGCATGCTGTTCGAGTATAAGTACAACTCCACGGACGGCTCCACCAAGTACTTCGACCGCCCCATCCCGGCAGCCGAGCAGGAGCGCGTACGCCGCAAGCAGGCAGTCCAGACCGAGCCGGACGAGGATTACGACGAGGACGACTACGATGACGACGAGGACGAGTACGAGGAGCGCCGCTCCCCGCTGATACCTATCCTCTTTGCGGTGGGAACTGCGTTCGTTATCGCGACGGTGTTCCTTGTCATGACGATAGTTTTCCGCAACCTTAACGTTACGCCGGAGCAGGTAGGCTCCGTTGCGGGGATATCCAGCGGCTCCACGGTGAGCGTCAACGACAGCAACGAGTACCTCATGCCGAACCTCATCGGAATGTCCTGGGACGAGGCTAAGTCCAAGTATTCCCAGTACATGACGCTAGTCCCCGAGCAGGAGTGGAGCGAGGTAACAAAGGATCAGATATTCGACCAGGAGTACCCCGAGGGACGTAAGGTCAAGATAGGCACTGAAGTCACCGTCAAGGTCAGCATGGGTATCCGCCAGATCGAGATACAGGATATGTCGAACCTCAGCGCGGCTATCGCCGAGACCAAGCTCCAGAAGGACGGCTTCAAGGTAAAGAAAACCTTCGTTGAATCCGACGACATCGCCAAGGATTACGTTATCCGCACCGAACCCGCTGCCCACGAGATGGCAGACCAGGGCAGCACGGTCGCGCTTGTCATAAGCATGGGTCCGGAGGACACCTCCGTTAACGTCCCGAAGTTCGTAAACCTGCCGCTTTCCGTTGCGCTGGAGCGCGCGGCTGAGTACCACCTCGACCCGCAGGTGCGCTACGAGGACAGCGAGGAAGTCGAAAAGGACGTTGTAATGGAGCAGAGCATCGAGCCGGGCAGCATGGTTGACCGCGATACTCCCATCGAGCTTGTCGTAAGCACAGGCGAGATAAGCGAAAAGACCAGAAAGTTCACCTACTCGCTGCCGAAGAAGGCTTCCGGCGAGTTCGAGTTCAAGTATTACGTTGACGGCGTACTTGACGAGGATTCCAGGGTAACGCTGGATATCGGACTTGCGTCCAGCAAGTCGCTGACCTACACCGTCACCGGCAAGGCTGGCGAGACCAAGACCGTCACCATCAAGGTAACGTCGCTCGACACCGGAAAGACCGGCAACTACGGCGAGGTAGTCGTATCGTTCCCGGAGGACGGCAGCAAGGCAACGCTGGAGGATTCGTTCAACGGCTCCATCTTCTCGGAGCTCCAGCAGGCGGACGCGGTCAACGAGCCGACCGTGGACACAACAGAGCCTGAGATAGGCGACACCTCCGAGCCGGAGAACACCGAGTCCCAGCCTGACCACACAACATCGAGTTCCCACACAGAGACTACTCCGGTAGAACCTGACCCGGGAATTTCCGTAGACTGATAGGGGGTAATGATATTTCTGCTGAATATCATCACGGGATAATTACAAAAGCAGTCGGGGGCATCTATTATGTAGATGCCCTTTCGGGCTTTGAGAAAGACGGGAGGGGCGTCGCGGACGGGACGTCCTTCAAGTGCGCCGCGAGGGGGCTTTTCCGGAAGAACGAGATAAGCCCCAGCGCCGGTGATAACGTAATAGTAGAGTGCCAGGAGAACCACGAGCCGCTCATCTCCGAGATACTGGAGCGCCGGAATTACCTGGTGCGGCCGCCCCTCGCGAATCTGGACGGGATAGTTTTCGTGATAAGCTGCGCCGACCCGGCTCCGAACCGGTTCGTGCTGGATAAGCTCATCGCGATAGCCGACAGCAAGCGGATAGAGCCGATGATAGCGTTCACCAAGCCCGACCTCCGGCAGGCGGAGGAGCTCGCGGAGGTCTACCGCAGCATCGGGATAAGCGTCTGCATGGTGAACAACCTCACCGGAGAGGGCGCGGAGCCCGTCCGGGAGTTCATCAACGGCAGGCTGACCGCGTTCATCGGCAATTCCGGCGTAGGGAAATCCAGCCTGATGAATTCGCTGTTCCCGCAGCTACAGCTTGAAACGGGAGTCATCAGCAAAAAACTCGGCAGAGGCAAGCACACCACCCGTCAGGCGCAGCTTTACCGCCTGTCGGAGCTCGACCCGGGCATGACCGGATACGCCGCAGACACCCCGGGATTCTCCACGGTGGACACCGAGCGTTACTGCCGCATTCCGGCGGCGGAGCTTGACAACAGCTTCCGTGAGTTCGCCAGGTTCGCCGAGAAATGCCGTTTCGCCGACTGCGCGCATATAAAGGAAAAGGACTGCGCCGTAAGAGCCGCCGCCGAGCGCGGCGAGATAGCGAAGTCCCGCTATGAAAGCTACCTGCGCATGCACGAGGAAGCGAGCAAGATAAACGACTGGGAGTGACGAGATGTCAAAAATATGTTCAATAATCTGCGGAGCGCCGGACGGCAGACTTCCGGAGACCCCGGAGGGGCTCGTCATCTGCGCCGACAGGGGGCTTGACCACGCGCTTGCTGCGGGGGTCGTTCCCGACATAGTCGTAGGTGATTTCGACAGCGCGGGCAGCCAGCCGCCGGAGGGCGTACGGGTAGTCCGCACCATCCCGGAAAAGGACGACACGGATACCATCCTCGCCTGCGAAGTGGCGATAGACGAGGGCTGCGACGATATCCGGCTGTACTGCGCGCTTGGCGGCAGGACTGACCACACCATCGCCAACATCCAGACAATGGAAATGATGCGGCAGCGCGGCGTGAACGTAACGATAGTTGGAAACGGCGAGCGGATCTACCTGGCGCACGAGCGGGAAGTGCATATCCGGAAATTCCCAGGATACGTGTCGGTGTTCTCCTATGGGGAGACCTGCACGGTGAGCGAGTACGGCATGAAGTACGGGCTGGTGCGCTACCGCCTTGACAACGCCTACCCGCTGGGGGTCAGCAACGAGGTCGCCGAGGAGGTCGGCAGGATAATCGTCCACGCCGGCACGGCGCTGATAATAGAACATCGGGAATAAAATTACCCCGGTTCAGTAAAATTAACTGAGCCGGGGATTTATTATGCCGCCGTATCCGAATATCCGGACGGGGGAGTTATATCGCCGTCCGCAGGGCGCTCCGGTCTGGAGGAGTCATCGTCAGGAGGGGTCGGGTGAGTGAAGTCCTCGTTGCGGTCGTTGCTGTTGTGCTGACCCCAGGGACCGTTCTGATTCCAGGTGCCCGCGCCGCTGCCGGTGGCGCCGCCGCCGCTCACGCCGTCGGTAGCCGTGACGGTGGTCAGCAGCACATCGTCCGCGTAGATGGAGTAGGCGGAGCCCTCGGCGAACTTATCCGAGGAGAATATCAGCGATTCGCACGCCTTGGGCGTTACGGTGCTTAGCACGTCGTTGCCGTCCGCGTCCCGCACTTCGATGGTGCTGTCCGCCTCAACGCTGCTGTAGACCGACAGGCAGGGCTGCGAGAGCGTGCTGGGAGCCTGAGCCATCCCGCGGGAGCCCAGCGCGATGAGTGTGCCGCCGCACATCGCAAAGGACACGTCGTAGTCGAGCGCACCGTCGCCGTTGCTCGTGGGACCGAACACTACCAGCGTGCCGCCGCTCATGGAGACGGTGCCGTTGGAGTCGATGCCGTCGCCGTCCGCGTTGGCGGTTATGCTGCCGTCGGAGATGGAGATGTAGGGAGTTATCCCGGAGGTATCGCTGTCGCAGGCGTTAATGCCGTCGTCGTAGGCACGCAGGCTGATAACGCCGCCGTTTATCTCTATGCCGTTCGCTTCAAGACCCTCGTAGCTGGTGGAGATGTTTATCTCGCCGTTGTTTATCGTCAGCAGGAGGTCTGCGTGGATACCGTCGTCGCCGCTGGCGAGGGAGAAGATTCCGCCGTCGATGGTGATAGTCCCGTTGGAGTGCACCGAATCGTCCGCGCAGTCAGCGGTTATCTTTCCGCCGGTTATCGTGATGGAATTTCCGGCTTTCAGCCCTTTCATGCTTTCGGCGGCGTTGCCGTCGGAATCGGTCATGCTGCTGAAATCAAAGCTGTCGGAGTTGGAGGAGCTGTCGTCGTTCCTTCCGCCGTTCATGGAGAATCCGCCCCATCTTCCACCGCCGAAGTCGTCCTTTGCGGAGTGTTCGACTGTGGAACTGCCGCCGCCTGTGAGGAGGTTTATCGTGCCGCCGGAGATGTTGAGGTCGGTCTCAGCCTGGACGCCGTCCCTGCCGCATTCGAGGGAGTATTCTCCGCCGGTTATGCTGATGTAGCCCTTCTGCGAGTCGGAGGAGTTGGTGGATTTCAGCCCGTCGCAGCCGCTGCTGACAGTGACCGTTCCGGACGCGCCTAGGAGGTAATCCTTGCCGATAATGCCGTCCTCAACGGCGGTGACGTTGATAACGCCGCCGCAGAGCTTGAGCCCGTCGCGGCTGTTTATGCCGTCCTTGTAGTTGCCGTTGACGTTGAGGGTGCCGCTGCCGTTGATGACGAGGGTCTCGCGGGAGTAGACCGCAGCAGCGTTGTTCTCGGCGTTTTCGGCGGTGTAGTCAGCGCCGTCGGATAGGGTGTTGACGGTGTTCCCGGTGAGGGTGAGGGTCAGTTTGTCGGCGGAGTTGCAGAGTATCGCGGGGCCGCTCGCGCAGGCGAGGTCAACGCCGTTCAGTATGAGATAAACATGGTCGTCCTTGCCGCAGTCGATGATTATCTGACCGTCGGAGCACTGCCCCGAAACGGCGTAGGAACCCGCCTTGCTGATTGTGACGACGTTTCCGTTTGCGGAAACGCCCTTTCCGTGGAGCTCAACGCCGCTGTCGGAGAAAGCGATGGTGCTTTCAGAGGTGGTGGCGGGGGTGAGGTCCTTTTCGCTGACGGTGTGCATTGAAAGCTGCACGGCGTCGGCGGTCTCGGCGCGGGTCACGGAGGAGTCTCCCTCCTGGGTGACGTCCGCGGCTTCGCTCGAGCGGAGCGGGGAATTTGAGCAGCCGGTGTTGACCGACAGCGCGATGGAACAGAGCGCGGCAAGCGCTCTCAAGCCTGATTTCATGATATATACTCCTTACAAGTGCCTTAAAGCTGCTCCACGATTTCAGGGATAGCGGACAGCGAAATAGTCAGATTCCCGTTGCGCTCGCGCAGGTGGTCGAGCATTTCCTTTTCGCGGGAGACGTCCTTTTCGGTGACGTAGTAGCGCAGGTCGAACAGCGTACCCATCGCGGTGGACTTTACCTGGATGAGCTCATGCTCCGAGAGGTATTCCGCGAAGATATCGTCGAAAACGCCGGTATAGTCGAGGTTTTCCGGGATGAGTATGCGCAGCAGCCTGCGGCGGCTGGTATTTCTGAACCAGGGCGTGAAGCTCACGGCGGTGAGCACAGCGCCGATAATGACCGCGATGAGCACCGCGAACGCGATGTAGCCCATGCCGGTGGCGAGCCCGATGCAGACCGCGTAGAAGATGAAGCAGATATCCCGGGCGTTACCGGGCGCGGAGCGGAACCTGATAAGGCTGAACGCTCCCATGACGGCGACGCCCGCGCCGATTGAGCCGTTGACCAGCATTATGACCGCCTGCACCAGCGCGGGGAGCACCAGCATAGTGACGAACATATTGCGGGAGGGCTTCTGCGTGCGCAGCCTGTAGACCGCCGCAGCCCCTAGCCCCAGCAGCAGGGAAGCCGCTGTGCAGATGAGCGTGGAGGTCATCGTCATCCCGTCCGAGCCGATTATCGTGTCAAAAAAGTCGTTCATATCAGTTGCTCCAGTAGGTCAGGTAAGTTAGTTATGTCTTGCAGGTCGTATCAGTCAGCCCTGAGAGGAACTGTCTGTAGACCGAGCCGTATTTCGAGAACGAGCCCGGATACAGCTCCATTTCGGAGAGGATCGCGGCGAGCCATAGCGGGACGGCGGTCGCGGATTTTATTTCCATTATGCGGAACGGCTGTCCCTGGAGGTATACTCCGTCGGTGCCGTGGCGCAGGTCGAGGTCGTCCAGCCGGAAGCGGACGTTGCCGTCCAGCGTGAGCCGGAGCTCCGGGTCGTCCGCGCCGTGGAAAGCACGGCGGTCGTAGAATATCGCGGCTCTTGGCTGGAGGCCGTCGCGGCTCATCATGTGCCGTATCTCGGCGGCGACCTGCCGGGAGTTGTAGTCGGCGGATTCCAGCGGAGCGCCGTCCGTCAGGAAGCGTTCCGCGCTGGCGAAGTCGGCGGGGATACGCCGCTTGTAGACTATGCCGCTGAATTTCTTCTTGATCTCGAGGAACGCCGGGGAGGAGTCGGTCACGTTTCCGTAGGAGCGCAGCCGGAGCTTTTCCTTGTAGACGGGCTTATCCATGGAGAGCCGCGCCAGCAGGAGATCGGGGCTGTCGCAGTAAAGCGAGCAGGTGGTCTGGCGGGAATATCTGTCCTCAGCCATCCTGCCGGAGATGCGCTCCATGAGCTGTTCGGTCTGCCGTTCGCTCAGCAGGTATTTTATTTCCATGCGCCGGAACGTATTTGCGTAAGCCGTTTTTATCACTCCCTGCCTTTCCGTTTACATGAATTATACATTATTTCTGTGACAGTTTTATGATAGATGGCGAAGTATTTCCTGCATGGATGAGAAATATATGTTAATAAATTGTGCAATTCGACAGATTGAAATGTGGATTTTCTCTGAAATGGGAAGAAGTAGGACTTTAGGTGTGCAGATGGAAGAAAAATACCGGCGGACTTTAGCTCCGCCGGTCGTGTTATTTGTTCCTTTTCTTATCCTTTATTTTGACCTCCGGGACGGCGAGATTATCTATCGCAACATCGCCGTGGGGCGCGGCGGGTTCGTTGTCGTCCTCGTTTTTCTGGGAATCGACGTGCACCTCGGGGAACGCCAGGTTTTCCGAAAAGAAATCCAGCTTGTTGTTTTTGTCTTTCATAAAACTACCTCCATCCTGTCAGTTCAGGAAATTAATGAAGAACGTGATGACCAGACTGTTGATAAAATCCGCGAACATACTTCCGACGATTGGCACCAGCAGGTACGCCTTGACGGAGGGCGCGAATTTCTCGGTTATCGCCTGCATGTTGGCCATCGCGTTGGGCGTAGCGCCCATTCCGAAGCCGCAGACGCCCGCGGAGAGCACCGCCGCGTCGTAGTCCCTGCCCATGACGTTGAACACGACGAAATAGGAGAACAGCGCCATGATGATCACCTGCGCCACGAGCAGCACCACCAGCGGGAGCGCGAGCTCTGCGAGCTGCCACAGCTTCAGCGTTATCATCGCGATACCAAGGAACAGCGACAGGCAGATACCGCCGATGTCGTTTATCTCACCCATGTGGATGTGGAGCTTGCCGGTGTACTCGTCGATGTTGCGCATGAACGCCGCAACTATCATCGAGCCTATGTAGATAGGGAACGTCATCCCGGTGAGGGAAAGCGCCCAGGAGACCACCGTGCCGAGACCCATCGCGATGGCGATCTGATATGCCGCCGGAGCGTACATGCTGACCGACCGGTGGTGTTTCTGCTCCTCCTCGGCGAGGATAGTCGCGTCCTCCGCTGCGACGTGCTTCATGAGGTCGTGGCGGATTATCAGGCGGTGTGCGAGCGGACCGCCCATCAGCGAGCCGATGATAAGTCCGAACGTTGCGGCGGCCGTGCAGAACGTGGTAGCGCCCTCGATGCCGAAGTCCTCCAGCACCGGACCGAACGCGCCGGAAGTCCCGTGACCGCCGACCATCGGTATCGAGCCGGTGCACATCCCGATGAGCGGGCTGATGTTCAGCACCTCGGAAAGCCCGACAGCCGCGAGGTTCTGCACCACGATGAGCACGAACAGGCAGCCCAGGAAGATAACGAGGCTGAGCCCGCCGGCTCTCAGCACCTTGAGGCTAGCCTGGAATCCTACCGAGGTGAAGAACATCACCATGCAGACGTTTTTCAGCGTTTCGTCGAAGTTGAATTCCACGACTCCGGTGACGTAAAGCAGGCAGGAGACCAGCGCGAAAATAAGACCGCCGATGACCGGTGCGGGAATGCAGAAGGTTTCGAGAATGCGTATCTTCTTCTTGAGGAAACCTCCGATAAACAGCACTCCCACAGCGACTGCGAGAGTCTGATACATGTCGATATTAAGTATGTGCAAAAGTTTAGTACCTCCTTAATCGCCGGTCGCGGCAAGCAGCAGCCCAGCCGGCGAAGAAGCGGACTCGGTGTTGACGGACACGCCGTTCCAGGAATAGTAGTCCGCCGCGCCCTGGTGGAAGCGGCAGGGGATATCCGTCACGGCGAATTCGATATCCGGCGCGGGAACGGTCATGGTGTATTTCAGGTCGTCGGCTTTCTCGAAAAGCACCGCGGTGACTGCGCGGACGCTCTCGCTGCTGACGCGGCTGTTCGCAGTCAGCACTGCCTTCACGCCGACGGTGGGAATCTCATCGGACTGCCCGGCGTATGTACCGGCGGGGATAGCCGCAGCGTAGTAGCCGGAGTAAAGCTCGGTCATTGCGGCAACGGTGCGCTCGTCCAGCGGGATGAACGCGATGGCGGAATTCTGAGCGAGCTCGGTTATCACGGTCGCTGGCGCGCCGAGTATGGCGAAGAACGCGTCTATCTCGCCGCTTTCGAGGGCGGCGGCGGATTCCGCGTAGGACATGTTCACCGTCTCAACGGAGCTGTAGGGGATGCCCGCGGAAAGCAGCAGGTACTCCGCGTTTTTCGCAACTCCGGAGCCCTCCTCGCCTACGGAGATCTTCCGCCCTTTCAGGTCGGCTATGGCGACTATCCCGGAATCGCTGCATGTCACTATCTGGAAGTACTCGTAGTAAAGCCCCGCGACGGCTCTGACGTTGTTGACCGGATTCCCCTCGAAAGCGCCGGTGCCGCTGACCGCCTCGTAAAGCACGTCGCTCTGCACGATCGCAAGGTCGAGGAAGCCCTCGCTCATGAGCCGCATGTTGGCGCGGGAGCCCTCGGTTTTCTTGACGTTCAGGCCGCAGTCGTCGAGCTCCCGGAGCATAGTGCCGTAGGCGTAGTAGATACCGCCGGGATTGCCCGTGCCGAGCCGCAGCTCCGCGTTTTCCCCGCAGGAGCACAGCACCGTCAGCGAAAGAAGCACAGCCGCCGCAGAAAGCAGCAGTTTCTTTATATTCATTCTATCGTTCCTTTCTTAGCGTCATCATATCATTATAGCATAATCCGGCGCAATAATCAAGTCCGGGATTGCGAGGTTATTCAGCTTGTCGAAAAAATCGAATTTGCCCGCGAAGCGGGCTTTTGAAATCTGTTTTTTGCTCCGGGTTTCCCGGGGCAAAAAACACTTCTATCCGCACAAGTGTCTAGGCGACGGCTACGCCTTACGCTGTGCGCGTGGGGCGGATGTTCGGCGGAAAAGTCACTTTAGTGACTTTTTCGACGGTCTGGTTATTTTGTATTGCGGAAAGATGTGGGGGTTATCCCCTCGTATTTCCGGAAAAGCTTGCAGAAGTAGCTCTCCGAGCCGAATCCGGACTGCTCCGCTATCTTGCCGACGCTGAGGCTGGTGGAGGTCAGCAGTGCCTTGGCTTCCTGGATACGCCGCCGGGCGATGTACTCCATCGGGCGCAGTCCGAGCGTGGTGCGGAAAAGCAGGCACAGATGCTGGCTGGAGACCCCCGCCGCGGCGCACAGCTCCGCCATTCCGAGTGGCTGTGCGAAATTCCCGTTTATAAGGTCGAGCGCCCTCATCAGCGCCGGAGCGGGCGCGCCGGAAGTCCCCTTGGCGGAGATTATGTGGTACAGCTCGATAAGAAAATCATACAAATAACCGGAGGCTCTGTAGTTCCCGAAGAAGCTGTCCGCGCGTATCGCGTCGTGCATTTTCCGGAAGATGTGCTCCAGCATGCGGGTGTCGCTGAGCTCGCAGACCATGGGGCTTTCCAGCCCGAACTGCCTTAGAATATCCTCGGCGGCGTACCCTCCCGGCACGACCCAGTGTATGTCCCAGACGTCCTCGTTTGCGTAGTATTCGTGCGGATAAGCCGCCGGGAGGAATATCGCAGAGCACGCCGGGACGGCGAATTTCCTGCCGTCCACGACGAGCGTGCCGCTGCCCCGGGTGCAGAAAAGTATCTGCGGCGAGCTGTGACCCTCCGGGCGGATAACGTGATCCTGACACAGGTGCAGTCCCATGTTCAGCAGGAACAGCGGGAGTTTCTGCTCGTCTCTGAGAATAGGGTAATCCGAATAAACCAAAAAATCAACTCCGATATTCATATTGTTACAAGATAATAATATCATCTATTGACAGCGCTGTCAATATGCTGTACAATATTTTTAACAATAAAGAACATGGAGGTCAGTATGGATATCACAGCAATTTCCAGACCCGGCTCGCCCAAGAGCCGAATGAAATACCACGAGGACCCGCAGGCGCTGCATATCGGCACGCTTCCGAAGCACTGCTACTTCATCCCGTTCGCGCCGGGGGAGGACGCGTTCGCGGCGCGGGAAAGCTCTCCGCGTTTCGAGCTGCTGAACGGGGAGTGGGATTTCCGCTATTACGACAGCATTATCGACCTGGAGGACGACTTCGCAGAGCTCCCCGGAGCGGAAAAAATGCCTGTTCCCTCCAATTGGCAGCTGCACGGTCACGACAGACCGCAGTACACCAACATCGCCTACCCGATACCGTTCGACCCGCCATACGTCCCGGACGACATCCCGGTGGGCGTATACAGCCGCGGGTATAGCTACGCCCCGGACGGAATGCGCAGGATACTGACTTTCGAGGGCGTTGACAGCTGCGTTTATCTTTACGTCAACGGCGAGTTCGCCGGGTATTCCCAGGTGTCGCACGGCACCTCGGAATTTGACGTCACGCCGCTCCTGCGCGGGGGCGAGAATCGCATTACGGCGGCGGTGCTGAAATGGTGCGACGGCACCTACCTCGAGGACCAGGACAAGTTCCGGCTGTCGGGGATATTCCGGGACGTGTACATGCTTTCCCGTCCGGAAAAGCGCCTTGAAAATTACATCGTAAAAACGGAGCTTTCCGCTGACTTTACCTCCGCGAAGCTGATATTCACGCCGTTCGGGAGCGCCGCAGACTGCACGCTTACCGACCCCGCCGGGAATACTGCCGCGCAGTTTTCCGCAGCGGACGGCGAAACGATCTCCGTGGAAATACCCGCGCCGCAGCTGTGGAACGCGGAAACTCCGAACCTCTACAGCCTGACGATAAACGCGGGGGACGAGCTCGTCGGAGAGCGCGTGGGATTCCGCAGGATATACGTCGAAAATGGCGTCGTGAAGCTCAACGGAACTCCGCTGAAATTCAGGGGCGTCAACCGTCACGACAGCTATCCGGACACCGGATATTACGCCCCTGTGGAGAAAATGCTCCTCGACCTCACGCAGATGAAGCGACACAACATCAACGCCGTCAGGACGTCGCACTACCCCAACGCGCCGCAGTTCTATCAGCTCTGCGACCGGCTGGGAATGTACGTCATCGACGAAGCCGACGTCGAGACCCACGGCTGCGTGATAGTTCACAACGACCTGAAATGGAGCAGGGGCTACGACGGGATAGCGCTGCTCGCTTCCGACGAGCGCTTCCGCGCCGCGATATGCGACCGCGCGGAGCTGCTGGTAAAGCGCGACATCAACCGCCCCTGCGTGCTGCTGTGGTCGCTGGGCAACGAGAGCGGCTGGGGGACTAACTTCCTCGCGGCGGGTAAGCTCGTGAAGTCGCTGGACGACACGCGCCTGCTGCATTACGAAAGCACCTATAAGCTTGACGATACTCCCACCGATATCCTCGACCTGGTGTCAAAAATGTACCCCTCCCCGCAGGAAATGCAGGACATCATCAGCGACAGCGCGGAGTCCCGCCCGCTGATTCTCTGCGAGTACTGCCACGCGATGGGCAACGGCCCCGGCGACCTGGAGGATTACCGCAGCACGTTCTATTCCAGCGAGCGGTTCTGCGGCGGGTTCATCTGGGAGTGGGCTGACCACGCATTCTCGCTCGGCACGACCGCTGACGGAAAGGTGAAATACGGCTACGGCGGCGACTTCGGTGAGCGCCACCACGACGGGAATTTCTGCATGGACGCGCTGAATTACCCCGACCGCACTCCCCACACCGGGTTGCTGGAGGCGAAGCAGGTATACCGCCCCGTCCGTGTAACGGCGGGGGAGAACGGAAGGTTCATTTTCAGCAGTACGCTGGAATTCACGGACGCCGGGCGGCTGCTGGACTGCCGCTGGGAGCTGACCCGGGGCGGGGAAGTGACCGAAACCGGAACGCTGGAATTCTCCGTCCCGCCGCTGGGAAAGACAGAAATCGAAGTCCCGCAGGCGGCTGGACTTTCCGGCGTGGAATCCTACATCCGCTTTGTTTTCACGGCGAAGAACGATACGCAGTTCTGCGAAAAGGGATACGAACTGTGCTTCGACCAGGTGAAGCTCTGCGAGGGAACGCCCGCGCAGGTACCCGCGCCGGAGCTCCCCGTGCAGGTGGAGGAATCCGCGTTCCTTGTGACGGCGGTCTGCGGCGACACGGAGTTCCGGTTCAACAAGCGGCTTTCCGCGTTCGATTCCATAAAGCGGCGCGGAATTGAGCTGCTCGAAAAGCCGCTGACTTTCAACTTTTTCCGCGCTCCGGTTGACAACGACGTGATGAAAAACGACTGGTACAGCGCACATCTGAACGAGCTGACCCCGCGTAATTACGGCGTGACCGTGACGAAAACCGCAGTTTCCGCGGAAATAAAACTGCGGCAGTCGATGGCGTGGAGCGTACACCAGCCCGCGGTTTACATGGACGTGACCTACCGGATTTCCGGCGGGGCACTCGACATCGAGTGCTCTGCGGAGTTCTCAAACAAGGTGGAATTCCTGCCGCGATTCGGTATACGCGCGTTCCTGCCGCGCAGTTTCTCCCGGGTGGAGTACTGCGGCTACGGTCCGCACGAAAGCTACGCCGACAAGCGCCAGGCAAGCTGGATGGGTAAGTTCACGGCGGACGTCGCTGAAATGCACGAGGACTATATCCGTCCGCAGGAGAATTCCTCGCACTGGGGCTGCAAATACGCCGAGCTGACCGACGGCGAGACCGCTCTGCGGTTCACCTCCGACCCGGGATTCTCGTTCAGCGCCTCGGAGTACACACAGGAGGAACTTGCGGCGAAGTCCCACAATTTCGAGCTGGAGAAGTGCGGAGATACCGTAGTCTGCATCGACAGCCGCATGGCTGGGGTAGGTTCGAACGCCTGCGGACCCGCGCTCGCCGAAAAATACCGCCTGCCCCTGCCGGAGATATCCGCGAAGTTCCGCATTGAAATATACGCCAAGGAGAACTAACATGAGTTTTTGCGATACCTACAATAACCGTCAGCTTTTCTGCAACGGCTGGGAATTTCACAAAGCCCCGTTCGGTGCGGAATACTCCGAGAACCTCGGCTTTAAGCCGGTAGACCTCCCGCATGACTGGCTGATATACAACACGAATAACCTCTACGAAACCTCCACCGGATGGTACAGAAAGGTATTCACCTACGCGAAGAAGCCCGGCGTGCGCACCTATATCCGGTTCGACGGAGTTTACATGGATTCCCGCGTTTACGTCAACGGAAAGCCCGCAGGCGAGTGGAAGTACGGCTATTCCGCGTTCCAGTTTGACGTGACCGACCTTGTCGCGGACGGCGAAAATACGATACTGGTGCGCGTAGACCACCACGCTCCGAACTCCCGCTGGTACTCCGGCGCGGGAATCTACCGTAACGTCTGGCTGTGCGAATCCCCGGAAACCCGCTTCGGGAACGACGGCGTGTACATCTCCACCGAAAAGCGCGGCGAATCCTGGAACGTGAACGTCACCTCCGAGGTGCTGCGCCCGGAGGGAACTCCAGTCGCGGGGACGCGGCTCCGCCAGACGGTGCTCGACCCCTCCGGCAAAGCGGTCGCTTCGGCGGAATCCGACGCCTGCGCGGCGGACGCTTCCTGCATTCCCGGGGCGGTGCGCGTGGATGGCGCGGCGTACTCCGTGACGGCGCAGGCGCTGCGCGTGGATTCCCCGGCGCTGTGGGATATTGAATCCCCGAATCTGTACACGCTGGTGTCCGAGATAGTCTGCGGTGGGGACATCGTTCAGCGCGTTTCCCAGCGCTTCGGATTCCGCACTGCGGAGTTCACCGCCGACCGGGGATTCCTGCTCAACGGGCGGCATGTAAAGCTGCATGGTTCCTGCGAGCATCACGACAACGGCTGCCTGGGCGCTGTTTCCAACCGCGCGGCGATACTCCGCAGATTCACAAAGCTCCGCGAGATGGGCGTTAACGCGATAAGGACATCCCACAACATGCCGGCGCAGGAGTTCATGGAGCTTGCGGACGAATTCGGCATGCTGGTGCTCTCCGAGGGATTCGACATGTGGGAGCGCAGCAAGACCGACTACGACTACGCGCGGTTCTTTGACGAGTGGGTGGAAAGGGACGTCGCTTCCTGGGTACGCCGCGACCGCAATCACCCCTCCGTCATCGGCTGGAGCGTAGGCAACGAGATATTCGACACCCACGCGGACGAGCGCGGTCAGGAGGTAACATCGCTGCTGAAGCGGCTGGTGAAGCTCCACGACCCGAACGGCAACGGTCATGCGACGTTCGGCTCGAACTACATGCAGTGGGAGAACGGACAGAAATGCGCGGATATTCTCAAGCTGGTGGGTTACAACTACGGCGAGCGGCTCTACGAGGAGCACCACAAGGCTCACCCGGACTGGGCGATATACGGCAGCGAGACCGCTTCGGTGGTACAGAGCCGCGGTATCTACCACTTCCCGCTTTCCCAGACCGTCCTTGCGGACGACGACGAGCAGTGCTCCTCGGTGGGCAACAGCTGCACCGGCTGGGGCGCGAAAAACACCGAGGACTGCATTATAAAGGACCGCGACGCGGAATTCTGCGCGGGTCAGTTCATCTGGACGGGCTTCGACTACATCGGCGAGCCGACCCCGTACAGCACGAAGAATTCCTACTTCGGGCAGTACGATACCGCAGGTTTCCCCAAGGACAGCGCCTACGTTTTCCGCGCGGAGTGGACGGACTGCAAGAAGTCGCCGTTCGTGCACATTTTCCCGCACTGGGATTTCAACGAGGGTCAGCCGATAGACGTGAGAGTGTGCTCCAACGCGCCGCGGGTCGAGCTGTTCCTGAACGGAACCTCCCAGGGCGCGTTCGACATCGACCACGCGCACGGTCAGAAGCTCACCGCCGACTACATTATCCCCTACCACAAGGGGGAGCTGAAAGCCCTGGCGTATGATGAAAACGGCAGTATCATCGCCGAGGACGTCACGCGCTCGTTCGGCGACGCGGTAAGGCTGGAGGCAGTCCCGGACAAGACGGTTATCCGCGCAGACGGAAGCGACCTGATATACCTGGAGATAGCGGCGTACGACGAGAACGGAACGTTCTGCGCCAACGCAGCCAACCGGGTGAACGTCACGGTAGAGGGCGCGGGCAGGCTGATGGGGCTTGACAACGGCGACAGCACCGATTACGACCAGTACAAGGGGACGTCCCGCAGGCTGTTTTCCGGCAGGCTGCTGGCGGTGATAGGCGCGACCGAGGAAGCCGGAGACATCCGCGTGATATTGCAGTCCCCGGGGCTTCCCGACTGCGCGGTAACGCTGAAAGCGGAAACGGCGGAGCACGAAAGCGGCGTTTCCTGCAACGAAACGCTGACTTTCGCGCCCACCGAGTGCGGCAGGGACGACGAAATCCCCGTCCGCAAGGTGGAGCTGCTGGCAGATTCGCTGGAGTTCACACCCGACCGCCGCGAGATAACCGTGAAAACGCTGATATTCCCGGCGAACGCGGACATGGCGGGGGAGATAGAGTACCGCGTGACCAACATCACCGGTATAGTCACCAACATCGCGGACTGCGCGGTGAACGCCGACGGCACCGTCACCGTCCGCGCCAAGGGCGACGGCGAATTTTACCTCCGCGCGCTCTGCAAGAACGGAACGGAGCGGGTGCACATCCTGTCGGTACTGCCGTTCACTGCGAGCGGGCTGGGCGCGGCGTTCATCGACCCGTACGGATTCGTGCCGGGCGGGCTTTACTCCAGGGCGAGCGAGAATATTTGCAGCGGCGTCAACAGGGGAGTCGGCTTCGCGTTCGGCGGAAAGTCCTGGGCGGCGTATGATAACGTTGACTTCGGCGCGGAGGGCTCCGATACCGTGACCGTCGCGATATGGGCGAACACCCTCGACCCCGTGAAGCTGTGGATATACGACGGCATTCCCGGTGAGGGCGAGCTGCTCGGCGAGTTCACCTACCACGAGAAGCCCGACTGGATGGTATTCATTCCGGAAACCTACAGGCTGTCGAAGAAGCTGCGCGGAGTTCACACTGTCTGCATGATGACCGACTGCGGCTACCAGATGAGCGGATTCTCGTTCGAGCGTTCGCACCGTGAGTTCGCGGAGAATTACGCAGCCCGGGCGGAGCAGATATACGGCGACAAATTCACGCGGAGCGGCGACGAGGTGACCGGTATCGGCAACAACGTGGTGCTCGACTTCGGCGAGTTCGACTTCACGGATGAGCGGCCCGCAAAGCTCGTCATCTGCGGACGTTCCCCGCTGCCGCTGAACAGCATTCACCTCACCACTGGGGAGGGTCAGCGCATTCTCTGCGAGTTCCGCACGGACGGCGAGGACAGCTATGTCGAGCGGGAATTCCCGCTGGAGGGCGTTTCCGGAAAGCAGAAAATAAGCTTCACGTTCCTCCCGGGCAGCGACTTTGATTTTAAATTTTTTAGATTTATTAAGTAATTACCTGATTTTTACTTGCATTTTTCTTCGGAAAGGTGTATAATGTAAACGTTATCTTGATGATGACATCATATAGGTCAACTCTAAAAACCTCGCTTGAGTGAAAATGAGCATAGCACGCCGCCTGCTTCGTCAAACCTTCTCGCATTCGGCGCACTCTGCCAATTTTCCCTTTTCAAACCGGATTTTAGAGGTGACCATTAAAATCAGGAGGAAATCAATGACAACATCTAAAAGAATACTTAGCGGCGTGCTGACAGCGGCAATGCTGGTAAGCCTGACCGCCTGCGACGAGGAAGCCGCAGTATCCAGCGGAGCCACTTCCGGCAATACACCGGGCGCTCCGGCAGTGACAACGACAGTCGCAACGACCACCACCGACCCGGACGACAACGCGCCCACCGACGCAGAGATAAAGGAAGTCGGCACCGACGCCTACACTCCGGACGGCAACAGCGGCACCATCGTGTGGCTGGGCTACTACGACCTCATCACCGACGGCAGCGCGTCCGAGCAGTACAAGATATTCAACAGCGAGCTGTACGGCGGCGACATCCAGTATGTTTCCACCACCAGCGGCGCGGCTTACTTCGAGAAGCTCGCAACGATGATATCTTCCGACGATTCGCCGGATATCGTAAGATACGAGTGGCAGTCCTTCCCGACGGGAATGAGCAAGAACATGTACGAGCCGCTCGACGGCGACATCGACATGACCTCCCCGCTGTGGTCGGGCATGGCTGAAACTGCGGAGCGCTTCGCGTACAAGGGCAAGCACTATTACTACCCCTACCGCATAACCACGAACTTTGCGCTGAACTACAACCGCAAGTCCCTGGAGGAATACGCGCTGGAGGACCCCTACGACCTCTACATGAACAACCAGTGGACCTGGGACACGTTCAAGCAGCTGCTCATCGACTGGTGCAACGCTGACGACTCTCACATCGGCTACGCAGGCGAGGGCGCGATGAGCTTCATTGCGACCACCGGAACCTCGCTCGTAAAGGTTCAGGAGGACGGCACAGCGAAGAACAACATCAGCGACATCAACGTATCCCGCGCGATGGAGTACTGCGCAGACCTCTACAGAAACGGCCTGACCTACCAGAGCGAGATAGGCGACTGGGTATCCCCGCAGCTCTGGGCTGAGAATTCCGACCGTATCCTGTTCCTGGGAATGAACCCCGAGTGGACCTACGGCGCGGCAGCAGGTCAGATACAGAACAAGCCGGGCGCAGCGGACGACATCTGCAATACGGTGTCGGATTTCGCGTTCGTACCGTTCCCGCGCGACCCGCAGTCTGACAAGTACTACATTGCGTACGACACGTTCGGATACCTCATCGCAAAGGGCGCGAAGAACAAGAAGGGCGCGCTTGACTGGATAAATCTCTGCCGCGTATACGAAACCGACCCGGCTGTGAACGCGACGAAGAAGCAGGAAGCGGTAAACCCGGAGCCTGTTTACTTCACCAGCGGCAAGTATGAGGGGCTCCAGAAGTGGGCGCTCGTATGGGACGAGCGTCAGTACGACCTGTGGCAGGATATGACGGACCCCACGAAGTTCAGCTTCACGTTTGACGACTGCTGGGGCTTCAACGACGACCTCAAGACTATCTGCAACACTATCCTGTTCGACCCGATGTTCCACGGCGAGTCGTTCACGAAGCTGAGCGCGGAGTATTCGCCTGTAATTGATTCGATAATCAACGGCTGATAAATGAAAGGACCTTACCGCAAGCGTAGGGTCCTTTTACTTGTTGTAGATATTCACAATTTACCATAATGCGATTTGTGGATTTAGCTAAAAATGCATTTATTACAACGCAGGTTGTAATAAAAATTACCTTAAATAATATATTATATTTGGAAAAATCTATTGATTTTTCTGAAAGATTGTGATAAAATAGTGATAACTGGTGTGGAGTTGATTGTAGGCTCCTCCGGAATAATCTGCGATAAGGAGTGCCTAATGTCACCTAAGTTGAGTGAGCTGATAGCCCTGTTGAAAGGCCATCGGGTGTTTATCCAGACTCATAATTTCCCAGACCCCGACGCGATTGCGAGTGCGTTCGGTCTGCAAGTCCTGCTGGAAAGATTCAAGATACCCACGATGATCTGCCATCACGGCAATGTCGAGCGTACCGCCACTGCAAACATGGTCGCGGAATTCGGCATAGTCATGACCGAGGATTCCCAGCTCAAGGATATGACCAGCGAGGATTACATCATCACCGTTGATTCCCAGAAAGGCAACGCCAACATCCTCGACCTGGTGGGAAACGAGGTCGCATGTATCGACCATCACCCCACATTCTGCCCGGCGGACTACAAATACAAGGATATCCGCATCGTTGGAAGCTGCGCAACGCTCATCGCAGATTACTACATGTCCTATAAAATGGACATGCCCAGGGACGTTGCAACAGCCCTGCTCTACGGACTTAAAATGGATACCGCGGATTTTACCCGCGGCGTCACCGAGCTCGACATAGATGTATACAGGTATCTCTTTCCGAGAGCCGACAATTCCCTGATACGCAAGTTCCAGTCCGGAGTTATCCAGTACGACGAGCTGGAGGCGTTCGTGGACTCGATGAAGAATATCGACATCCTGAACGGAGTAGCGTTCGCGTTCCTGAATTTCCAGTGCGCCGACGCGTTCGTCGCGACCATCTCTGATTTTATACTGAACCTCGACGTTGTGTCGTTCGCGGTGGTTTATTCCCGCAAGGCAAAGGGATTCAAGTTCTCCGTGCGTTCCGAGCTGGACGAGCTCAATGCCGGAAAGATCGCCGAGCAGGCGCTGAAAACGGTAGGCAGCGGCGGTGGTCACAGCTCCATGGCGGGAGGATTCGCCGAGGAAAGCAAGGTGCTGGATATCAGCATTGATTTCAACCGCGTCATACAGAACCTGTTCCTTGACGTTATCGACCCGATGCGCCCTAAGGTTGAGGAGCCAAAGGAAGTTCCCGTCGAGGAAAGCAAGGAAACGATAGATCTAGAACAGGCTAAGCCGCATTCCTGACAGGGACTGCGGCTTTTTTGTGCAAAGTGGTTGAAATTTTCCCGGAATTGTGGTAAAATATATTCTGTGAAAATATAACAGCGGGAGAACCGCGAAAGGACATCGTAACATGAATATAGCAGTTGTAGGACTTGGTCTTATCGGAGGCTCCGTGTGCAAGGCTCTCAAGGCTAATACTTTCCATCATATAATGGGAATGGACACCGACAAGGAGACAGTCAGAAAGGCTCTCGAACAGGGCGCCATCGACGAGGAAATAGATGAATCCAGATTAGGAGAGGCTAACCTTACGGTGGTCGCGCTCTATCCGGTACCCACCGTGGAGTTCGTGAAGAAGAACGCGGACCGCTTCAAGAAAGGCTCCATCGTAATAGATGTGGGCGGCGTAAAGGGATACGTTGTCAACGGCTGCACGCCGGTGCTGGACGAAAAGGGAGTGTACTTCCTCGGAACTCACCCGATGGCGGGCACGGAAAATTCCGGCTTTGATTACTCCAAGGCGGACATGTTCGTAAAGGCAAGCTACATCCTGACGCCTACCGAGAGCACTCCGCAGATAGCGATAGACCTGGTTTCCACGCTGGGAAGCTGCATGGGCTTCGGTCAGGTGGTCATCGCGACCCCGGAGCAGCACGATATCAACATCGCGTTCACGTCGCAGCTCGCGCATGTCGTTTCCAACGCTTACGTCAAGAGCCCGTCGCTGCTGCGCGCGGACGGATTCTCCGCAGGCAGCTTCCTGGACCTGACGAGGGTCGCCAAGCTGAACGAGGAGATGTGGTCCAGCCTGTTCCTCTGCAATAAGGAAGCTCTGCTGTTCGAGATAAACACCATAATCGACAAGCTGACGGAGTACCGCGACGCGATGGTGAACGACGACAAGCCTACGCTCAAGGAACTGCTCAAAGTCGGCAGGGAGCGCAAGGAAGAAAGCATGAAGTACTACGGTCAGGAGAAAGCGCTGAATGGCTGAGAAACAAAGCCCGGGGATAGCCTATATAGTGTCCCTGTGCGGCATTATGAGCGGACTTGCGCTGGCGCTGATGTTCTGCCTGGGGATGGTCCCGGGCTTCGAGTACGTCAGCCCCGCGGTCGCCGGAGTGCTCATCTGGGTGATAAGGGAGCGCCTCGGCGTGCGTTACGGGCTGGTGAGCTACGTCGCGGTGGGTATCCTGACGATGCTGTTCACCGCGAATTACGAGGCGAGCATGATGTACGTTTTCCTGCTCGGCTATTACCCGATAGTGCGGCAGTACCTGATGAAAATAAAGTACCCGGTGCTGCGCTGGGTGAGCAAACTCGCGCTCTACGCAGCAGCTGCGGTCGCGTGCTATTTCGTGCTGATAAACATTTTCGGGATGTCACAGCTGCTCGAGGATATGGGCGAGTTCGGACAGTACGGTCAGTGGGTGCTGCTGGCGTTCGGAGCGGTCGCTTTCGTGCTGTATGATATATTCCTGGGGCTGTTCTACCCGTTCTATGAAAAAGTGCTGAAACCCAAGATTTCCAAACGAATGAAGTAAAGGAGAATTAGATATGTCAGAGAGGATCCCACAGAGAAACGAACTTCCCGCAGACGTCAAGTGGGCGATAGAGGACCTTTACCCCACTGATGAAGCGTGGGAGAACGACCTGCTGAAAGCCAAGGAATCCCCGGCGAAAATAGCGTCCTATAAAGGACTGCTTTCCACCGATTCCGCAAAGCTGCTGGAATACCTGAAGTACGACGACGACCTGACGGTGCTGCTGGAGAACATGATAAACTACGCCCAGCGCCGCAACGACGAGGACACCCGCGAAGCCAGGTATCAGGACATGGTGAGCCGCCTGGAAATGCTGTTCGTTGACATCTCCGGAGCGTCTGCGTTCGTAACTCCCGAGATACTCTCGATAGACGACGAGACCATGGAGCGCTTCTTCAAGGAGCAGCCGGAGATGGAACTCTACCGCCTGTGCATCGACAGGGTGCGCCGCAAAAGGGCTCATATCCTCTCCGAGGCGGAGGAGCGCATAATGGCGCTCGCCGGGGACATGTCGAATTCCCCGGACACCATCTTCTCCATGCTCAACGACGCCGATATGAAGTTCCCGGACGCCACGGACAAGGACGGCAACAAACATCAGGTGACCCACGGCAGCTATATCCCGCTCATGCACTCCAACGACCGCGAGCTTAGAAAGTCCGCGTTCGGGAGCCTTTACGGGGTCTACGAGGGGTTCAAGAACACCTCTGCGGCGGTTCTCGCGTCCCAGGTGAAGTGCCTGAATTTCCGCGCCCGCGCGAGGAGGTACGACAGCACGCTCCAGGCAGCGCTGGACGGCAACGAGGTCCCGGTGGAGGTCTACAAGCAGCTCATCGAGGCGGTGCACGAGAACATGGATTACATGTACAAGTACGTCAGACTGCGCAAGAAGCTGCTCGGCGTTGACGAACTCCACGCTTACGACCTGTACGCCCCGATAGTAAGCGACATCGAGGTGAAGATACCTTTCGACCAGGCGAAGCAGGAGGTCTACGACTCCCTTGCGCCGATGGGCGAGGATTACCGTGCCATTTTCCGCGAGGGCATCGAGAACCGCTGGATAGACGTGTACGAAAACGAGGGCAAGCGCAGCGGCGCGTATTCCGCCGGCGCGAGGGTGCACCCTTACGTCCTGCTGAACCATAAGGACACGCTGGACAGCGAGTTCACGCTGGCTCACGAGATGGGTCACGCGATACACTCCTACCTTTCCAACAAGAACCAGCCGGTGGTCTACGCCGATTACGTCATATTCGTAGCCGAAGTGGCGTCCACCTGCAACGAGAGCCTGCTCATGCAGCACCTGCTCAAGACCACGACCGACAAAAAGCGCCGCGCGTACCTGATAAACTACTTCCTGGAGCAGTTCCGCACCACGCTTTACCGCCAGACCATGTTCGCGGAATTCGAGCTGATGATAAACGAGAAGGTCGAAAACGGCGAGAGCCTGACCGCAGAATCCCTCTGCGAGATGTACAGAGAGCTGAATCTGCTGTACTATGGCGAGGACATCGTCATCGACCATGAACTCGACATGGAGTGGGCGCGTATCCCGCATTTCTACTACAATTATTACGTTTACCAGTACGCTACGGGATTCTCCGCGGCGATAGCGCTCAGCCAGCGTATCCTCAGCGAGGGCGCGCCCGCCGTCAAGGATTACATCGGATTCCTGAGCGGCGGCTGCTCCACCGACCCGATATCGCTGCTGCGCGGCGCGGGAGTTGACATGACCTCCAAGAAGCCTGTAACGGAAGCCCTCAAGCTGTTCGGTGAACTCATCGACGAGATGGAAGAACTCATGAAATAACGGAGGGCGTATGCAGGTCAATCAGGTCAATCAGGTCAATCAGGTCAGTCAGACCGAACAGACGAGTCAGGATATTCAGACGGGCGAGGTCAGTCTGAATGAAGATATCTTCAGACCGTACATCCCGCTTTTCAGCGGCTGCAACGTGGTGTGCCTGGACAACAGATTCCGCGTGATAAGCGGATGCGGCGTCCTGGAGCCCGGGGAATGCGTGCTGAAACACGTACGCGAAACGATACCCGAGCCGCTGAGCGTTGTGATGGAAGCGACGCTGTATATAAACGAGCAGTTTTACTGCCTGAGACTTCATCCGATAAAGAACGCATCCGGCGAATCGGAAGCGTACATCGGGGAGCTGATGACCTCCGAAGCGGCGCGCAGCATCATGGAGCGCACCGACGGCCCGTCCGACATACTTCCGCTTTACAACGCCGTGGAGATGAACTCTGCGGCTATCTGGAAGCACGCGGCAAGTCTGCGCTATGAAATGGTCAGGACTAAGGACTACACTCGGCTGTCCGAGGTGCTGGGGATAGAAACGGCAATGTCGAATCTTGCGTCGGTGTGCGAGAACGCGTTCAATTACGCGGAGATGATGTACCGTTCGCAGCGCGAGAGCGTCATCGACGTGAGCGAGCTGTGCGAGAATCTGGCAAGGCGGTGCAATGCAGCCCTCGCCAAGTGCGGCAGGCGTATCGAGACCCTTGTCGAGCCCGGGGCGCTGTACATTTACGCCGACAGCCGCCGCGCCGTGGTGGCGCTGGTCAACGCGCTCCAGAACGCGCTGCTGTATTCCCCGCAGGAGAGCGAGCCGATACTCACCGCATGCTACCGCGAGGAGCGCGGCAGGAAGTTCGTGCAGATACGCGTCGTGAACGAAAGCTCCATGTTCAGCAGCAAGGATTTCAGCGGAAACGTCGAGGTGAATTTCAGCTATCAGCGGCTGGGGTACGGTATCCCGATAATAAAGCGGTTTGCTCAGGTCAGCGGCGGCTGGTTCGACATGACCGAGGAAAACGGCAGGGTGACGGTGACGATATCGCTTCCCTCCGCTCGCCGCGGCACAGGTCCGGAGCTCCAGTTCAGAAGCCCGGGCGCGGCGCAGTACGATACGGGTATCCCGGATTTCACAGAGCTGATGATGCGCGAGGTAGTTCAGTTCTTCGGGGAAAACCCGGGAGAAATTCACAGCTGATATTCAGCGTTTTTTCACAGCGCTTTCATATTTTCTGTGTATAATCAAACCAGTTTACAGAGCGGCGTCAGAAAATGGCGCCTGCTTTTGGCGAAAAAATCTATTGTGAAAAGAAACGGTTAGAATCAATATTTGACAGGAGATGGGTCTATGTACAGAATTCTTGTTGTTGACGACGAAGAAAACATCCGCGAGGTCATCAAGGAGTACGCCGAGTTCGAGGGACACCAGGTGTCCGAGGCGTGCGACGGGATGCAGGCCATCGAGATGGTGAAGAACAACGACTATGATATAATCATCATGGACGTTATGATGCCGAGGCTCGACGGCTATTCCGCCTGCAAGGAGATACGCAAGATAAAGCAGATACCGGTGCTCATGCTTTCCGCGCGCGGCGAGGAGTACGACAAGCTGTTCGGTTTCGAGATAGGCATCGACGACTACGTTGTCAAGCCGTTCTCCCCCAAGGAGGTCATGGCGCGCGTCAACGCTATCGTAAAGCGCAACAGCGCCGTCAAGCAGACGGCGGCGTCTCCCGCGCCCGAAACCGTGAAGTTCGGCGGGCTGGAGATAAACTTCACCTCCCGCGACGTCTACATCGACGGCGTCAAGGCGAACCTCACCCCCAAGGAATACGACCTGCTGTTCTACCTCGTGCGCAATAAGAACATCGCGCTGACAAGAAACAAGCTCCTCGAGGAAGTATGGGGCTACGACTTCTTTGGCGACGACCGCACCATCGACACTCACATAAAGATGCTTAGAAACAACCTCGGTCCCTACCGCAACTATATCGTTACGCTCCGTGGAATGGGCTATAAGTTCGAGGCAGAGTGATGAAATTCCGCAGGAGCATAAAATTCAACGTCTGGGCGCGTTTCGAGGCGATAGTCATCGCAATGCTGGCGTTCACATATGTGTTCCTGGTCGTGCTGTTCCCGTCGTTCTATGAGTGGATGAAAACCTACGAGATAGCCGAGGCGATGGCTCACATCAAGACCAGCTGGACGCTGGGGGATTCGGACGATTTCGGGACGGTAGTCACCAACATCGCGCGCAAGAACAAGATGTATATCGAGTTCTCCACGCCCTACAGGGTGGGGTACGTTGATTACCTCGGCGGCAGCCAGTCGCTGTCGCAGCTGTCCAAGACGCAGTACCAGCAGGCGGCGCTGGATTCCGACACCGGTGTCTACTACGACCAGATAAGGGACGAGCGCGAGAACAACACGGTACTCCTGATGTGCACATACATCGGGACTAAGACCGACCCCCAGGCGTACATCTTCATTTGCAGCTACTTGCAGCCGATAGGCACGACGGTGGCGATATTCCAGCGGCAGTTCCTGTTCGTGTCGCTGATAATGATGATGTTGACGCTGTTCGTGTCGATATTCTTCGCGAATAAGATAACCAACCCGATAATCAACATCAACAAGCACGCCAAGGAACTCCCGCAGGGCAAGTTCAACGCGGTGATAGACGACCAAGACTTCAACGAGATACAGCAGCTTGCCGCGACTCTCCAGGAGGCTTCCAAGGAAATCGCGAAATCCGACGACCTGCGCCGCGAGCTGATGGCGAACATCTCCCACGACCTGCGCACGCCGCTGACGATGATAAAGGCGTATGCCGAGATGATACGCGACCTTTCCGGAGACAATCCCGAAAAGCGCGCGCGTCACCTGAAAGTCATCATCGACGAGACCGACCGGCTTTCCTCGCTGGTGAACGATATCCTTGACCTGTCGAAGCTGCAGGCAGGCGTCACCGAGATGAACATGACGGTATTCGACCTGTCCGAAAGGTTGTCCGGAGTTATCTCCAGATTTGACATTCTGAAAGAGAACGACGGCATAATCATCGAGCTCCAGGCGGAGGATAATATCGTTATCAACGCGGACATCACCAAGCTGGAGCAGGTTGTCTACAACCTGATAAACAACGCAGTCACCTACACCGGGGACGACAACACTGTGATAGTGCGGCTGTTCCGCAAGGAAGGCGGGCTGATAAGGTTCGAGGTAACGGACCACGGCGACGGAATCGCGCCGGAGTACCTGCCCTACATCTGGGACAGATACTATAAGGTGAGCGAGCGTAACAAGACCCACAAACGCGCCAAGATGGGCAGCGGAATAGGTCTTTCCATCGTAAAGAACGTGCTGGAGCAGCACGGATTCAAGTACGGCGCGGACAGCACGGTTGGGCAGGGAAGTACGTTCTGGTTCGAGGCTCCGGAGTACCATGAACCGGAGGAACCGCAGCCCGAGCAGCCACGGCATTCCCTCCGGCTTAAAAAGCAGCCGGAAAGCAGGGAGCAGCCCGAAAATCCGGAAAAGAAATAAAAAATGTCCCGGCGATTTTGAAACGCCGGGACTTTTGTGCGCTTGATTCAAATGTACCGCAGAATGTCCTTTTCCTTGCCGTTTTCGATGAAGATACGCGGAACGCGCGTCCCTATGCAGCACAGCAGCTCGTAGCTTATCGTGCCGATGAGGTCGGCTGCGTGGTCAACTGACGAACCTCCGAAGGTTTCATCAGAATAGACCGTCACTTCATCGCCGATCTGCGCTTCGGGAATATCCGTGATGTCCACAAGGGTCTGATCCATGCAGATGCGTCCGCAGACCGGCGCGGGCTTTCCGTGGATGAGCACGTTCCACTGACCCGAGAGCCTCCGGTTGAAACCGTCCGCGTATCCGCAGGGGATTAGCGCCAGACGTGTCGGGTGGTCGGCGGTGAATGTTCGCCCGTAGCTTACCGTGTCGCCGGGCTGGATAGTCTTTATCTGGCTGATGACCGCTTTCATGCTGAATACGGACTTTATCCCCTCCGGCAGCGCGTATTCAGTGTTGGGACGGTGCCCGTACATCACGATACCTGCGCGGATGAAGTCGCCGTCGAAATCCTTGTGGAACAGTATTCCGCCGCTGTTCTGGGAGTGCATCGGTAGGTTCCGCGCGCGGCAGATGTCGTGAAGTATCCGGTACTGCTTCTGCGTGAATTCCATGTCCTCCTCCTCGAGGGAATCCGCGACCGCAAAGTGCGTGTAGCCCGCGCGGCAGTCCAGCCCGGGCAGCGCAAGGATACTGTCTGCTTCCACGGCGGTGGTGATGCCGACGCGGCTCATTCCGGTGTCGAATTTGATGTGCACCGGCACTTTCACTCCGGCTCTGACAGCGGCTTCGGAAAGCTCCTCGGCGTAGGGAACGCTTCCCACGGTGAATACGTAATTCTTGTCAAGATTTTCAAATATCAGCGGGATGTCGCAGTAACCGAAGATGAGTATGTCGCCCTCCACGCCTGCGGAGGAAAGATTCTGCGCTTCCCAGAGGTTGGAAACCGCAAAGTGCCTTACCCCGATGTGGTTCATCGCCAGCGCGCATTCCGCGTCGCCGTGACCGTAGGCATTTGCCTTGACGATAGCGATTATGTCGCGGTTTCCGGAGTATTTTCTGATGATCTCTATATTATTCTTCAGGACGTCGAGATTGATTTCCGCCCAGGCTCTGTGATAAAAATTCTTCATGTTCGCTCCTCAATGTGTTGAAATTTCAGAAAAAGTGTGGTATAATATAAAGAGGCATTGCACTATTTAAAGTATCGATCTCTTTTTCTGATATCGCCTTGTATATTATATTACTAATTTCTGAAAAATTCAATACCTTTTCGGAGAGCGCGTGTATTTTTTGAAAAAGTGGTCATGAAAGGCAGAACTTATGGCAGTACGCAGGAAAAGCAACTGGTATATATATCTAATCGCATTTTGTATTACCCTTGCCATGATAATCATGGCGATATTTTCATTCCGGGATTTCCTTTTCCCGAAGTCGCAGGAGACAGGGCTGTCCGCTGACGGAACCCTTTCCGAGGATTTCGTTCCGGACCACAGCATGGACCTTTCGGTAATGACGATGATATCCGACGGGTCAGCCGACATGCCGTCGCTGTTCATCGCCGTGACCTACAACGCGGTTGAAAACCGCCTGCTGTTCATTCCGGTGACTAACGGTATCTCGCTTACATCCACCGGGCGCACTCTGCCGAACGTTTACGCGGCGCAGGGCGGCAAGGGCGTAGCTTCCGCCGTTTCGGAAGCGCTCGGCATAAAGTTCGACGGATACGTGAAGTTCGACCGCGCGGCGCTCACCGGGCTGATAACCACCTACGGCAACGTTGAGTACGACGTTGCAAAAACGCTGCTCATCACCGACGGCACGGAGGTCACTGCGATAAACTCCGGCGACCAGATGTTCACCGCCGAGATGGTGTACCGCTACATCATGTTCGCGGATTTCGACGAGGGCGAATCCTACAGATTCAACATGATAGGCTCGCTGCTCATCGAGCTTGTGAACCAGAACGTTTCCTACATCGACAGCTCGCTGCTCAACGCCTATGCGGAATGCATACTGAATGCGGAGACCGACCTTACTTCCGACCAGCTCGCCGCGCATAAGGCGGCGCTGCTGAATACCGTGAAATACGGCATAAATCCGGCGGATTACTACGTTCCCTACGGCGAGTACGGCGACGACGGCAGCTTCGCGATATCCGACAACTCCGTCACGACGATACAGCAGAAATCCGGACAGAGCGGGGAATAACAGGAGGACATCATGGATGAGAGAATACAGCGCACGATGAAAGCGCTCGAAAGAAACAAAATGAGACCCTACTACGCGGAAAACCGCGAGCAGCTTTACGACATCGTCCGGGAGCTTGTGAAGAATGACCGGCTGATAACCGCCGGGGGCTCCATGACGCTGGAGGAAAGCGGCGTGAAGAACCTGCTGATGACGGAATTCAAGGACGCATTCCTTGACCGCTCCGAGGGAAAGACCCCCGATGAAGTCGAGGACATACTCCACAAGGCGTTCGTTTCCGACACGTTTTTCGCAAGCACCAACGCCCTCACCGAGGACGGCGTGCTCTACAACGTGGACGGCAGGGGCAACCGCGTTGCGGCGATGATATACGGTCCGGCGCAGGTCGTGCTGATAGTGGGCACGAACAAGATAGTAAAGGACATGGACGAGGCGGTCTGTCGCGTGGAGCAGGTGGCTGCTCCGCTGAATACAAAGCGGCTGAACTGCAATACTCCATGTGAAACCACGGGTTCATGCCTGCACTGCCGCTGCGACGGCAGGATATGCTGCTCGTTCGTAAGGCTGGAGCAGCAGCGCGTCCCCGACAGGATAAAGGTAATTATCGTCAACGAGAGCTTAGGTTATTGAATAAAAGTTAAGAAAGGATACATAGACATGGCAATTTTAAAGCTGAAAGCGCCCTGCAAGGACTACATCTGGGGCGGCAACAGACTTCGCGAGGAGTACGGCAAGGAGCTCGACTCCGACAAGATAGCGGAAAGCTGGGAGCTTTCCTGCCATAAGGACGGACAGAGCGTTATAATCGGCAGCGAGTTCGACGGAAAGACGCTTTCCGATTACATCGCTGCTAAGGGCAAGGGCGTTCTCGGCAAGAACTGCGAGCGCTTCGAGTACTTCCCGGTGCTGATAAAGCTCATTGACGCAAAGGATAACCTCTCCGTTCAGGTGCACCCCTCCAATGACTACGCGCTGCGCGTAGAGGGCGAGTACGGCAAGACCGAGATGTGGTACATCGTGGACTGCGACCCCGGCGCGGAGCTGCTCTACGGTTTCAAGCACGAGATAAGCAAGGAGGAGTTCGCAGAGCGTATCGCGAATAACACGCTCCTTGAGGTAACGAACAACGTTCCCGTCCACAAGGGCGACGTGTTCTTCATCGAGAGCGGCACGCTCCACGCGATAGGCAAGGGTATCCTCATCGCCGAGATACAGCAGAACTCCAACACCACCTACCGTATCTACGACTACGGCAGAGTAGGCAAGGACGGCAAGCCGCGTGAGCTTCACGTTGAAAAGGCGAAGGACGTCACCAACCTCGTTCCCCCGAAGTACCCCACCACCGCCCAGGGCGCTCCCACAGCCATCGAGGGCGGCAAGGAGACACTGCTGCGCTCCTGCGAGTACTTCAACGTAAACAAGCTGGAGCTTGACGGTACCGCGAAGCTCGCCGCAGGAGAAGGCTCGTTTAATTCTCTGCTGGTTCTGGACGGCGCATTCGAGGTCGTTTCCGGCTCCGAAAAGGTCAGCGCAAAGAAAGGCGACAGCCTGTTCGTGAGCGCGGGAACTGGCGATTACACCGTATCCGGAAAGGGCACGATAATCCTCACCGACATCATCTGAACCTGACAGGAGGCGTATCATGGCGAACATGGAAAGACACCTCGGCATTGACATCGGCGGCACCAACATCGCGTGCGGCGTAGTGAACGAAAACTGCGAGATAATCGCGCGCTCAAAGGTAAAGACCAACTCCCCGAGACCCTACGCGGAGATACTCGCGGACATAATCCGCGCCGCGGAGCTCGCCTGCGCGGAGGCGGGGATAACTCCGCAGCAGCTTGATTCCATCGGGATCGGCTGCCCGGGAACCTGCAACCAGGCATCCGGAGTTGTGGAGTACTCCAACAACCTCGGATTCGTGAACGCTCCGCTGCGCCCTGACGTCCAGGCGAATCTTGGCGTACCGACCTACCTCGGCAACGACGCGGACGCTGCGGCTTACGGCGAGTACTGCGCAGGCGCTGCCAAGGGCGCGAAAAGCGCGGTCGTGATAACGCTGGGAACAGGCGTAGGCTCCGGTATCATCATTGACGGCAAGATCTACAGCGGCTCGAATTTCGCGGGCGGCGAGATAGGTCATACGGTCATCGAGGTGGACGGCAGGCCATGCACCTGCGGACGTAAAGGCTGCTTTGAAGCCTACTCCTCCGCGACGGGTCTGGTGAACACCACCCGTGAATTCGCCGAAAAGTACCCGCAAAGCCTCATGGCAGATTTGATAAAGAAGGACGGAAAGGTCAGCGCCCGCACCGCGTACATAGCGATGAAGCAGGGCGACGAAGCCGGAAAGCTCGTCACCGACCTCTACGTCAAGTACCTCGCGGTGGGCATAACGAACGTTATCAACATCTTCCAGCCGGACATTCTGTGTATCGGCGGAGGAGTCTGCAACGAGGGGGATACGCTGCTGGTTCCGCTGAAAAAGGCGGTCGCAGAGCAGGTGTATTCCAAACGAAGCGCTAAAAATACCGAGATCGTGATCTGCTCCCTCGGTAATGACGCAGGCATAATCGGAGCGGCAATGCTCCATCGTTCCTGCAAATAAACAAACTCCCGGTCACCGGGCGGAAAGGAAAATAATCATGAGAAGTGATCTTATCAAGGCAGGAGTAGAAAAAACTCCTCACAGAGCGATACTCAAGGCTCTGGGCGTTACCGACAGCGAAATGCACAGACCGTTCATCGCGGTAGTCTGTGCTGCCAGCGACTACGTTCCTGGTCATATGCACCTGCACGAAATTTCCCGCGCAGTCAAGGACGGTATCAGAAACGCGGGCGGCGTTCCGTTCGAGTTCTTCACCATCGGCGTTTGCGACGGTCTTGCAATGAACCACAAGGGCATGAGATACTCCCTGGCTTCCAGAGAGCTCATCGCTGACTCTATCGAGGTAATGCTGACCGCACACCCGCTGGACGGCGTCGTATTCATTCCGAACTGCGACAAGATCGTACCCGGAATGGTGCTCGCAGCAGCCAGAATGAACCTCCCGGCTATCTTCTGCAGCGGCGGTCCTATGAACCCCGGCTGCGTACAGGGCAAGCGCGTAGGCTACTCTGAAATTTATGAGGCTATCGGACAGTACTCCAACGGCGAGATCGGCGACGACGTTATCAAGGATTTTGAGGATAACGCCTGCCCGACCTGCGGCAGCTGCTCCGGTATGTACACCGCGAACTCCATGAACTGCCTGACCGAGGCGATGGGACTTGCGCTGCCGACCGCCGGCACCGAGCCCGCAGTAAACTCCGCACGCCGCAGACTTGCAAAGGAATCCGGCGAGCGCGCAGTTGAGCTTGTTAAGCAGAACATCCGCCCGCTCGATATCCTCACCAAGAAGAACATGCTGAACGCCCTCGCAACTGATATGGCAATCGGCGCGTCCTCCAACACCGTACTGCACCTGCTCGCCATCGCGCACGAAGCAAAGGTAGACATCACCCTGGACGACATCGACCAGATGAGCAGAAAGACCCCGCAGCTTGCAAAGCTGAACCCGGCGTCCAGCGTGTTCATAACTGACCTGAACGCAGTCGGCGGTATCCAGACCATCATCCGTGAGCTTTCCAAGGGCGGCCATGTAAACACCGATGTACTGACCGTTTCCGGCACACAGGCTGACCGTATCGCAAAGGCAAAGGACGCTGACGGCGTTATCGTCCACAAGATAGACGCTCCTATCCGCAAGGACGGCGGTATCGCTATCCTGAGCGGCAACCTTGCAGAGCATGGCTCCGTAGTTAAGCAGGGCGCAGTTAAGCCCGAGATGATGGACTTCACCGGAACAGCACGCGTATTCAACGGCGAGCAGGCTGTATGCGACGCTATCCTCGGCGGCGACATCAAGGCAGGCGACGTCGTAGTTATCCGCTACGAGGGTCCGAAGGGCGGTCCTGGCATGCCCGAAATGCTGGCTCCGACTGCCGCTATCGTTGGTAAGGGACTTGACGGCAACGTTGCGCTCATCACCGACGGCAGATTCTCCGGCGCTTCCAGAGGCGCGGCTATCGGCCACGTTTCCCCCGAGGCTGCCGAGGGCGGACTTATCGCGTTCGTTGAGGACGGCGACAAGATCCACATCGACATCCCGAACCGCAGCATCACTCTGCTGGTAGACGACGCAGAGATCGCAAAGCGCAAGGAAAAGGGCATTCTTCCTCCGAAGGAGCTTTCCGGCTACCTCAAGAGATATGCTAAGATGGTCACATCTTCCAATACCGGCGCAGTTTTTGCAGATTAATTAAAGTTCAATGCCCCGTCAGAAATGGCGGGGCTTGTTCTATTTCCGGACGGGCGTTAATATAATGTAGCATGATCGAACTGAAACTGAACCGCACGGCGCTGCGGTGGGATTTCTCGTTTTTTGCGGTGCTTGCGGTGTTCTTCCTCTGGGATAGTACCGGATTCGGGTTTGCTGCGCTGGGGATATGTGCCGCGCATGAGCTGGGACACCTAGCAGTCATGCGGATGTGCGGGATAATTCCGGAGAGCCTGACGTTTTACGGCGCCGGGATAAGGCTGACTGCTCCGGCGGTGGAGCGCCGGAGCGGCGCAGTACAGGCGGCGGTGTACTCCGCAGGCTGCGCGGTGAATCTGCTGATATTCGCGGCGGGCATGGCGCTGGGATACCAGCGCATAGCCGCGATAAGCCTTGCCGCCGGGCTGTTCAATCTCCTGCCGGTCGGGGAGTTCGACGGGAAGCGCCTGCTGAAGCTGTTGCTGTTGAAACGACTTCCTGCGGAGCATGTTGACCGGGCGATGTCAGTCTGCGGGATCATTTCCGCGGCAATATGCGGCGCGGTGATATTCCTGCTGCGGGGGGCAAGCCCTACGTTTTTCATTACGGCTGGGTACCTTCTGGTGCTGTCTGCCAGAGAATTGTAAAAAAAACTGCAAAAAAGTCTTGACAATTGGAAGAAATTTGTGTATAATATAACAAGTAAAGGTAAGGTACCTTTCAAAAATAATGGTTTAGAAGGAGATTTATATGAGGTATGAAATTAAGGGCGAGCCGCTGCCCGTAGTTATCGTTTATCTTGAGGCAGGCGAGTCCGTTAAGTGCGAAAAGGGCGCAATGTCCTGGATGACCCCGAACATGAAGATGGAGACCGGCGCAGGCAGCGTCGGAAAGGCATTCAGCAGAATGTTCTCCGGCGAGTCCATGTTCCAGAATACATACACCGCGCAGGGCGGTCCCGGCATGATCGCGTTCGCGTCCAGCTTCCCGGGCTCTATCATCCCGATCGACGTAAGCAAGGGCGATTTCATCGTTCAGAAGAGCGGTTATCTGGCTTCCGAGCCCTCCGTTGAGCTTTCCATCGCGTTCCAGAAGAAGCTCGGCGCTGGTTTCTTCGGCGGCGAGGGCTTCATCATGCAGAAGCTCCACGGCACAGGTATGGCGTTCGTCGAGATCGACGGATATGTTGTTGAGTACGAGCTCCAGGCTGGTCAGCAGATGCTCATCGACACAGGCTACCTCGCAGCAATGTCCGGCTCCTGCACAATGGATATCCAGACCGTAAAGGGTATCGGAAACGTGCTGTTCGGCGGCGAGGGTCTGTTCAACACTGTTGTTACAGGTCCTGGCAAGATATACCTCCAGACGATGCCTATCAGCAACGTCGCAGGTGCTATCGCGGCTGTTATGCCAAAGAGCAACTGATTTTACTTACACAACAGGGGGCGGTGCAGTAATGTGCCGCCCCAGGCTGTCGATAAAGGCGCATCTGCGTCGTCACTCCGCATGATGGCAGGCACAAAGCCTAGCCATCATGCGGGTTCCTAGCATCTGCACCTTTCTCGGCAGCCTGGGATAGTTATTTTTTCGACAAGCTGGGGCGGTGCAGTAATGTGCCGCTTTTTTGCGTTCCTTAAAAATATATTACAGTTTTGTAACAAATATTGACAAAAGATATCATAAATGATATACTGATATATGAAAATGATATAAAATTTTCTTTCTGAAATATGCAACCTTACCGATATTTTGGCTGTTTTATTGGTAGAGAATCTAAAGGGGGTGACAGCATGGGGGAAAACGAGAAGATCGACCTTAGCAAAGCCGGTGCACCCGGCGCGCAGGCAAAGCCCGCTGCTCCGAAAAAACGCAGGGCGATGATACACGTAAAGGACCTGCGCAAGGAGTACAAGCTGGAGGGCGGCGAATCCGTAGTAGCGCTGAAACGCATAAACCTCGACATAATGGAGGGCGAGCTCTGCTGCATTTTCGGTACGTCCGGCTCGGGTAAATCCACGCTGCTGAATCAGCTTGCCGGTCTCGAAAAACCGACGTTCGGGGACGTTTACATAAGAGGGGTCCCGATAACCAGAATGACGGAGAATCAGCTTGCGGCGTTCCGTCAGAAGCACATCGGATTCGTGTTCCAGTCCTATAATCTGCTGCCGTTCATGACCGCGGTGGAGAACGTTGCGATGCCGCTGATGTTCCGCGGGGACAGCAAGCGCGACCGCACGAAACGCGCCGTTGCGATGCTGAAAAAGGTAGGTCTGGGGAATCGCCTGAAGCACTATCCGCGGCAGATGTCCGGCGGACAGCAGCAGCGAGTAGGTATAGCCAGGGCGTTCGTTGCGAAGCCGGACGTGGTTTTCGCGGACGAGCCGACCGGAAACCTCGATTCCAAGACGACCATCGAGGTAATGGACATGATAAAATCCTTTGCAAGGAAATATAATCAGACAATAGTACTTGTAACGCACGATCCGGAGCTTGCGCAGTACGCAGACAGAATAGTCACGCTGGTAGACGGACGAATAGTAAGCGATACAAAAGGAGAGAACCATGAACAAGAGAACAAGTAAAGTATTATCAATACTGCTGGGGGCGGCGCTGATAACAACATCCGTCCCGGCGGCTTCGTACGCGGCGTTTGCGGAGGGCGGTACGACTGCGGGCGGCACCGCTGAGGCTCCCGACAACGGTGATAATAAGGACGACGCAGGTCTTACGCTGAACCCTGTAGTAGTCAGCTACAGCATAATCAACAGCAAGGGAAAAGAGCAGTCGTACATCGGGAAAAACACAAGCTTTGTCATGAAAATGACGATAAAGGATATCAAGGTAAAGACCTCCCAGGTCACTGGCGGAAGCGCGGGGATAGACTTCCTCAAGAGCATGGACAGCTTCAGGGGAACGCTGGAAAGCCTGACTATCACCTCCACCGGGGACGAGCTGCTGAAATATGACGTTGTCGTAAAGGACTGCAAATGGGTCGGCGACGACAAGAATTTCGGCTTCAAGGTAGGCTACACCGGCGGCAGCGATTATTTTGACGGTTCGGTGAACGTTATCGAGTGCACCGACCCCGACAGCACTCCCGACCCTGTCGTCACCAATCCTGAGCCGATAATCAAGATAACGGCGGTAGAGCCTGATTCTCCCATCAAGGCGGGCGAGGAGGGCGAGTTCAAGATACGCCTGAAAAACCTCGGCACGACTGCCGCGTACAATATCCTTGCGGAAGTAAGCTCCTCCGAGGAGATACTCATCAAGGAGGGAACAGGCACGCAGGATATCGAGAGCCTGGGCTTCAAGGATGAGAAGATACTCACCATCAAGTACAAGGCGCTGGAAAAGATAAACACCGAAAAGCAGAATTTCACCGTCAACCTGCGCTATTATTACGACACCGGCTCCACCGAGACCACCGGCAGCGCGACTGCGCAGGTAACAGCGGCGGCGGAGATATCCACCGTAGAAAAGGTGTACCCGGTCGTTGAGGCGAGCTTCTCGATGGCGGAGGCCGATATCGAGCCGGACAGCAATTACAGCGGCGTACTGACCATCAAGAACACCGGTACTGCCGACATGAAAGGGCTTTTCATCAACTTCGCAAGCTCCGATGACATCGTCATAACCGACGGCTCAAGCTCCAGGTATTTCGAGGATATCCCGGTCGGAACGACCAAGCAGATAACCATGAAGTTCCGCACCATGAAAGACATCACTACTATCCGCCAGACCATCACCGCGAGCCTGAAGTACAATTACGTCATGGGCAGCGACGAAAAGGACGGCTCCTACGAGGAGACCTACGTCATGTTCGGTCAGAAAGCGGAGGAGACCGCACCGTTCCCGCTCATCACCTCCAAGCCGCTCGACGTGGAACTTGAGGCGGGAAAAAGCTACCGCAAGGCGTTCTACATCGTCAACAAGGGCAACGAGGACATGGAGAACGTCACCATCAAGGTAAAGGGCGGCGAGGGCGTCAACATTACCAATGGCACTGACAATTTCTTCGTCGAGAAGATAAAGGCAGGCGCAGAAAAGCGTATTCTGGTGCGCTTTGACACCGCCGCGGAGCTTTCCAGCGTCACCCAGACCCTCGATGTCGAGGTAGAGTACCGTTACGACAAGAGCGGCACGAAAACAGTTGAAACCAAGACCGGCACCATCAGCATGAGCTCCAATGTTTCCACTGCCCCCGTGCTCCGCATTTCCGGCGAGAAGCTGGATTCCGCGATAGTTCCGGATACCGAGTACGAGTACAGGCTCACCGTCAAGAACTACGGCGATATAACCGTAAGGGACGTGTTCGTTGACCTCACCAGCACCGACGCGTTCTACTTCCTGGACGGAACGGAATCCGCGTTCATCGACATCATCCGTCCGCAGGACACCGCGACGATAACGGTGAAATTCAAGACCCTCGAGGACATCACCTCCGCAAAGCAGGGGATAACCGCCGCAATGAAGTTCGACTACGGCAGGAACACCTCCATCAAGCAGGGCGAGAGCAGCTCCTCCGCCACCATCATCGCGGCACCCAATAAGGCAGGCGACGGCAAGGACACCGGAGCGGCTCCGAACATCATCATCGGCAAGTACGACATCGGCGCCGACCAGATAGCGGCAGGCGACGTGTTCACGCTGGACCTTGATTTCTACAACACCAACGGCACTACCGCAGTCGAGAACATGGTGATGACCGTAAACGCAGGCGGCGACCTTTCCATCTACGGCGGCAGCAGCTCGTTCTATTACGCGAGCCTCCCGGCGGCTGGCGCGGCAAGCGAATCCGTGCAGCTGAGGGCGCTCCCTACTGCGGCGACCGGAACATCTTCGGTTTCCGTTTCGTTCAAGTATGATTACCTGGTAGGCGACACCCGTACCAGCATGACTTCCGAGCAGACCATCTACGTTCCGCTCTACCAGCCGGATAAGCTGACTCTTTCCGTAAGCAATCCTACATATGACATCTACGTCGGCAACGAGGTGTACATCACCCTCAGCTACATGAACAAGGGACGTGCAGACGCCTCCAACGTCAAGGTCGAGGTAGTCAGCGCATCCAGCAGCTCCGACGAGGGGATTGTTGACGACAATACCAACATCGGCGGCATGACTTCCGAGCCTGCGGGTGCGGCTACTTCTGAGATTCCCGCAATGGACGGGATGTTCTCCTCAGCGGACGCGGCTTATCAGAGCTACATCGCTATTGACGGCGGAGCGATGGGCGACGCCGGATACGTAGACGGCGGCTCCATGGGCGGCTACGACGGCTCCATGGGCGGCTACGACGACTACAGCGACCCGGGCTACACCGCGCTCAGCACCGAAAAGGTGATAGGCAACATCGCAGCCGGCGGCAACGGCACGGCGGATTTCGTCATCACTCCCACCAGAGCCGGCGAGGTAAGCTTCGTGCTCAAGGTCACATACGAGGATTCCAACATGAACGAGATCGTGAAGGAGCTCCCCGTTACCCTGAACGTTATCGAGCAGCAGTGGATACCTGATTACCCCATGACGTATGAAACTACTGAGGTTGACGGCGAGGGCGGATTCCCGTGGCTGGTAGTTATCATCGGCGGCGCAGTGCTGGTTGCGGCTGGCGTTGTAGTGCTCATCGTCGTACTCAAGAAAAAGCACAAGGGCGGCAAGAAGCTGACGGCTGACGATATCGACTGGGAGGACGATCTTGACGAGGACGAAAAGTCCGACAGCGACGACACGACAAAGGTTTAATGGTGACGAGCCATGAAAATTTTAGACATGATAAAGATGTGCCTGCAGAACCTGACGCGCAGGAAGTCACGGACTATCCTGACAGTGCTGGGCGTCGTGGTCGGCTGCTGCGCCATCGTAACTATGATGTCGATAGGCTTCGGAGTGCAGAATTCGCAGCAGATCATGCTTGAGGGCATGGGCGACCTGACCCTCATCCAGGTCTACTCCGGCGGACGCAAGGACACGAAGCTTGACGACAACGCGATAAAAAAGTTCCAGAATATCGCCAATGTTGACGTCGCGCTCGGCAAGAGCCAGCTGAACAACGTGAACATGACGGTGTACGCAGGCGACAACGACCGCTATCAGATGCAGTGGGTGAACGTCGTCGGAATAAACAAGGACGCGATGGAAAAATTCGGATTCCAGCTCATCGAGGGTTCCTATCCGAAGAACAGCTTCGAGGTGCTTGCGGGACAGTACGCGGCGTATAACCTCCAGGACTCCATGCGCCCGGACGGCAACAATACCATCAGCCGCTGGGATTACATGTACAGCTACGACCCCAACACCGGCGAAATGACGGAAAATGACCCCTCCGCGCTTCCTGACCCTTACATGCAGCTAAACGGGCAGACGTTGAAGCTCGAGCTCTACAGCTACGAGAACTACGATGTCAAGAAGTACCAGGAAGTCAAGGTGACGGGCGTTGTCAAGGAGGATTACAACAAGGACTACGCGACCAGCGAGGGACTGATATTCTTCACGTCCGACCTCCAGACGCTGTACAAGATGTTCTATCCGAGCGCGAACACGAATAACATGGAATACAGCGAGATATACGTCAAGGCGAAGGACATCTCCCAGGTCGCCGACATCGAAAGCGCGATAAAGAAGCTGGGCTACTCCACCTATTCGATGGAGTCCGTCCGCAAGCCCCTCGAGGAGGAAGCGCGCAAACAGCAGATGATGCTCGGCGGACTTGGCGCGGTATCGCTGTTCGTTGCGGCGCTGGGCATTACTAACACGATGATAATGTCGATATCCGAGCGTACCCGCGAGATCGGCGTCATGAAAGCGCTGGGCTGCTTCCTCGGAAACATCCGTTCCGTGTTCCTCATGGAAGCGGGATTCATCGGACTTATCGGCGGTATCATCGGAAGCATGCTGAGCTTCTTCATATCGGTGGGGATGAACGTCTTTACCAATGAAGCCGCACAGTCGATACAAATAACCGACCTCGCGACCCTCTGGACGAAGATAACCACCGCGATGGACACGGCGAACAGCCCTATGTCCATCGTGCCGCTGTGGCTTTACGGATTTGCTATCCTCTTTTCAATATGCATCGGACTCGGTTCGGGATTCTACCCGGCAAACAAGGCGGTGCACATCTCCGCGATGGAGGCTATCAAGCGCGAGTGACAGACTTTGCGGTGTAAAACGCTGAACGCGTTATAATTATAACAAAGAGCAGGCTGACGAAAGTTGACCTGCTCTTATTAATCTTGTTAAATCTGCACTAAAGATTTTTGAATATATTGTGAAAACTGTGTGATATGCATAAAATGTATGAGAGGTATGCATATTAAGCATTTTACAATATGTAAGAATGATGTTATAATAATATCAATAAAAACCGAGGGAATTTATTGAAAATTTCTGTAGGTTTTTCACAAGACTTTCACAAATGGAGGTACAATTACAATGGCTAGATTTACTTTACCGAGAGATGTTTACCATGGCAAGGGCGCACTCGAGAACCTGAAGGCTCTCAAGGGCAAGAAGGCTGTCATCGTTGTCGGCGGCGGCTCTATGAAGCGCTTTGGATTCCTTGACAAGGCTGAGGGTTACCTCAAGGAAGCCGGCATGGAGGTTTTAGTTATCGACGGCGTTGAGCCTGATCCTTCCGTTACCACCGTTATGAACGGCGCTGCAAAGATGCTGGAGTTCAATCCTGACTGGATCGTTGCGATGGGCGGCGGCTCTCCTATCGACGCTGCCAAGGCTATGTGGATCAAGTACGAGTATCCGGAATGTACCTTTGAGGATATGTGCAAGGTATTCGGCATTCCTGAGCTGAGAAAGAAAGCGCACTTCTGTGCAATTCCTTCCACCTCCGGTACAGCTACAGAAGTTACCGCATTCTCCATCATCACCGATTACGACAACGGCATCAAGTATCCTATCGCAGACTTCGAGATCACACCTGATGTAGCTATCGTTGATTCCGACCTTGCTGAAACCATGCCGCAGAAGCTGACAGCTCACACCGGTATGGACGCTATGACCCACGCTATCGAGGCATACGTTTCCACCGCAAACTGCGACTTCACCGACGCGCTGGCTATCCACGCTATCGAGATGATCCAGGCTGACCTGGTAAAGTCCTACAACGGCGACATGGCAGCCCGTGCAAGAATGCACAACGCACAGTGCCTGGCAGGTATGGCGTTCTCCAACGCTCTGCTTGGTATCGTACACTCCATGGCTCACAAGACCGGCGCTATCTTCCAGGACTATGGCGCACATATTATCCACGGCGCAGCAAACGCAATGTACCTGCCTAAGGTTATCGCGTTCAACGCTAAGGACCCGACAGCTAAGAAGCGCTACGGCGTTATCGCTGATTACATGCACCTCGGCGGCTCCAACGACGACGAGAAGGTCGCACTGCTCATCAAGTACCTCCGCGGCATGAACGACGAGCTGAAGATTCCGCACTGCATCAAGAACTACGGCGCAGACAGCTATCCCTGCGAGCAGGGCTTCGTACCCGAGAACGTATTCCTCGAGAGAGTACACGACATTGCAGTGAACGCTATCGCAGACGCATGTACCGGTTCCAACCCCCGTCAGCCCTCGCCCGAGGAGTTGGAGAAGCTGCTCAAGTGCTGCTACTACGACACCGATGTTGATTTCTGATCAACGAATAGCATAATAAACGACCCCGCCGTGACCCGGCGGGGTTTTCTGCTTGAATTATCCTCCGAATTATGCTATAATTGATTGGCAAAGTGGAAAAGGGAGAGATCAAATGCAGAAAAACAGAGACCTTACAAGCGGTAGCATAACCGGTGGACTATGGGCGTTCGCAATACCGCTGATGCTCGGAAATGTCATGCAGCAATTCTATAATCTTGCCGACACCTGGGTGGTGGGAAAGTACATCGGCGATAACGCCCTGGCTGCCGTAGGCTCGTCATATACCCTCATGACGTTCCTGACGTCGGTGATAATCGGGCTTTCGCTGGGAACCGGCTCGTTCATCTCAATGGCGTTCGGGCGCAGGGAGAACGACTCCATCCGCAACGGTATTTTCATGTCCGCCGGGATAGTCGGCGCGCTCACGCTGGTCATAATTGCGGCGTTCTATCTGCTGTGCGATGTCATCATAGGTATGCTGAATGTCCCGGCGGAGCTTACCTGGGATATGCACACCTACCTGGTTTACGTGTTCATCGGATTTTTCGCAGTGTTCCTCTATAATTACATCTCGAATATCCTCCGGGGGATGGGCAATTCAGCCACTCCGCTCGTATTCCTCGGAATTTCAGTTGCGCTGAACATCGGGCTCGACCTGCTGTTCGTGATACCGCTCGGAATGGGTATCATGGGCGCCGCGCTCGCAACGGTCATATCTCAGTACGTTTCCGGAGCCGGAGTGCTCGTGTATTTCATCGCAGCCTACCCGGAGTACCGGCTGACCCGCGCCGACATGCGCTGGGATCGCAGGAATTTCCGCAGCATTCTGTCGCTGTCAGGATTCACCTGCCTCCAGCAGTCGGTGATGAACCTCGGGATACTGATGGTGCAGGCGGTCGTGAACAGCTTCGGACCGGTCGTCATGGCGGCGTTTTCGGTGGCGGTCAAGATAGACACGATCGCCTACATGCCGGTGCAGGACTTCGGGAATGCGTTCTCGGTCTTTACCGCGCAGAATTTCGGCGCGGGGAAGTACGACCGTATCCGCGCCGGGATAAAGCAGTCGCTGATAAGCGTCGCACTGTTCTGCGTGGCGGTCAGCGCGGCGGTGTGCATTTTTGCGGAGCCGCTGATGAGCCTGTTCGTTGACGGCTCGGTGCGGGAAACGGTGGAGATAGGCGCGGAGTATCTTCGGACGGAGGGCGCGTGCTACATCGGGATAGGCGTACTGTTCATGCTCTACGGTTATTATCGTGCGGTCAACAAGCCGGTCATGTCCGTGGTGCTGACGGTGTTCTCGCTGGGGACGCGGGTGCTGCTTGCGAATGTGCTGTCAGGTATCCCGGAGATAGGCGTTTTCGGGATATGGATATCTATCCCGATAGGCTGGTTCATTGCGGACGCAGTGGGCGTGGCGTATTACCTGAAAGCCGAGCGCAAACAATGCAGTTGACTTTTTCGCGCAAATGAGTTATAATAATATAGATTATAATTTTGAAAGGATACGACATATGCAAAAGGTTCATGTAAATGCAAGCCGCAGCTACGATATACTTATAGGCAGCGGTCTGCTGGATAATTCCGGCAGCCATATTTCCGCGGCAATAACAGCGCGCCATGTCTGCGTTGTTACCGACGATAACGTTGACCCGCTGTATTCCGGACGGCTGATGAAAAGCCTGTCGGAAAACGGTTTCAGCGCGGAAAAATACGTTTTCCCGCACGGAGAGGCGTCCAAGTGCCATAAGACGCTGCTCGGGCTTTACGATTTCCTTGCGGAAAAGGGCTTCACACGTTCTGACGCGCTCATCGCGCTGGGCGGCGGAGTCGTCGGCGACCTGACGGGATTTGCGGCGGCTACATACATGCGCGGCATTGGCTTCGTGCAGATACCCACGACCGTCCTGGCTCAGACGGACAGCTCCGTTGGCGGCAAGACCGCCGTTGACATCGCAGGCGGAAAGAATCTCGTAGGCGCATTCTACCAGCCGCAGCTCGTGCTGTGCGACACAGATACGCTGTCCACGCTCACACCGGAGTTCTTCGCAGACGGAATGGCGGAGGTCGTGAAGTACGGCATGATAAGGTCCCGGGAGCTGTTCGACCTCCTCGTTGAAAAGGACGTCCGGGACAATCTGGAGGATATAATCACGCGCTGCGTTTCCATCAAGGCGCAGGTAGTCGAAAACGACGAGCGCGAAAAGGGCGAGCGCATGCTGCTCAATTTCGGACACACGCTGGGTCACGCTATCGAGAAGTACTACGACTACACCGGCATCACCCACGGCTACGCCGTTGCGATAGGGATGAGCACTTTCACCCACATCGCAGAGCGCCGCGGGATGTGTCCCGCCGGAACAGCCGACAAGCTGGATGCTCTGCTGAAAAAGTGCAGACTTCCGCTCACCGACCCGGCTCCAATGGACACGCTGTTCAAGTATTCCCTGGGCGACAAAAAGCGGCTTTCCTCCGGAATGAACATCGTTATCTGCACCGACATCGGCAAAAGCGAGGTCGTCAGACTTTCCACTGAGGATTACGAAAAGTTCCTGAATAGTTAAGGAGAACATATGAACATAGTAATACAACCGCGCCCGCTTTCGGGCAGAGTGGTCATTCCGCCGTCAAAGAGCATTTCGCACCGCGCTCTTATCTGCGCCGCCCTCGCAAAGGGCGAAAGCGAGATAACCGGAGTGCTCCAGTGCGAGGATATCGACGCCACGACCGACGCGCTGACCGCGCTGGGCGCAGAGATACGCACTGAAAACGGCGTGACCTATGTCAAAGGCATAGAAAAGGCTCCGGAATACGCGGAGATAAACTGCCGCGAATCCGGCTCAACGCTGCGATTCATGATACCCGTAGCCGCAGCGCTGGGAGTGGAGACGGTGTTCGACGGCTCCGGCAAGCTCCCTACCCGTCCGATAACCCCCTATCTTGAGGAGTTCCCGAAGCATGGAGTGGAGTTCGTTTCGGATACGTTCCCCTACCATATAAAGGGAAAACTGAGCGCCGGGGTTTACCCCGTGACCGGAGACATCTCGTCCCAGTTCATCACCGGGCTGATGTTCGCCATGCCGCTTCTCGAGGGCAGTAGCACCATCCAGCTCACATCTCCGCTGCAATCCAAGCCCTACGCTGACATCACCGTGCATTGCATGCGCGATTTCGGCGTCGAAACGCTGGAGTTCAACGGAAACTACAGCATAAAGGGCGTTCAGCAGTTCAAGACCGCAAAGTACGCGGTGGAGGGCGACTGTTCTCAGGCGGCGTTTTTCGCAGTTGCGAACGAGCTCGGCAGCAATATCGAGATAACCGGGGTCAACCGCAGCAGCGTACAGGGCGACCGCGCCGTTTTCGACATAATCGACAGCATGATAAAAATAAACGGCAATTATTCCGGGTTCGACATCGACGCGTCGGATATCCCCGACCTTGTGCCGGTGCTGACGGTTCTCGCGGCATTCGCGGAGGGAGATTCCCACATACGCGGCTGCAAGCGCCTGCGTATCAAGGAAAGCGACCGTCTGGTCTCCATCTCGACGGTGCTGAATTCCCTCGGTGCCGACGTGCGTATCGTGAACGACGAGCTTGAGATAACCGGCGTCAGGGAGCTTTCCGGCGGCGTCTGCTCGAGCTTCAATGACCACCGTATCGCTATGTCGCTTGCAGTGGCTTCGCAGCGCTGCTCATCCCCGCTGACCATAACCGGAGCGGAGTGCGTTGCAAAGAGCTATCCGACATTCTTTGAGGATTTCAGGGCGCTTGGAGGTGAATACGATGTCGTCATTGTTTAACGGAGGTATATCCGTTTCGATTTTCGGCGAGAGCCACGGCAGGGGTATCGGCGTCGTTATCGACAACCTCCCTGCCGGAGAGCCGCTCGACCTTGAGGAGATAGGCAGATTCATGGCGCGCAGAGCCGCAAAAAAAGACGGCACATCCACCCTGCGCCTTGAGAAGGACCTCCCGGAGATACTTTCCGGATTCTACGAGGGAAAGACTACTGGTACGCCGCTTGCCGCCGTGATCTTTAACGGCGAGCAGCACTCCGCCGACTACGGCAACATTTCGCACATCGCACGTCCCGCGCACGCCGACTACACGGGCTTCCTGCGCTACAACGGCGCGAACGACCCGCGCGGCGGCGGACACTTTTCCGGCAGGCTGACCGCACCGCTGGTTTTCGCGGGAGCGGTCTGCGCGCAGATACTGAAACGCCGCGGGATAACCACCGGAGCGCACATCCGTTCGCTTCACGGGATAACCGACGCAGCCCTTGACCCGGTGAACGTCACTGCGCAGCAGCTCGAAGCCGTCAAGTCGCGCAGCTTCCCGGTATTTTCCGACGAAGCCGAGGAAAAAATGCGCGCCGAGATACTCTCCGCAAGGGAGCAGCTCAACAGCGTAGGCGGCGTTGTAGAGTGCGCAGCAGTCGGGATGCCCGCCGGAGTGGGCTCTCCGATGATGGAGGGGCTGGAGAACATCATCTCGCAGCTCGTGTTCGCGATACCGGCCGTAAAGGGTCTGGAGTTCGGCAACGGATTCGGCTGCGCCGACCTTTTCGGCAGCGAAAACAACGACGATTTCGCGCTGAAAGACGGGAAGGTCGTCACCGTAACTAACAACCACGGCGGTATCCTGGGCGGTATATCATCGGGAATGCCGATAATTTTCCGCGCCGCGTTCAAGCCTACGCCGTCCATTTCGCGCCCGCAGAACAGCGTGGATTTCAAGGACATGACCGAGCAGGAGCTGGTCATCAAGGGCAGACACGACCCCTGCGTGGTTCCGCGCGCAGTTCCCTGCGTGGAATCCGCGCTGAATATCGCGCTGGTTTCCGCGCTTTCCGCGGAGGGTAAGCTGTAATTCCGGGCGCATGCCCTAATAAATGAAGCTGGTGATACGATGAAACAACAACCGAGGATAAGAATAGACGATGTAAACAAGATACGGATACTTGTGTGCCATCTGATCTACAGTATCGGCTGCCCGCTGAACCGCGATCAGCTGATAGAGATAACGTCGCTCGAGCAGGCTGTGAATTACTTCGATCTGATGGAAGCTCTGGACGGCATTACCGGCAGGCTTTGCACCTGCAAGGAGATAAACGGCATTCCCGTGTATTCAAATACGAAGCTCGGGGACGCCGCAGCGCGTGAATTCGGGGACGAGCTCCCGCAGTCCGTCCGCGAGAAGATGTTCGAGGAGGCCGTCAAGGTCTACACGCGCGACGAGATCAGAAAGGATTCGCTCGTATCGGTGCGCTACGCCGAGCACGAAAACGGGACGTGCACCATCGGTATCACCATCAAGTCCGAAAGGACCGGCAGGCAGAAATACTATCTGACGATATCCGCCGCCGACAAAACGGAGGCCGACAAGATAAAGAAGCGCATCCAGAAAAGCCCGGAGGATTTCAGGCATTACCTGGAAAGCTACTTTGAAAGCGGCACGGAGGGCTGACGATGGACGAATATCTGGCATTATCGCTCATCATAATGGGCGTGGCGATAGGAGCTCTCCTGGTGATATGGGGAGTTATGAGCCTTTGCTTTTTCCTCAGGAAAAAGCGCCGCGCGAAGAAGCTGCAGGAGCGTATCGCGGCGCGGGAAGCGGCGGAGGCAAAATACCGCGCCGAGCCCGAGCAGGAAGAACAGGCGGAGCATTCCGGCTCTGACGAGTGACCCGGTATAGCCGGAATTACCCAGATAATTCTGAAAGGTTGTCTGAAGAGCAGACAGCCTTTCAGCTTCTGAACTATTGAAATTTGACATCATATCTGCTAGAATAATGGAGAACAGCAATGGAACCACATGACTACAAGGTTACGAAAATAGAGGGCGAATACGCCACGCTTACGGACAAAGATACCGGCGATGAGCTGTTCATCGCGCTTTTCCTCCTGCCGGACGGAGTTGACATCGGCACGGAGCTGCATTATGAAAATCTCTGCTACGAAATAACATCAGACTAAAGATAAACAGAATAATCAGGTGTAAAGAATGAAAGAATTAACAACTGGCAAGCCGATAAAGCTCATCATCGGCTTTGCGCTTCCCGTGCTGCTTGGATTGGCATTCCAGCAGGCGTATACGCTGACAGACACGATAATAATCGGCAGACAGCTCGGTCAGAATTCGCTCGCCGCCGTAGGCTCGACCGCCTCGGTGGTGTCGCTGATGTTCAACATCATCAACGGTCTAGTCACAGGATTCGCGATACTCATTGCGAAGAACTTCGGCGCAGGCGACCACGATGAAATGCGCCGCACCATCGCCCGCACGATAACATTTTCCGTTGCGGCTACCGCGCTCATCATCGCGGGTATCTCTATTTTCATCGACCCGCTGCTGCACGCGCTGGACACCCCCGCGGGAATATTCGACGAAGCCCGTACATACCTGATGATAGTGTGCTTCGGGCTTGTCGCGACGCTGTTCTACAATCTCGAATCCGCTGTTCTTCGCGCGGTCGGCGACAGCGTTATCCCGCTGGTGATACTGATAATCTCCACGATACTCAACATCGCGCTTGACATCGTGATGGTCGTGGTATTCCAGCTCGGAGTAGCCGGAGCGGCGTTCGCTACAGTTATCGCGCAGTTCGTTTCGGCGGTGGTCTGCCTGGTCTACCTTATAAAGAAGCGCCCGTTCCTTATCGTAAAGCCCCGGGATTTCAAGTTCACCGCCGCAACTACTGCGGAGCTCCTCAGCGCAGGCTGCGGAATGGCGCTGATGTATTCCATCGTGGATATCGGCTCTATCGTGCTGCAGAACGGCATAAACGGCTTCGGCGAGGACATAATCGCCGCGCACACCGCTGCGCGTAAGATATTCAGCTTGACTATCATGCCGTTTTCCGCGCTTAGCGCTACGCTTGTCACCTACGCCAGCCAGAACCGCGGCGCGGGGAAGTACTCCCGTATCGTAAAGGGCGTCCGGGACGGTCTGCTGCTGGGATTCGGCTGCGCGGCGCTCAATGTGCTGCTGGTGTACGCCCTCGGCCACACGATGGTGACGGTTATCCTGCCCGACGCTGCGGCTGATGTCGTGGATACGGCGGTGCTGTACCTGCGGATAAACGTCCCGTTCTACTTCTTCCTGACTGTCCTGCTGGAGCTGCGGAGCACCCTCCAGGGGCTGGGGCACAGCGTTATCCCGATAGTCGCGAGCATAATCGAGCTCATCTGGAAGATATGCACCGTCGTGTTCATGATACCCTGGCTGGATTACATGGGCGTTATAGTTTCCGAGCCGATAATCTGGACATTATGCGCGATAGTGATAGGCACCATCGCACTTGTAACACTGCGCCGCCTGCCAAAGGACGACGTGCCGCAGACGAAAGGAGCAGCAGATGATAAACGAGCTGTCTGACCGCATAGTTGACAACGTTTCCCTTGCGGTCAAGGGAAAGCGCCGGGAGCTGCGGCTGATAACCGCGGCGATGCTCGCCGGAGGTCACGTCCTGCTGGAGGACGTCCCGGGAACGGGAAAGACCCTGCTCGCGAGGACGCTTGCAAAGTCAGTTGACGCGGGATTCCGCAGGATACAGTTCACCCCTGACCTGCTCCCGTCCGACATCACCGGAATCAACTTCTTCAACATGAAACAGCAGGAATTCCAGCTCCGCAGGGGACCGGTGTTCTCCAACATAATCCTCGCGGACGAGATAAACCGCGCTACCCCGCGCACCCAGTCCGCAATGCTGGAGTGCATGGAGGAGCGCCAGACCACCATCGACGGCGAGACCTACCCGATGGAGCGTCCGTTTTTCGTTATCGCAACGCAGAATCCGGTGGAAATTCAGGGAACCTACCCGCTGCCGGAAGCGCAGCTTGACCGCTTCATGATACGGCTGGCGCTGGGCTATCCCGAGCGCTCAGAGGAGGTCGCGGTCATCGGCGGGGCAGTTTCGCAGGAGATAAACGCAGTCTGCACGGCTGAGGATATCATCAATGCTCAGCAGGAAATAAACGCCTGCAAAGCCGGGGAAGCGGTCTGCACCTACATCGCGGACATCGCCGCAGCGACCCGCAGGCACGGCAGCGTGCGGCTGGGGCTTTCGACCCGTGGAGCGGTCGCGCTGCGCAAGATGGCGTGCGCGCTGGCTATGGTTTCCGGGCGTGACTACGCGATGCCGCAGGACGTTATCGAAGCGGCTCCCTACGTTGTGAAGCACCGCCTGATATGCCGGGGGTATTCCGGGGCGGCTGGCGGTGCTGAAAACGCTGCCGACGAGGTGCTGCGCCAGGTGATGGACAGCGTTCCCGTACCCACCGAAGGCTGATGGAACTTATCGCGATGGCGCTGATACTGACCGCCGTGCTGGTCGGGCAGTATTTCCTGTACAAGCGCCTTGGACTGAAAGACCTCAGCTATACGCTGACGATACGCCGCAGCAGCGACGGGAAATCCGACTGCGGGATAGTGGAAGCGTTCGAGGGCGAGGAGCTGGAGTTCATCGAGGAGATAGACAACGCCAAACTGCTGCCACTGCCCTGGGTGCGCTCGGAAATAAGCTGCTCGAGGTGGCTCAGCTTTTACGGCGGTGCGGTCACGTCAAAGGACGGCGCACAGAAAGGACTCATCTCCGGGATATTCACGCTCCGGGGACGGCAGAAGTGCCGCCGGACGTGGCGGGTCCGCTGCGAAAAGCGCGGCGTGTTCACGGTGGAGGACATCTCGCTGACGGTCAGCGACCTTTTCGGGCTGGTGAGGTCGGCGCGGGTCATAAAGCTCGATCAGCAGGTGAGGGTGCTCCCGATACCCGCCGACATTGAGAGCGGCGGAATGTCCAGCGATGTTTTCATCGGGGATATCCCGGTGCGGAGGTTCGTGCTTCCCGACCCGTTCGTCATCAGCGGAGCGCGGGAATACACCGGCAGAGAGCCGATGAACCGCATCCACTGGGCGCAGAGCGCGCGCACCGGCTCGCTGATGGTCTACAACAACGAGTACACCACCGAGCGCCGGGTGCTGATACTGCTGAACGTCCAGCGCAGCTTCCACGGGGAGCGGCAGGAGATAGGTCTCCCTACCCTGGAGGCGCTGATAAAGGGCGCGGCGTTCATGCTGGACTGGTGCATGAAAACCCACACGCAGTGCGCGCTGACAGTGAATTCCCCGACCCCGGTCGAGCCGGAATGCGGCGAGGGTTACGGCCACACGATAAAGCTGCTGCGGCAGCTTGCGGAGCTTGAAACGGCGTGCGGAGCGCACATCGACGATTTTATCGCGGAAACCCGTTTCGACGGGTTCACCGACGTAGTGTTCATCAGCAGCTTCCTTGACGAAAAGTGCTACGATACGCTTCACGCGCTGTCCGAAAACGGCAGGAGCGTGTCGATTTTTTCAACGGATATTGAGCAGACTGACATCTGCAATGTGTGGCACATCCCGCGTCCACACATCAGGTAAAACGGAAAGGCGGTGCGGATTTGCATAAGAAGCTGCTTTTGTGGCTGGCTGTAATATGCCAGTTCCTGGCGCTGTTTCCGTTTGTGACAGCCGCCGAGGGCATCGGTTTCGGCGAGTACGTCTGGTGGCATTACATCGTGATGTACGCTGCTGCCGCCGGATTCTGGGCGGCGGGCAGGCTGCTGTGCGGCTGGGCTTCCGGCGCGGGGCTGTCGAAGCGCGGCAGAGCCTGGGCGGTGTTCCTGGCGAGGGTCGGCTTCATCGCGCCGACGGCGGTTTTCTGCGTGGTCTGCGGACTGGCGGGGCTTCATACCGGGCTTTATCTGTACCTCCTGCCGGGGTGTATCGCCGCGTACTATGGCGGGTACCTCTCGGTCGGGAAAGAGTACAGCGAGGTGTTTTCCCGGGGGTGGTTCGGAGTGTATTTCGTGGCGGCGGTCATCGCGGCGATACTGTTGAGCTTTACCCACAACGACCTCATCTACGCCGCCGGAATGGCGCAGCTCTGCGTATCTTTCGGGGCGCTGATAATCGGCGCGGCGGTGCTGACCAACCAGACCAACATCGACGTGCAGACCCGTCAGCGCGCGGGCGGCAGAGCAGTCCTCCCGGCGGGAGTCCGTCGCGCGAACGCGCTGATGATAGCGGTGGTGGGCGCGGTGATAATCGGGTTGTTCCTTTTCGCGAAGCCGTTCGGTAACGCGCTGTTCGAGGGAATACGCGCGCTGCTCGGGCTGCTGCTGTCCCTTTTCAACCATGGCAGGGAGGACGTTGCGGACGACAACGAGCTTGCTGAAAACACCGCAGACGCGGTAGATTACACCACAAACGAGAATCCCTACGCCGACCTGCTGATGTACCTGTTCGTGGCGCTGGTGATATTCCTGGCGGTGAAGTTCCGCCGGCAGATATGGAGCTTTATCCGGGAGATATTCGCGCCGCTGTTCAAAGAGCCCCTCCGGGAGGAGCCTGCGCCGTTCTTTGACGAGGTCAGCTCCTCCGGCGACGCAAGGTACGTTTCCGGCAGAAACGTCCGCACGGAGCGCGAGCTGCTGAAAAAGTACCGCCGCGAAACCGACCCGGCGATGAAGTACCGCGAGGGCTACGAGCTGTTCCTTATGCGGCTCGGGAGGACGGCGTTCCCGCAGCTTCCCACCGACACGACAACGCTGCACTCCGACAAGGGAGGCAAGGCGTTCGGCGGACGAGTTCCGGCGGACGACCTGAACGGAATGATACAAACCTACGACCGGGTAAGATACGGCGGGGAAGTCCCCGACAACAGTGAACTGGAGCGCCTTGACAGGCTGCTTGAGAATATACGCTAAAAATAGATTCAGGAGATAACAAAATGACATTCAAAGAACTGCTCAACGGAAACGGGCATATACTTCTTGACGGCGCGATGGGCTCCGTTTTACAGCAGCACGGGCTGAAACTGGGCGGACTTCCGGAGGAACTGAACTTCACCGAACCCGACCTTATCCGTTCGATACACCGTTCCTACATTGAGGCGGGGGCGCAGGGGATATACGCGAACACGTTCGGCGCGAACCGCCACAAGCTGCAGAACAGCAAGTATACCGTTGACGAGATAGTCAAACAGGGAATAAAGCTCGCGCGGGAAGCCGCGGAGGGCACCGACGTGCTGGTGGGACTTGACATCGGCTCGCTGGGAAGAATGCTCCGCCCGACCGGAGATATGCCGGTGGACGAAGCGTACGACATGTTCCGCGAGGTAATGGTGGCTGGCAGGGAAGCGGACTTCATCGCCATCGAAACCATGACCGACCTGATGGAAATAAAGACCGCGCTGCTTGCCGCAAAGGAGAACACCGACCTGCCCGTTATCTGCACGATGTCATTTGAGCAGAACATGCGTACATTCACGGGATGCAGTGCCGCAGCTATGGCGCTGACCCTCTCCGGGCTGGGCGCGGACGTTATCGGCATGAACTGTTCCCTCGGTCCGAAGGACGCTCTCCCCATCGTCGAGGAAATACTGAAATGGAGCAGCGTTCCGGTGCTCATCAGACCGAACGCGGGACTTCCCGACCCGGCGACCAACCTCTACAACACCACTCCGGAGGAGTACGCAGAGGTGATGGAGCAGATAGCGGGAATGGGCGTAAAGGTGCTCGGCGGCTGCTGCGGAACTACCCCGGACTATATCCGCGAGGTGTCGAAGCGCATAAAGGGCAAGACCTGCGTTATGCCGAAACCTGAGATACCTGCGGCGGTATGCAGCGCTTCCAGCGTAGTCACCATCGACACGGTGCGCATAATCGGCGAGCGAATCAACCCCACCGGCAAAAAGCTGTTCAAGGAAGCGCTCAAGAAGCACGACCTCGACTACATCATGCGCCAGGCGCTGGAGCAGACCGGAGCGGGCGCGGAGATACTCGACGTAAACGTAGGACTTCCGGACATCGACGAAAAGGAAATGATGCTCGCGGCGGTCAATGCGATACAGTCCGTGACGGACGCTCCGCTGCAGATAGACACCACCGAGCTTCCGGTGCTGGAAGCCGCGCTGCGTATCGTATCCGGCAAGCCGATAGTGAATTCCGTCAACGGCGAGGACGAGAAACTTGACACGGTGCTGCCGCTGGTCAAGAAGTACGGCGCGGCTGTAGTCGGGCTGACGCTGGATGAAAACGGCATTCCCAAGACCGCCGAGGAGCGTTTCGCGATAGCCGAGAAGATACTCCGCCGCGCGCAGGAATACGGAATCCCGAAGCAGGACGTCTATATCGACTGCCTGACCCTGACCGCCTCCGCCGAGCAGGACGGCGTAAAGGAAACACTGAAAGCCCTCCGCATGGTGACAGAGCAGTTAGGACTGAAAACCGTACTGGGCGTTTCTAACATCTCGTTCGGTCTGCCGAACCGCGAGCTTGTGAATTCCACGTTCATTTCGCTTGCAATGCAATGCGGTCTGACCCTCCCGATAATGAATCCGAACATCGCTTCCATGACCGGCGCGGTAAGAGCGTTCAGACTGCTGAGCGGCTACGACCGCCACGGAGCGGAGTTCATCGAAAATTACGGCGCGGAGGTCAAGAAACCCGCATCGGCGGCTCCTACCGCCGAAATGGACATCTCCGACGCAGTTGCGGCGGGTTTGAAAGCGGAGTGCGCAGCGGCGGCCGACCGTATGCTGACCTCCGGCACCGACCCGATGGAGATAATCAACGGCAAGCTTATCCCGGCGCTGGACACGGTGGGCGCTAAGTTCGAGAAAGGCACGATATTCCTGCCGCAGCTGATACAGTCGGCGGGAGCGGCGCAGGCAGCGTTCGACGTTATCAAGAAAGCGATATCCGAGCGCGGCGGCAGCGGAGTTTCCGCAGGGCGCGTGGTGCTCTGCACGGTCAAGGGAGACATCCACGACATCGGCAAGAACATTGTAAAGACCCTGCTGGAAAACTACGGCTTCGACGTCATCGACCTCGGAAAGGACGTTGACTACCAGGACGTAGTTGACGCCGCGATAAAGTACGACGTGCGGCTGGTAGGGCTGTCCGCGCTGATGACGACGACGCTCAAGAGCATGGAGAACACGATAAAGCTGCTGCACGAGAACAACGTCAACTGCAAGATAGTAGTCGGCGGCGCAGTACTGACCCCGGATTACGCCGAGAAGATAGGCGCGGATTTCTACGCCCGCGACGCAAAGGAGACCGTGGACATCGCAAGAAAGGTCTACGGCGCACAGGAATAACCGAGATACAAAAATCCCCCGAAGCCAGGTTCACCAGGCTCCGGGGGATAATTCTGTTCAGCTGTCAGCCGAGGATGTCAGCCGCCTTTGTGTTGTCGGCGGTGACTGCGTAGTAAACGGTGTTGCCATCCTGCTTTACGAAGCAGTCGTCGAACTTGTACATCTCGTCCGGGGTGTAGTCGGCGTAGGTCGCTTTCTGGTTGTCGATACGCTTTTCAAGGGAAGCCTTTATCTCGTCAGCCTTTTCAGCGGTGTCGGCGGTGAAGATACCGAACTCGTCGGGGTAAGCGCCGGAGCCGCACAGATAAGCCGCATAGTCGGAAATACCGTCGGCGTTGAAGCCGTAGCGGAATTCGATGGTGTCGTTGTCAACCGCGACCATCTCGCCGCTGAATGTCACCTCCGCGAGGACTGCGTCAGCTTTCTCGGCGGCTGTCTTTATCTCGGTATCCGCAGCGGAGCTCTCGGCAGCGCTGGACTGTTCGGAGGATACGGAGCTGTTTCCGTTGGAGCAGCCTGTAAGCAGGAGTGCAGCTGCAAGAGCTGCGATAGTGATGTTCTTTTTCATTGTGTTGTCCTTTCTCGTCTGTTAAATCAGTTCTTCAATGTATTTGAGAACGACCTTGTATGTCGCACCCTTGAAGTGCAGACCGTCGTTTTCTGCGTATTCATGCAGGAAGTATCCGTTGTCGTCGGAAAGCAGCGTGTACAGGTCAACGTAGGTCACGCCCTTTTCGGAAGCGAGCTGCTTTAAATACTTGTTGAAGCTCTTTATCATCGAGTTGTCGATACCTGCGCTTGCAGCAGTGGTGCTGTCGGAGGTCACGGGGGTGACTGACAGGATGTAGACAGCGCTGTCCGGGCAGTTGGTCTGTAGCTTTTCAACCAGTGTGCGGTAGCTTTCCTCCATGGAGTTTGCGGCGGTTATGCCGTTGGAGCCCAGCATGATGAATATGCGCTTTGGCTGCATTGATACCGCGTAGTTGTACGCCGTATCGGTCACTCCGTTACCGAGGTCGATGGAGTTGTTGAGCGCCTTGTAGGGCGTATATCCGACCGCCGCCGCAACATTCTTAGGATTCAGCACGCCGTACAGCGAGAAGCCGGTGGTGATACTGTCGCCGATGAACAGGTCGTCAGCGAACAACGTCTTGTTGTAGTCCTCGGAGAGGGAGCTTGTACTTTCAGGCTCGGAAGCCGCCGGGACGGAGCTCGTATCCTCAGGCGACGAGCTTTCCTCCGGCGTGGAGGCGTCCTCGGGGGCGGTGGTCGCAGGGCTGTCAGGAGTTGTTACCGGAGCGTGCTTAGAGGAAGCCTCCGGCTCGGGATTGCCCTGGATATAGCGCTGCGTGTAGCTGAGGATGAGGTCGTAGGTCGGGGCGGATATGTGCATTCCGTCGTACTCGTTGTAATCGGAGCGGAGGGCTCCGGTGTTGTCTATCATCTTCGAGAAGATGTCAAGGTAAACAACGCCCAGCTCAGACGACATTCCTCTGAGGTACTCGTTGAACGAGATGACGTTGGAGTTGTCAACTCCGATGCTTGCCGCCGCGGAGCTGTTCGCAGTCAGCGGGGTTATGGAGTAGAGGTAAATCACCGCGTTCGGGCAGGCTGCTTCGAGCTTCTCGACCAGGGTGCGGAAGCTTCCCTCCATTGCGATGGGGGAGTTGAGCCCGTTGAAGCCGAGCATGAGGAAAATGCGCTCCGGCTGCATTTTCTCCGCATAGGAGAGCGCGGAGCCGGTGCTTCCGTCCGCAAGGACGATGTCCTCGGCATGCGCCTTGTAGGGCGTCATGCTTACGCTTGCCGCGACGTTCTCGGAGTTCAGCTTTGAGTAATCGTTAAATCCGGTGGCTATACTGTCGCCGATGAACAGGTCCTTCGCGAAGAACTCGCGGCTGTAGTCGGACGAACCGAAATCCACGTCAGCCGCCTGGGGTTCCTCGGTGGGCTCTGCGGTAGGCTCGGGAGCCAGGGTAGTCACTGGGGGAGTAGTTTCGGCGGGTTCGCTCGCGGTCTCGTTCCCGCGGACGTTCAGCAGGACTATCAGCGCGATGACAACGCCGACAAGCGCCACTGTCAGTACTATCAGCATTATCCCGCTGCGGGACAGTCCGCCGCTCTTTCTGGGGACGCGGCTTGGGATCTTCTTGTTTTTCTGCATGATATTTTCTCCAATTATTCTGTATCTTTAATTTATTCTGTAAGCCCGGCAAGCAGGAACACCGCCGGGGAATTCCAGTAAATAGTTACCTCATTGAGGGAGTAGCACTCCATGTTGTCCGAGAAGCACTTCATCGGCGGAGTTCCCGCAGGAATGAGCGCCCGCGCGAACCTGTCCTCAAGGCGGCTGTTGGCGCCGCCGCTTATCAGCCCGGGAATGCATTCCTCGACCTTGTCGGCGTGGGCGGGACGGTGGTGCGGGTAGTTCACGCAGAGCTCCCCGACGCCGGTGACGTAGCTGTACCCGGTGGCGTTGACGCCGAGGATGTAGTGGAGCTGCATCGCGGCGTACCTGCGGAAATGCGGGCGTCCGTTTATCGAGCGTTCCTCAAGGTAGTCCGCGATGAGGAACGTCATGCCGTTCGTGAGGACGGTCATGTTGCTGCCCCAGTGGTAGTCGTCCGGCGTGAGGGACACTCCCCACCCGTTGGCGGAGCAGACCGACGCGAGCTCCTCCGCCCTTGCGAGGAACGCGTTGCGGAGCTTAGTCAGGACTGCGGCGCTTCCCTTGTTGTGGAGTAGCAGCGCGAGCGCCCCGAAGCCGCCTACCGACGCGAATCCGAGGGAAGTGAGGCTGAACTGCTCTCCCATCAGTTTGAGCAGCTTGTCGTAGTACATTTCGTTGTCGAAAACGGAGAACAGCTCCGCAGCCGCCCAGAAGCGGTTGTCGCGGTCTCCGCGCTCGCCGTAGACGCCGGTGTCGCAGCCCTCGGGATTGCTGAATCCGATGAAATCCGGGTACTTCTCGAGCCAGTCGTAAGCCGCGCAGGAGCACTTCAGCAGCCGCCCAGCGAAATCAGGGTCGAACTGCTTATAGACGCTGTACGCGAGCGCAGTGACCGCCGCGAAGTCAGCCGTAGCACTGGACGACACCGGGAAAACGTACATTGTTTCGTTGTCGTCCTCCGGCATGACGAAAGCTGCGTGCTTCATCGTCGTCACCTTGTGCCAGACCGCGCCGTCGAAGCGCTGCATTTTGAGCAGCCATTCCAGCTCAACGCGGCATTCGATGAGCACATCCGGCATGGCCGACGGCTTCCCGGGAATGTTCAGGTCCTGCCTGCGGAACGCGTCAGGAAACATCTTCCAGGCGTAGAGCAGATGAGCGACAGCGGTCGCAGCGGCTGTGACGTACTTTCCGTAGTCGCCGGCGTCGTGCCAGCCGCCGGTGACGTCCAGCTTTACGGAGGGCTTGTCCAGCAGTACGGCGGGGGCGCAGTGGCACTTCCCGTGCGCCCACATTCCGGCGTATTTCTCATCCAGGGCGCAGCCGCAGCGCTGGAAGTAGAAGGCTTTCATGCAGTCGTCGAAACACTTTTTGTACACATCGCCGCCTATAGTGAAAGCCGGGGAGCTCTCCGAGCCGCACACCAGGTGGTATTTTCCGGGAGCGGTCAGCCCCGAGAAATCGGCTGTGTAAAGCGTTTCCCCGGAGGACCTGTCGAATCCGGCGGGGGAGGGAGCGCCTGAAAAGCAGATGTTACCGTTCTCGTCCTTGACCGCGAAATAGGTGGCAGGGAATGTCATTACTGCAACTTTTTCATCGTCCGGGAGGTAGCCCGCCTGGTCTGTGAAAATGCGGGAGACGGACTCCAGCCTTTCTGGGCGGGGGGATTCTATATCAGCATTATTCATGTGGGGTACCTCGTGTGTTGTTCCGCCCGGTAGAAAAACGGGCTATGTCAATACAAAATTATTCTACCACAATGCCGGAAATAAGTCAATAGAAATTTCCTATTTATAATTAAAACCCCCGCGGCTTATTTCAGCCGCAGGGGTTAAAGGATTATTTGTACTCAACGTGGAGCAGTTCATGCTCCCTGCCCTTGAGAATGCCGTTGTAGAGCGATTCCACCAGGGGATTCTCCTCGCTGGACTTTATGCTGCACATTCTGTCGGCGTCGTAAAGTCCGTTGGAGCGCGCCTGCTTTTCCTCCTTGTGGACGAATGGCTGACCCGCGCCGTTGATACAGCCGCCGGGGCACGCCATGACCTCCACGAAGTCGAAATGCTCGCCCGCCTTGATGCGCTGGATGAGCTTTTCGGCGTTTCCGAGCCCGCTGACGACGCCGATGTGGAGAGTCCTGTCGCCGTAGGGGATGTTGACCTCCTTAACGCCGTCCAGTCCGCGCACTGCCTGGTACATTATACCATCGCCGCGCTTGTTATCGGAGATACGGCGGAGCACTGCCTCGGTAACGCCGCCGGTAGTGCCGAAGATGACTCCCGCGCCAGCCATAGTGCCGAAAGGCATGTCGATAGCTTCTGGGTGGATATTCGTGAGCTGAATGCCGGATTCCTTGACCATCTGGACGAACTCCTGCGTAGTCAGCACGTAGTCCACCATCTGGGAGCCGTCCGGCGCGCGGAATTCCTCGCGGAGAGCCTCGCGCTTCTTTGCGGTGCAGGGCATGAGCGCGATGTGGACGTGTTTCTTAGGCTCCTCCCGGAACTGCTCGCGGATGACTGCCGCGAACATCTGCATGGGGGATTTGCAGCTTGAAACGTGTTCCATCAGCTCGGGGTGCTTCGTCTCGACGTAGCGTACCCACGCCGGGCAGCAGGAGCTGAACAGCGGCAGTTCGTTGCCTGCGGTGACGTGTTCGAGCAGCTCTGCGGATTCCTCCATAACAGTGAGGTCGGCGGCTGTGGAGGTGTCGTAAATTTCGTCGAAGCCCATTCTGCGGAGGGCGGAAACTACCAGTCCCATTGTGTTCTGACCGTCCTTCAGCCCCAGTTCGCTGCCGATAGCTACGCGGACTGCGGGGGCTATCTGGATAGTCACCATTGTGTCCTTGTCGGAGAGTGCCTTCCAGACGTCTGCGATGTTGTTTTTCACAACAATGGCGCCGGTGGGACAGACAGCGGCGCACTGACCGCAGCCAACGCAGTCGGTCTCGCTGATAGGCTTGTGGAACGCAGTGCCGACTACCATCCGGGAGCCTCGGTTCATGAAGTCGATAACGCCGACGTTCTGTATCTCGTTGCAGGTGCGCACGCAGTCGCCGCAGAGAATGCACTTGTGGTGGTCTATCGTAATGCAGGGGGAACTGTCGTCAACATCGGGCTTCGGCGCGGAGTTCGGGAAACGCACTCCCTCGATGTGGAAACGCCTTGCGATATCCTGGAGCTTGCACTTCTCGTTGTTGTCGCAGGTGGTGCAGTCGCGGCAGTGGTTCGCTAGCAGCAGCTCGAGTATCACCTTGCGGTACTTGCGCAGGCGCTCGGTGTTGGTGCGTATCTCCATGCCGGGCTTGGGCGGGGTGGAGCAGGAAGCGTGCAGCGTACCCCACTGGTCCTCGACCATGCACATGCGGCAGGCGCCGTAGGTCGAGAGCTCTGAATGATAGCAGAACGTAGGCATTTTAATGCCGACTTTCTGGATAAGCGCCAGCAGGTTCTTTTCGCCGTTTATCTCAACGGGAATACCGTCGATGGTCAAATATCTGTTCATGTCCATTTCACTTCACCTCTATCGCATGGAACGGGCATGTAGAAACGCACGCTCCGCACTTGATACACTTGCTCTGGTCGATGACGAACGGCGATTTTATCACACCGCTTATCGCGCCGACGGGACATCCGCGCGAGCACTTGGAGCAGCCCTTGCACTTGTCGGGCTGTATCTCTATGCGCTTGAGCTTCTGACAGACTCCGGCGGGGCAGCGCTTCTCAAAGATGTGCGCCTCGTATTCGTCGCGGAAGTTCTTTATCGTGCTGACCACCGGTGAAGCGGCGGACTTGCCCAGACCGCACAGCGCGGTCGCCGAGATAGTCTCCGCAAGCTCAAGCAGGAGGTCGATATCCCCCGGCTCGCCGTTTCCTGCAACGATACGCTCGAGTATCTCGAGCATGCGCTTGGTGCCCTCGCGGCAGGGTACGCACTTTCCGCAGGATTCATTCTGTGTGAAGTTCATGAAGAACCTTGCGACCTCGACCATGCAGGTCTTGTCGTTCATGACGACCAGACCGCCTGAGCCTATCATTGCGCCGGCTTTCTTGACGGAGTCGAAGTCGAGGGGCAGGTCGAGGTCCTTTTCGGTCAGCGTGCCGCCGGAGGGACCGCCTATCTGTACCGCCTTGAACTTCCCGCCGCCGCGGATACCGCCGCCTACGTCGTAGATGACCTCGCGCAGGGTAGTCCCCATCGGTACTTCGATAAGTCCGGTGTTCTCAATGTCGCCGGTGATGGCGAACGCCTTTGTTCCAGGGCTTTTCTCAACGCCTATCCCCTTGAACCAGTCGGAGCCGCGCAGGACTATCGACGGCACGTTGGCGTAGGTCTCAACGTTGTTCAGCACGGTCGGGCTGTCGAACAGTCCATGTTCAACGGTGCGGGGAGGCTTTACGCGGGGCATGCCGCGCTTGCCCTCGATGGAGGCGGTCAGGGCGCTGCCCTCGCCGCATACGAACGCGCCGGCGCCGCGGTTGATGTGCAGCTCGAAGTCAAATCCGCTGCCGAGGATATTCTTACCCAGCAGACCTATCTCCTTGGCCTGCGCGATGGCGGTCTTTAAGCGCTCGACTGCCAGCGGGTATTCCGCGCGGACGTATATGTAGCCCTCGGTCGCGCCGCAGGCTGCGCCTGCTATCATCATGCCCTCAAGCATGCGGTGCGGGTCACCCTCCATGATGCTTCTGTCCATGAAAGCGCCGGGGTCGCCCTCGTCGCCGTTACAGACAACGTACTTCTGGGGAGCGTTCTGGCGCTTCACCTGCGCCCACTTCCTGCCAGCGGGGAATCCACCGCCGCCGCGTCCGCGCAGTCCGGATTCGCTGACCTCCTCGATGACTTCGTCGGGGGTCATGTCGAACAGCGCCTTTTCGAATGCGGAATAGCCTCCCTGGGAGATGTACTCCTTGACGGAAAGCGAGTCGATATGACCGCAGTGCTCCAGCACGACGCGGGTCTGCTTCTTGTAGAACGGAATCTCCTCCTGGGTCTTGTAGACCTCGCCGTTCTTCTGGAACGCGAGCCGCTCGATATGTTCGCCGTTCACGATGGTCTTTTCCACGATCTCCTCGCAGTCCTCGACCTTTACCTTGGTGTAGAGCCAGCCCTCCGGCTCGATACGAACCAGCGGACCCCTCTCACAGAATCCGTGACAGCCGCTCTTTTTGAGCGCAACGCCGTCAGCCTCCGGCTCATGCTCGAGCTCCACGGCGCAGTGTATACCCTTAGCCTCGATGAGCTCGCGGAGCCTTGCGTAAATATTCAGCGAACCGCTGGAAACGCAGCCTGTACCCGCGCAGACGAGAATTTTCCTTTTGTATGCATTGTAAGCCTTAACGCATTCCTCGCGGAATGCCCTGAGCTCCTGTCTGTCCTTTAACATTCGCCGTCCTCCTTCAGTTTTTTCAGGATAGCGGAAGCCTTATCCGGGGTCATTTCCGCGTGAACGTGGTCGTTGACGGTGATGACCGGGGCGAGTCCGCATGCGCCGAGGCAGGAGACTGTTTCCACGGTGAACATCAGGTCGTCAGTGGTCTTTTTGGATTCGGATAGCCCTAGCTCCTCGCGCAGCCTTGCCAGGATAGGCGGGGATTGTCTGACGTGACAGGCTGTGCCGTCGCAGACCTTGATGACGTACTTGCCCTTGGGCTCAAGCGAGAAATTTTCGTAGAACGTAGCCACGCTGAAAAGCCGCGCTTCGCCCACGCCGAGCCGCTTTGCGATATGCGGGAACACCTCCCGGGGCAGGTAGCGGTAGTGCTCCTGGACTCCCTGTAGGATAGAGATGATGTTCTTTTCCTCGCAGCCGATGCTGTCGATGATCTTGTCAACATCCTCGAGCTGAATGGTACTTTGCATTAGATCGTTCCTCCTTCGATTTAGTGCGGGGATAAATGGGTGCTCTGCCAACTGCTGTCACTATTCCGTTGATACGACGGAAATCCTGAACAGAGGTAAAAAACTTTTGTTAAGCATTACTATAATTTTAGCATAGAATCTGCCACAATGGTATTGCTAAAGTGATATAACGCCATGCTTATTTAACATATCGAGCAAATCAGCCGAAGTTAACAATTCTCTTTTGTGCATTATTAACCAAAACTAAAAGAGCCGCCCGGAAACCGGACGGCTCAGACCGTCGAAAAAGTCACTAAAGTGACTTTTCCGCCGAACATCCGCCCTGCGCGCACGGTTTGTCGGCGTT
>CAKSEO010000004.1 GCA_934446565.1 uncultured Oscillospiraceae bacterium | reverse complement strand
TTTTATCACCCTTTTTTATTATACCATATTTACGTAAAAAAGCCCAGCTTTCGCTGGACTTTTTCGACAAGCTGAAGGGCGGCTTCTGCCGCCCTCGAATCCAGTTCGTCCACCATAGTTTCAGCGAAAACCGCGTACCCCCGCGTCGGGTCGTTTACAAACACATGAGTGACTGCACCGGCTATCATTCCATTCTGGATGATGGGACTGCCGCTCATCCCGCGGACGATGCCGCCTGCGGAATCAAGCAGCCGCTCGTCCGTTACGCGTATCACCATGCTTTTCGTGCCGCTCAGCGCGCAAAGGTTGATTTTCTCTATCTCGATGCTGTATTCCTCCGGAACGCTGCCGTTTATCGTTGCGAGCACGGTAGCGGGACCGCATTCGACCTCCTGCCGGAATGCCATCGGCATTGTTTCCCCGGAAGCTGTTCCGGACAGCGTACCGAAAACTCCCACCGGAGTGTTGCAGTCGATGGAGCCTATCACATTCTCGCATAGTTCCCCGCAAAGCTCGCCGGTCTCGCCGTTTCTGCCCTTGATGGTGCTGTATATTTCAGCTTCCGTCGCCTCGCCGCTGGAAAGCGGCATGAGTTCCCCTGTGGTGACGTCGCTGACCGGGTGCCCGAGCCCGGCGAATGTTCCCGATTCCGGGTCGGCGAACGTCAGCGTACCGATACCTGCCGCGCTGTCCCTGACCCATGCGCCCAATCGCAGGGAGCCGTTTGCCGATTCCGGCGTGAGCCTTATCTGCTTTTCGGTGCTTCCGCGTTTCAGTATCACTGCGCAGCAGTCCGGCGACAGCTGCACGGCGTCGCCTATGTCCGAGTTGGTGCTGACGTCTATCCCGTTGACGGAGGTTATCATATCTCCGGGCTTTATCCCGGATTTTTCAGCCGGAGAGCCTGCGTTGACCGAAACGACCATCACGCCCTCTGTCCTGAGCTTTATCCCGAACGGCTGACCTCCCGGGATAAGCTGCCTGCGCTGCTTCTGCTGTATCTGGACGGGCTTTATGTCCATTCCGCACAGCGTGTATGTGATCGTTCCACCGTCACGTTCCACGAGTCTTGCCCCGCAGAAGCTCGACGAGACGTTCCCGCACGCTTCCACGCTCAGCGTTCCGGGAAGTATCATATAATAGAAGCCGAGCGCTCCGGCTGCTGCCGCGATGAGCCAGCAGAGCATTACGGAAAGGAGCTTTCCCGCTTTGCGTGCGGCGCGCTCTGTATTTCCCACGTTATACATTTGTTCACCCCGATCATGATTTTGAGGAATTATCCCCGCAGTGATTACTATTTGCATGGAGGGTGATAATATAAAAGGAAATTACAAGCGGGATTAAATTCACAAGTTCATTTCCTGAACAGTCATACAATATTTTTGCCAGAATGTAAAATATGATTGACAAAACGGGAATTATATGTTATACTCAGCATGAGGTGAGAACATGGCGAAAAATCTCAGACTGAAAGCGGCGAGAGCCGCGCTGGACCTTTCTCAGGACGCTCTCGCAAAGAAAACGGGTGTAACGCGGCAGACGATAAACGCGGTAGAAAACGGGGATTATAACCCCACGATAAACTTGTGCATTGCGATATGCAGGGCGCTTGGAAAGACGCTTGACGACTTGTTCTGGAGTGAGGAGGAAACGAAATGAGCATGAAAAGTTTTGACAAATTCTGCGAGCGGATGATACTTGCCGAGCCCTCGTCGGAAAAGGAGATATTCGATGAGCGCCAGAATCAGCAGCGTACTGCGCTCACTGTGCAGGCGCTGATCGTATACTGCGTGGCAACGGCTGTGTTCGTATTCCTCAACGACGACCTGCATTTTGTTGAGAGCAGCGCTGCGGGGCTGGTGTTTTTTGCCGGGCTGTCATATTTGTGGTGGGTCATCCGCGCGAATATAAAGGGCTGCCTTTTCGGAGTTAGCGGCAAGCAGGTCATTTATAACGCGCTGGGGATCATTGCCGAAATGACTGTGGCTATCCCGTTGGTGATGAATCAAACCGATGGCGGCGTGCATTTCATAAAAAATGGAATGCTGTCGGATGTTTCAGCTGTCATTGCAGGATTTATTATGTACACAGTTTCAGCGGTTATCAAGGTCGTTGTATATTTCCGCAGCAGAAAAAAGCCAGAATAAATCTGCACCGCAAGATTTAAAATAATTTATGTAACAGTTACATTTCGTGTTGACAAATCAGATGAATTATTGTATAATAATTACATAGAAACTAATTACTTTACGATTTAGGTTTTCTGGAGGCGTTGGATTTGAAGTTATGCGTTGCACAAATGGATATATCCCGGGAAAATAAGGCGGAAAACCTGCTGAAATGCGAGGGGTTCGTCAAAGAGGCGTCTGAAAACAGCGCCGACCTCATAGTGTTCCCGGAGCTAACGCTGACTGGATTCTCGATGAACAGAGAAATCGCGGAGACTCCCGACGGGGATACTGTGCGGGATTTCGCGGCGCTTTCGAAGCAATATGGAATTGCGGTAGGATTCGGGTTTGCGTGTAAATCCGGGGAAGTCATAACTAACCGCTTCTGTATCGCAAGCGGCGGTGACATCATCGTGAAATACGACAAGATACATCCGTTTTCTTACGGGGGCGAAACAGCAGTCTATACCGCCGGAAACAGCCTTGCCACCGTAGAATTGTGCGGAGTCAGAGTTGGGCTGACGATATGCTACGACCTGCGTTTCCCGGAGCTGTACATGGAGCTGTCCAGGAAATGTCATCTCATTATAAATATAGCGAACTGGCCTGACAGCAGGTGCATGCACTGGCTGACTCTGCTAAAGTCTCGGGCGATAGAGTGCCAGAGCTACATTGCGGGATGTAACCGCTGCGGCTCTGGGAACGGGCTGATCTACTTAGGCGAAAGCGGGATATATGCTCCGACCGGGCTGCGGATGGTTTCCGGCGGAATTGGCGATGAAAAACTGATTTATGCGGAGGTGTCCGCCGCTGAATGCGAGAACATCAGGGCGGAGTTCCCGGTAAAGAACGACAGAAGAAACGACTTATACAGAGATTTTTACGTTTATTAAATGTTGACTAAGGGGTGCTTTTCGTGAATATCGAACAGAAAATGGAATGGTTAAAGCCTGAGAGGATAATGAAGCTCTACGACGGGCAGAAAAGCCATTTTGGCATGAACAGACTGTTTGTTATAGGAATAGGCAAAAACGGCGTAGACTGTGTCCTGCGCTGCATGCACCTTACGGAAAAGCGATTCGGAAAGGATCCGAAGAAGGTGAGATTCCTCTCTATCGGCGAGGAAACTCAGCTGGGCGAGCTCTCTTACGAGGGTTCAGTCCCGGGTGACGGCTTCACGCTTCCGATAGACCCGGAGGAATCGATATACAAGTACCTCAACAATCCGGCGAAGCTGCCGGAGTCCGCGCAGACGTGGTTCGACAGCGGGCTGAAAAACTATTCCCCGGCGGCGCCTACCTACGGACTGACTAAGCGTCAGTGCGGCAGGATAGCCCTGTTCCATTACCTGAAGCAGATAATGAAGCTGACCGGCGAGGCGATGGCGGATTTCGGCGGCAGCGACCATTCCCTGGAGATAGTCATCACCGGAAACCTGGGGGATATCTTCTGCGGAGGCATGTTCATCGACCTGCCGTATATCCTGACGAAGCTGTTTGCTGACGTCAGCTACCCTGTCAAGGTGACGGGATACTTCTTCGCCGCAGATACTGCCGCGCTTGTCGAAACTGACCAGCGCGACGTTGGCTGCTATTCCGCGAACACCATCGTTGCAAAGTCGGAGCTTGATAAGTTCCAGCAGAGCCACAAGCGATTCGCGCAGAAGTACAGCCGCGCCTTTGAGGTGGATTCCGAAAAGCCGCCGTACAGCGCCTGCTTCCTTATTCCGGCGGCGGAGAGCTATGACCTGACGATGACCCGTACCGCAGAGAAGATACTCAACCGTATGGAGATAATCTTCAGCAAGGACGACGACGCAGAGCGCATTGTGTCCTATAATATGCTGAGGTCGGACGCGTCGCATGAGTTCAGGTATCTCTCCGCAGGAGTAAGAGGCTGCGAAGTCCCTGCGGGGAAGATGATGTCCTACCTTGCGATAAAGGTGTTCGCACGTCTGAACCGTTCCCTCAACAGGAACAATGTCGGCGAAATGGCGCTGAAGCGCTATTCCGGGCTTGTTACGCCGAATGCAGAACTGGTAGCTTCCAAGAGCGGGCAGCTTCCGACGCTCGACATCGACGAGCATGCCGACCCTGCGTTTTCCGCAAGGGCGATAAAGGGCGGCGGAGAAGCTGCGCTGTCGCTGGTGGAGAAATGGGTGAGCGCGATGAGTGCCGCTGTTACCAACGGAACTCCAGTGCTTGTCAAGGAGATCTCGGACAGCGTGATAACCGACTGCGAATCGGCAAAGACTGATTTTGCAAAGGGACCTTTCTACGCGCAGGAGATAATCAAAAAGTGCCTTGCGGAGCTTCGCGTTGCGCAGGCGAAAATAAAGTCCGAAGCGGAGGAGCTGTCCGACCAGAAGAACCGCACCCGCGACCTTGAGCGCGCGGCGATGCGAAAGGTGCGTTCCGCAACGCTGTTTTCAGGAAAGGCAGTGGAGCAGTACCTGGTCGATTTGAAAAACTACGCGGACGCAAGCGCGGACGTATCCACAAGTACGCCGATGATCGAATTCTATCAGGCGCTGAGCGATAAGCTGACGGAGTATTATGAAAACGTACTGCAAAAGGCGATAGACCCGTTCGAGGAAATATCGGTGAACCGCGGCGGAATAATTGATTCGATAAAGCAGCTCCCCGACGAAAATGCGGTAATGACAGAAGCGTTCGACATAAACGACGATGACATCCGCACGAAGCTGGATCAGCTTTCCGACGAAATACCTGATGAAAAGCTCGAAAAGTGCTTCAGGGATTCCGGTATACTGAATCTCCCGGAGGACGACGAGCGTGCGCTGGGCAGGGCGGTCGTGACGATACTGCGCCAGTGCTTCGCGGAAAAGCTGTCGATGACCTACAGCGAGATGTGCGAGTGGGCGGGACATCCGGGACGCGTCGGCAGTTCCATCAGCGACTGCGTTTCCGAGGTGGAGGTCTCCGCGCCGGTTGACGACAGTTTCTCCATTACAAGGATAATATGCCCTAACGCGATACGCCAGGAGGACATAATCTCGCTGCGCAAGCAGTTCCGCGGCGTTAACTACATCTGGAACGGCTCCATCTGCGCTCACCTGACGGTAGCGTCCGCGATTTGCGGCGGCGTACAGCTTGAGAAGTTCAGCGGCTACGACCAGTGGGAGAACATGCATTACGCGTATGTCAACGACTCGCTGAAAAAACACGGTATCAGGATATTCTCCTGATAAAAGGACTGTTAAATGACTAAAGATTTCTTTTCAGACGGAGTGCTCGTCTACGACAGATATTACTGTTCCAAACCGGTCACTCCGCTGCTTGTTATAAAGAAGATACTTCTTGCGGCGCTGTTTTGTGGAAGCTCGTTCGCGTATATAGTTGCCGAGCTTGGATTCCCGGTCAGCGTGCCGCTGATGGCGGGGATAAGCGCGGCATTATGCTGCGCGTTCTGCGCTCTGTTCACATTTGTAAGGAAGCGCTTTGCAGTTCCCGCGCTGGCGCTTGTCGGAGGGGCTTTCGTCTGGTTCCAGTGGGACGAGCTTGTCCGCAGACTGAGCTATTTTGCTGACGCGTGCATGCTTACTGTCGAGGGGCGTTTTCTTTATCCGAGACGTTTCCTGTTTCACAGGGGAGAGATACTTGACGGGCTCAACCCGCTCTATGTTGAGGGCGTGCTCCTGGGTACGCTGCTGCTCTGCGCAGTTTACAGCCTGATAATTTCAGCCTGCTTTTCCGGCAGGCTTGTTCCTGTTCCGGCGGTGGTTACTTTTATTGCGCTGTGCGTTCCGGCACTCATTTCGGAGCGGCTGGAGTTTTCTCTGTGGCTCATCCCGGCGCTTGCTTCGCTCGCAGGGCTCACCGCTATACGCAGGAACTATTCCGGCGGACTTGCCGTGAAACACAGCAGCACGTCGGATTACCGCCGCAGACTGCTGCACGAGGAACGGACATTCATGCACCGTATCCGCTCTGCGCCCTATTTCAAGCGCATTGAGATGAAATGCAACTTCAATTCCAAGTATTTCAGCGTGGGAATGTACTGCGCGGCTCTGGCGGCTGTCTGCCTTATGGTGGGCGCTGCGATAATTCCTGCGGGAGGGAGCATCGACTATTCCAAGGCGTACGAATTCGTTACCAGTCTCGCGTCGGACGGCAGCGTTTCGCAGTCCCCATTTGAGCAGGGAGCAGCCTCCGAATACTTCACCCACGGCGGAAAATCCAAGCAGGATTCGCTGAACATCATAACCCCGGGCAGGGGAGAGCGGGAGATAATCCGCGTGGGTTACACCGGCGACCGTCCTTTCTACCTCCGCGGCGATATCGGGATAGATTTCGCCGGGACTTCCTGGACTACTGCTGTAAGCAATGAGCCGCAGCTCTGGAGTTCTTCAGGGCTGAAAGATACCTACCGTCCCTGCGAGGGCAGGGTCATTGCCGCGCTGCTCTCCGCGACCGGAAACCAGGACTTGTACGGCAACGGGGAGGATAACCCGGTCGTCACGACCTCTGACGTTACGATAGACTACCTGTGTGACACTAATGTCGTGTTCCTACCGGCGTATACGGCGGATTTTTCATTCTACGAAAATGACAGCTTCGACGTGTTCGCAGATTACGCAGTGAGGGTATCTGACAGCGCCGGCGGGCATGTGAACAGTGTTCAGTGCACCGCTATCGTACCGCAATTTACAAACAACGAATCGGATTCCAACGGTTTGATGTACATTTCTAAGACGGCGTATGCGTTTCTAGACGCCGGATGTACTGTCAACGATATCTATTCTTCTGTAGTGCCGGGCATGACCGAGCCGGACGTGATCTCCAATTATGAGGATTATGTCAACAGCACCTACCTTGGCATTCCTGACGATTACCGCGAGGATATCAACGATTACATTGAGCGCGAATTTCCGGATATTGCTGACATTGCGGCGGAAGATAACGTTTCACCGGACAGACGTTACTGGGTAGCCGAGCTTGTGAGCGATTACCTCCGCGAGAACTACACCTACTCACTGGACGGCAGCAACAACAGCATTAATCCGGTAATGCAGTTCCTTAACGACACGAAGCGCGGTCACTGCTCTCTGTACGCCAGCGCGATGACGCTGATACTGCGCGAACTGGGGATACCCGCGCGTTACTGCACCGGATTCTACGTTGAAAGCGCGGACGGCAGCAATTCCGTGCTGCTCCGCGAAAAGAACCTGCACGCCTGGGTCGAGGTCTACCTCGGCGAGTACGGCTGGGCGACGTTCGACCCGACAAGCTCCGCAGCATACCCCGACCGGAAAGAGCCGCTGCCCGTGGAGAGTGACAGTACGCACGAAGCGACTGAAAGCCGCCCTGAACGCCCTGCGGAATCCCGTCCGGAGCAGACCGCGCCGGACGACGTACCTGCTCCGGTGGAGCCGGAGAATCCCGGAACAACAGCCGATCCCAGCGTTGTTGACGCACCGGCTGCTCCCGGCATAATGGACGTTATAGCGCCGTTCCTGCCGCTTGCCGCTGTGCTTATCGCTGTGGTCATAGTGCTGATAGTGGTTGTTTCGAAGTACCAGGCGCTCCGGAAACGCGCACTGAAGGTGCTCGGCAGCCTTAAATCCGGAGAGCCGACTCTCCGATCGGGTCAGATTTACCGACTGATACTTGACCTGCTTGAGGAGCACGGAGTTGCTCCGTCGAACGGCGAGCTTCCCGTGGATTTCTTCCGCAGGGCAGACCAGAAATTTGGTTCCGGGCTGTCGGAATGCACGGAGCTGCTGGAGAAAATGGAGTTCGGAAGCCACAATATTTCCGAGCCTGAGCGTGACCTGCTCCTGGAGCAGCTCGACTGCCTGCTGGCGTCTGTCAAGCCGTTCAGTTCGCCGCGGAAGCTCAAATTGTTGCACATCATTTGCAATTGCACAAAAAAATCGTGAAAAAAGTGAAAATTCCTGTTGATTTTTGCGGAAAGATTTGCTATAATAGTTACAGGCGTTTAAACGCTGAACTCCTGCCGATAATTTACAGGTTATATTATTTCAGATATAGAGAGGTATCATCATGAGACTTATAACACGTTCGGATTTTGATGGACTTGCATGCGGAGCGCTTCTGCTTTGCGCCGGGGTTGTCGAGCCGGATTCCTGGACTTTCGCGCACCCGAAGGATCTCCAGGACGGTCTTATTCCTGTGACGGAGAACGATGTTCTTGCCAATGTTCCGTTCGTTGAGGGCTGCGGTCTGTGGTTCGACCATCATTCCAGCGAGGAAGAACGCAGAAAGTACAAGGGCAAGTACAAGGGCGAGAGCCGTATCACTCCCAGCTGCGCGCGTATCATATATGAGTACTACGGCGGCAAGGAGCGTTTCCCGAATTTCGACGACCTTATGGAGGCAGTCGATAAGGTTGACAGCGGCAACCTCACCCGTGATGAGATACTCAATCCCCAGGGCTGGATACTTATCGGCTTCCTTATGGACCCCAGAACCGGACTCGGACGTTTCAGAAACTTCACTATCAGCAACTACCAGCTGATGGAAAAGCTGCTGAAATGCTGCGCATACATGAGCACCGACGAGATACTTGCAATGCCCGATATCCAGGAGCGTATCAAGCTCTATAACGAGCAGACCGAAAAGTTCAAGGAAATGGTGCACAAATACACCCGTACCGAGGACGATGTGATAATCACCGACCTGCGCGGAGTTTCCCCGATATATACCGGCAACCGCTTCCTTATTTATAGCCTGTACCCTGAGCAGAATATCTCCTGCTGGATAGTTGACGGCAAGGGCGGCAAGGGCTGCTCCTGCGCAGTAGGTTATTCGATACTCAACCGTACAAGCCATGTGAATGTTGGCTCGCTCATGCTCAAGTATGGCGGCGGCGGACATATGGCAGTAGGTACATGCCAGTTCCCGGACGACCAGATGGAGGAGAAGGTTCCCAAGCTGCTCAATGAGCTTGTAAATTACGACAAGCTTTACAATGTGGCAAAATAATACATAACCATAATCGCGGGCTGGAGAGATCCAGTCCGCTTTTTGTGCGCTTTGATACAAATTGTACAAAAAGCATTGACTAAATCGCCCGAATATGATAAAATAAAATATGAATATACAATGTAATAGGACTGATAACGATGAACAAAGGACGTATAATAGTACTAGAGGGTCTTGATGGCTGTGGAAAATCCACCCAGCTGGACATACTGTACAATGATCTTGCAGCGACTAGAAAAACCCGGCTGATAAGCTTCCCCAATTATGAGAGCAGCACCGGCAGAGTGGTTTCCGACTACCTTAAAGGGAACATTCCCTGTGAGGGCAGGGCGGGAGCCTACGCCGCCTCGGGCTTCTACGCCGCCGACCGCTACGCAAGCTACGTCACCGACTGGAAAAACGACTATGAAAGCGGCTCGCTTATTGTATCCGGCAGGTACACCACATCAAACGCGATATACCAGATGACGAAGCTGCCGCGTGAAAGCTGGGACGAATTCCTGGACTGGCTGAGAGATCACGAGTACAATCGACTCGGGCTTCCCGAGCCTGACCGCGTGATCTTTCTTGACATGCCAATCGAGGTATCGCAGAAGCTGCTTTCCGCGCGGTATAACGGCGATGAGACGAAAAAGGACATCCACGAGAGCAGTATAGCATTCCTGAAAAGCTGCCGCGAGAGCGCGCTTTACACTGCCGAACGCTGGGGCTGGAGGATAATTCCCTGTTCCGACGGGGCGTCGCCGCTGTCCATCGGGGAGATCTCCCTCAGAATAAAGAAAGAAACAGAGGATATCTGATGGCAGAGCTTAATTTCAGACATCCGGAGCTTTCCGACAGGGAGTGGGCAGTTAAGCTGCTTGCTGAATCGGATTTCCGGGGCTGTTTATACACTTTTGGAAACAACTACGTCTGGAGAAACGTTTACAATGCGGAAATATGCCGCTTTGAGGATTTCTACCTGCTGAAAAATACCGACCATACTGACGGGACCCCGCGCTTTTTGTATCCGGCGGGAAGCGGAGATATCCGCAGACTGATACCCGCTCTCAAGGAGTATTGCAGGTCGCACGGAATACCGCTGCTGATGACGGCAAACGCAGAGTGCGCCGCAGTTTTGAAGTCGCTGTATCCAGACGTCGCAGCTGTACCTGACCGGGACGGCTTCGACTATATCTACAATTCATCCGACCTGGCTGAACTAAAGGGAAAGCGCTACCATTCCAAGCGCAACCACCTGAATCGTTTTTACGAAAACAACTGGTCGTTTGAGACGATAACGCCGGACAATATCCCGGAATGCCGCGATGTGCTGAACAAGTGGCTGGATTCCGGCGAGCCTGACGATGAAAAGAACACTGAGGCAGCCGTAGTTGACGAGAGCCTGCGTTATTTCGGCGAGCTTGGCTACACCGGAGGTCTGCTCCGCGTGAATGGCGAGCCGCAGGCGTTTACGTTCGGCGAACCCTCAGCGGCGGATACGTTCGTGGTCCATGCGGAAAAAGCACTGCTGACCTACCAGGGCGCTTATGCCGCAGTAAACTGTGAGTTTGCAAAGACGCTTGCGGATAAATTCGCCTATATCAACCGCGAGGAGGACACCGGCTCCGAGGGACTGCGCAAGGCAAAATTATCATATCACCCGGCATTCCTTGAAGAAAAACACCTGATAACATTTACGGAGGTTTAAAATGATATACGTTTTTTTAGCAGATGGATTTGAAGAAACAGAAGCAATTGCGCCTATCGACATGCTGCGCCGCTCTAAGCTTGACGTTAAGCTGGTCGGAGTCGGCACGGCTACCCCTACAAGTTCGCACGGGATAAAGGTCACCGCCGACCTGACCGAAGCGGAAGTCAAGCTTGACAGCTCGCTCCAGCTCATCGTACTTCCTGGAGGAATGCCCGGAACGCTCAACCTCGAGAAGTCCCAGACCGTGCAGTCCGCAATAAAGTACTGCGTTGATAACGGGGTACATGTCGGGGCTATCTGCGCAGCTCCGTCAATACTTGGTAAGCTGGGGTTGCTGTCCGGCAGAAAGGCAGTTTGCTTCCCGGGATTCGAGCAGTATCTGACCGGCGCGGAAGTCCTGATGGATAAGCCCTGCGTTACCGACGGTCAGTTCACTACGGCATGCGGCGCGGGCGCTGCGATAGAGTTCGGTCTGGAGCTGGTAAAGGTGCTCTGCGGCACGGACAGATCCGCTGAACTGCGTTCCAGCATAGTTGCCGACAGATGAGCACTACAGAGCAAAAGAAGCAGCTGCGCCGTGAGCTAATACAGCGCCGCCGGAGCATGCCGGACGACGTGCGGGCGGCTGCGGACGCGAGGGTATTCGAACGTCTCGTTCCGCTGCTGGAGCAGTGCAGTAGTGTTTTCACCTACGTTTCCACCGAGATAGAGGTTGACACGCGTCAGCTGATGCGGTGGTGCTTCGAGCGTGGAAAGCTCGTCGCAGTACCGGTTTCCGGAGAATCTGAACTGACATTTTATCCGATACGCGCGTTCGACGACCTGTCTGTAGGCAGGTTCAATATCCTTGAGCCGCTGAACCGGACAGCTCCCGCTGTTCCGGACGAGGATTCGCTTTGTGTAGTTCCTGCGCTCTGCTGCGACCGCAGCGGGCTGAGATTGGGCTATGGAAGAGGGTATTACGACAGGTTCCTTGCGGGATTCCCCGGGAAGTCCGTCATCGTCTGCTATTCGGATTTTGTGATGGAGGTCCCCGCAGAACCTCACGACCGCAGGGCGGATATCGTAGTCACTGACTAACGCAATACATGAGGAAAATATATGGATAATAAGAATTTTGACCAGCTGGGATTCCCGGTGGACGACGATAACTCCGACGATTTCGGAGCCACCCGGGAACTGAACAGCATACATGACGCCGAGCCGGAGGACCCATCCGGAATATCGCCGCGTGACCGTTTCACAGAGCTCAACAGCGCTGACGACCCCGGCAGCACCCGCATGATGGATTCCCTGACCGCCGCTGACGAGCCCGGGACGACCCGCGCCGCAAATCCTGTGAGAAAGCGCAGGAAGCGCCGCAAAAAGAAAAATTACACGAACCATACCCGCACAATGGGTCATGTGTTCCTTGGCGTCGTGCTGTCCGTTGCGGCGATATGCGTGGGAGTTTTCCTTGCGTGGAAAGTTATCGTCGGGCTGATGGACTATACCGGTATGGCGAAGAAAAGCCGGGAGGCGGATATAGTCATAACCGGCAGCATGAATGTGGACGACATCGCGGAAACGCTGCACGAAAATGGCATCATCGAAATGCCGTGGCTGTTCAAGACTTACATCAACATGAAAGACGAGGGCAAGGGTTTCCTTGACGGAGAGTACACCGTAAGCTCCAACATGTCCTACAGCAACATCATCACGCTGCTGAAAACCGTCCGCCAGTACACGAACACCGTAACGGTAATGATACCGGAGGGCTATAACGCACAGCAGATAGGTCAGCTGCTCGAGGAAAACTTGGTATGCCGCGCTGACGATTTCGAGAAGTACTACCGCACCAAGCAGGAGAAGTACGATTTCGAGGAGCAGATAGACGTTACGGAGGACAGATTCTACGCTCTCGAGGGTTATCTGTTCCCGGATACCTATGAGTTTTACGTTATCGACGACCTCCCCGACAAGCCCAGCATGGACACCAGCGAGTACGCGAAGAAAGCCGCTGAAAAGATGTACGCCAACTTCGACAACAAGGTGACAAAGAAGATGTACGCCCGCGCTAAGGAGCTGGGAATGACATTCGACCAGGTCGTAACGCTCGCTTCCATCATTCAGAAAGAGGGCACCAACGAGGAGAACATGGCGAATATCTCGTCGGTATTCCACAACCGTCTGGAGAACATGTACGAATATCCGCACCTCCAGTCCGACACCACCGACCACTATATCGAGGACGTTATCCGCGCGAATATCCCCAAGAGCTCGCTCGCCCTTTACGAAAACGTGATCAACGCCTACGACACCTATACCTGCGAGGGACTTCCCGCAGGACCTATATGCAGCCCGGGTATGGAGGCGATAAACGCCGCGCTTTACCCGGCTGAAACCGATTATTACTATTTCCTGAGCAGCAGCGATGGAGTATTCTACTTTGCAAGCACGATAGAAAAGCACGAGCAGAACATCGTTGACGCAGCTCTGCGCGAGGAGGAACAAGGATAATGAATCAGATAGAGTTACTTGCTCCGGCAGGCGACGAGGAGTGCCTGCGCTCCGCGCTGGACTACGGCTGCGACGCTGTTTACCTCGCCGGAAAGAGTTTCGGAATGCGCGCCGGTGCGAAGAATTTCGACATGGAGGGGCTTGACCGTGCGGTCAGGCTCGCCCACGAGCGCGGTGTTAAGGTGCACCTGACCTGCAATACGATACCGCTCAACAGTGAGATAGAGCAGTTTCCGGAGTACATCGCGGCAGCGCAGGAGTGCGGTGTTGACGCGGCGATAGCCTGCGACCTCGGCGTTATCTCCATGATAAAGCAGTACGCGCCGAAGATGGAGCTGCACATTTCCACGCAGACCGGCGTAGTCAATTACCAGACTGCGATAGAACTGTACAAAATGGGCGCAAAACGCGTAGTCCTCGCCCGGGAGGTCGGGCTGGACGATATCCGCGAGATACGCCGCAGAATACCGGAGGATATGGAGATCGAAACTTTCGTTCACGGCGCGATGTGCGTAAGTTTTTCCGGCAGATGCCTCATTTCGGAGTACCTCACCGGACGCGGCGCGAATCGAGGCGAGTGCGCTCAGCCCTGCCGCTGGGGCTACTACCTCATGGAGGAAAAGCGCCCCAACCAGTTCTTCAAGGTGTTCGAGGACGAGCGCGGGAGCTATATCCTCAATTCCCGCGACATGTGCATGATAGACCATCTGGACGACCTCATCGACGCAGGCGTGACAAGTTTCAAAATCGAGGGCAGAGCGAAGTCGGCGTACTACGTTGCGCTGACGGTCAACGCGTACCGTGCGGCGCTGGACAGCTATTTAAAGGGCGAAAAGCCGCCAAAGTGGGTGCTTGACGAGGTGAACAAGATAAGCCACCGCCCCTACAGCACGGGATTTTTCTACGGAAAGCCGACCGACGGCTCCGGAACGCAGGACCCTACCGTTGTCACCAACGGCGGACAATACTTCGCGGATAGCGGCTACATGCGGGATTACGATTTCGTGGGCGTTGTCGATGAATGCGCAAACGGCGTAATGCACCTCACCCAGCGCAACTATTTCACGCTGAACGACGAACTGGAGCTGCTCCCGCCACACGCTGAACCGATAGTGTTCAAGCCTGAACAGATGTTCGGCGCTGACGGAATGCAGATAGACATTGCAAGACGTGCGACGGAAAAGCTGACTATCCCGACGGAGATAAGCGTGCCGGCGCATACAATACTTCGCAAGAAAATGAACTGATTATGCGGAAAGGAAGGTAATCATGGGAGTACAGGAATTCAAGTGTCCCGGCTGCGGCGCGAAGCTCAAATGGAACGCTAACGAGCAGAAGATGAAGTGCGACTACTGCGACAACAGCTACGATATAGCCACTCTCGAGGAATTCGAGCGCGAGGAGAACTCCGCTCCGGTCGAGGAGTACGCATGGGACCCGTACACGGCGCCCGGCGAGGTCACGGGGCTGAAAAACTACATATGCAGATCCTGCGGAGGAGCTATCACAGTCAGCGAAGATTCCGCGGCTGCAAGCTGCCCCTACTGCGATAGCCCTGTTGTGCTTGACAACAACGTATCCGGACTGCTCCAGCCTGACCTCATAATCCCGTTCAGCAAGACCAAGGAGGAAGCGCAGAACGCCCTCCGCAAGTTCTGCAAGGGCAAGCCGCTGCTCCCGCCGACGTTCGTTTCCGAGCACCGTATCGAGGAGATAAAGGGGCTGTACGTGCCGTTCTGGCTTTACGACTGCGACGCTGCCGGAAAAATGCGTTTTGACGCTACTAAAGTCAAGAAGTGGTCAACGGACGATTTTGACTACACCCGCACTGAGCACTACATGGTCATCCGCGAGGGCGAAGCAGGGTTCGCCGATGTTCCGGTGAACGGCTCGGACAAGGTGGAGGCGCACTACATGGAGGCAATAGAGCCATTCGACGTAGCAGCAGGGAAGCCGTTCCAGCAGGCGTATCTGTCGGGATTCCTGGCGGACAGGTACAATGTGGATTCCGTTGCGGCGCAGCCCCGGGCAAACGAGCGCGTCAAGAACGGAATGCAGGAGCTTCTGCGGAACACCGTTGTAGGCTACGAGACAGTGACTACCCAGAGCACCAACATGAGCCTTAATACAGGCAAGATACGTTACGCAATGCTCCCCGTGTGGATACTCAGCACGAACTACCGCGGGAAGATCTACAAATTCGCGATGAACGCGCAGACAGGAAAGTTCGTCGGCGAGCTCCCGGTGAGCTGGCGCAAGTTCTGGGCGATATTTGCGGCTATCACAGTCGGCGTGGGAATAATCGGCACGCTGCTTCAGCTGTTTATTTAAGGGGGTGCTGTCATGAAGAAGATGATTTCCGTGCTCGCGGCAGCATTTGCCGCACTGACCGTATCCGCGTCCGCAGGCGCAGCTCCGCTCTATGATTCCGAGCAGTATCAGCCATTTGCCGTTCTCATGGAAGATGACTCCGACGGCACTTACGCTGAACAGGACCTGACAGCGGCTGACGATGTTCAGAAGCTGTATCTTGAGGACAATGCCGCAATCTCTGACGAGGAGTATACGACCGAGGTTTCCGAGGAACCGGAGACATTCACCGCGCAGGATATCCTGAAAATGGCGGGAATATCGCTAGTTGTCGGCTTGATAATCGCGCTGATAGTCTGCCTTATAATGAAATCCTGCATGAAAACAGCGAGACCCAAGCACACGGCAAACGACTACATAAAGAAGAACAGCTTTCATATCACACGCTCCCGGGATATTTTCATCTACGCGGAGCTGAGCAAGAGAAAGCGTGTAAAGGAAGAATCCAAGAAATAAGAGGTGCTGAACATGCCTGAATACAGATTTCGCGATACTTCACTTGATTTTGACGAGAGGACGGCCGCTCTGTTAGAGGAGCTGACTGTCGATGAAAAGCTGGGGCTGCTCACTTCCCACATGAATGAAGTGCCAAGGCTTGGCATAAAGGAATTCTGGATAGGCGCCGAAGTTGCCCGGGGACTGGTCTGTCGCGACCCCAAGGGAGAGTATCCCACCACGGTGTTTCCGGAGCCTTTCGGGCTTGCGGCGACATTCGATACCAGCGTAATGGAGCGCATGGGCGAGGTCGCTGGAGTCGAGACCAGAATTTACAGCCAGAAGGGAAAATCCTCCCTCTGCGTCTGGGGTCCGACCGTTGACCTTGAGCGCGACCCGCGCTGGGGAAGGACCGAGGAGGCCTACGGAGAGGATCCTTTCCTTGCCGGTACGATGGCGGCGGCTTATACCCGCGGCATGGCTGGTACGGATGAAAAATACATGCGCGTTATCCCGACGCTAAAGCATTTCTACGCGAACAATAACGAGGACACCCGTGTGAACTGCAATGCGAGCGTACCGACCCGGCTCAAGCATGAATATTACCTCAAGGCGTTCGAGAAGCCTGTACGCGATGGCAGAGCGCTGAGCCTTATGACCAGTTACAACGAGGTCAACGGCATTGAGCAGCTGTGCTCACCGGAACTTCAATTCGCACGGGAGCAGTGGGGGCTTCTGTTCGCAGTCACCGACGGCGGAGACTTTACCCAGAATGTTCAGTATCATCGCAGCGACAACGACCATACCTCGGCGCTAGTAAAGGTTTTGCGTCACAACGGTGCTGACATCATGACCGACAACGAGGATATCGTAAGAGCGGCAGCGCAGGAAGCGCTGGATTCCGGGCTTATCACGGTCGCAGATATCGACCGCGCCCTGACCGGACCCCTCAAGGCAAGATTCATGCTCGGTGAGTTCGATGATACCAGGCAGTTCGATTACCCTGAATCCATGCTCTGCACTGAGGAGTCCGCCCGGATAGCGCAGGAAGCTGCGGAGAAATCCGTGATACTGCTGAAAAACAGCCGGGGCGTGCTCCCTCTCAACAAGGACGGGAAGCTTGCGGTCATCGGCTATCACGCCGACATGTTGTTCCGCGACTGGTACACAGGCACCTCACCGAAGTGCAGCACGATACTTGACGTGCTGACCGCGCAGCTCGGCAGGGAAAGCATCGTCTACGACTGCGGAAACGACATTATCGCGCTGCGTAACGCCGCCAACGGATTTTATTTTACGGTGAGCGACGACGGAAGCGTCAGGTGCGACAGCCCGCTGATAAATGAATCCTGCCTTTTCGAGCTTTTCGAGTGGGGGGACGGCGCAGTTTCATTGCGTTCACGCTTGAATAACAAATTCCTTACTGACTGCGGCGTGATGAAGTGCACCGCAGAGCAGGTTTTCGGCTGGTTCGTTCACGAGATGTTCTATCTGGAGAAAAACGGCAGGGAATGCCGCCTGAAAAACTGGCAGAAACGCTTCCTGACAATAACCCCGGAGTGCGAACTGACCACCACCGAGTCCCTCAGACCTCCTAAAAATTCCCTTATGACGATGGAGGTGTTCTCCGACGGTACGGAGCGTGCTAGGCGAGTAGCCACCGAAGCGCACAACGTGGTCGTATTCTGCGGAAACAATCCCATGATAAACGCCCGTGAAACCACCGACCGCAAGCACCTTAAACTTCCGGAAAAGCAGTCCCGCAATCTTGACGCGGTACTTGAACTGAATCCGAATGCCGTGCTGTATCTGGTCTCCGGATATCCGTATCAGCTGGACAACGAGCGAGTAGCTACGCTTATGCACATCTGCCACGCTGGTCCGGCGCTTGGCAGCGCGGTTTTCCGGACTCTTTTCGGCGAGGTCTCTCCCGCCGGCCGCTGCCCGGTGACGTGGTACCGTTCTGGTGCGGAGCTCTGCGACATTGAGGATTACAACATTGTCCTTACCCGCTCGACCTATCTGTATTATGACGGCGAACCGCTGTTCCCGTTCGGCTACGGAATGAGCTACACGGGATTCCGGTACTGCACCGCAAAGCCGGACAAGCTGTCCTATACAAAGGGCGATACGGTAAAGGTGACGCTGGATATCGAGAATGTCGGCATGATGGACAGCGACGAGGTGGTACAGCTTTACGTCGCTCCTAATGGGATACCGATGACAGTGCCGAAAAAGCAGCTCCGTGCGTTCAGACGAGTATTCGTCCCACGCGGGGAGACCGTTACGGTCGAGCTGACTTTCCCGGTGGATGAGCTTTCCTATTGGAACGTAAATAAAAACGATTTCGACCTTATCAGCGGGTCGTATACTCTGATGATAGGAGCTTCCTCTGCGGATATCCGAAGGACCTGCGAAATTCAGGTGAACGCGTCCGACTATCAGGGCGTTGAGGTGTCCGGAGATATCGCCGCGGTTTCCGCGCTGAATTATGTTGACGTGAAATTCGAAGCGGACGCTGAACTACGGGAATACGCGCTGATAAACGACTGGCAGAGCAGTATCAGCTTCGAATACTGCCGCCTTAGAAGCTACCATATGGTAAGCGTTACTGCTTCCAATCCCGGACCGGAGGCAAAGCTCAGCATAATTGCCGCTGAGACCGGGCGTACAGTCGCCGAGGTAGTCATACCTCCGACCGGCAGCCTCGCCAGATTCACGACTGTCAACGCTTCCGCCGAACCGCTGGACGGCTTGTTCACGCTGCGGCTGACTTCAAGCGGAATGCTGTCGCTGCGCTCGTTCAGATTCTCCTGATAAACAGAGGTTGCTATGAAAACACTGTACAAATGGTATCTTACATACCAGGGCAGTTTAGGCTACCTTGCTCACGGTACGGTTTACGGACACTCAAGCCCCATGTGCGCCGACGGAACGACAATACACACTTCACTGATTGAAAGTGCAGAGTATGACGGCGAAGCGATAACGCTGTTCACGATGAACTCTGAATACAGACTGTCGATATCCGAAATGCACTGCCAGGGCTGCAACGCTATGCGTGCATTCCGGGTTTTCGAGCGGTTTGCAAGAAAATTCGGGCTGATGAAGTGCCTGCCGCAGGTATGCGACCATTATGCCGGACTTGACGAGTATTTCAGGAGCACAAGGTCAGAGCTCCATTCCCGGCTGAAAGACGGGTCGATTTACATTGAGCTCAGCGATGAAACGCCGCTCAGCTTCTGTATGGCGGTCTATCGTACAAAGTCAGGGGAATCGGAGTTCGTGCCGAAAATAACCGACATCTATCGCGACGGACAGGGAAAAGTAACTGCGTCGCTCGATTATTACGTGGATTTCCATCCGTATAACGATGGGAATATCGAGTTCGTATCCCATTCCGGGAGGTCGTTTCCCGACAGGGAGTTCCTGGGGATAATAAAGAACTGCTCCGGCAGGACGTTCAACATTCGATTCAGCTGGGGGAAAACGGTCATCCTGGCACCGGAATGCGAAGTAGTCGTTTCGGAGGGGATGGGGCTTGCTATCCCGCTGACCTGCACCGAACTAGATTTCTGACCCAGAAAAGAGGGATAAAATGACTGACAACGAGATACTGTCGCATATCGACCACACTCTCTTTAGACCCACTTCAACGGAGACGGAAATGAAACAAGCTCGGCGAAATCGTTTAATGAGAAATGAGGTGTTAGTATGTCAGAGGTAAAAAGAGTGTTCCTGATAGTTCTTGACAGTTTCGGAGTTGGCGAAATGCCCGATTCGGCGGATTTCGGCGATAAGGGTGCCAACACGTTGCGCTCCTGCTATGAGACCGGAAAGCTGCACGTGCCCAATATGCGGAGCCTTGGTCTTTTCAATATCGACGGCGTGACCGTCGGCGAGCCAGCTCCCGAGCCAAAGGGCGCGTACCTGAAAATCGCTGAGCGCTCCCGCGGAAAGGACACCACCACCGGTCACTGGGAGATAGCGGGGATCGTGTCGGAAAAACCGTTCCCGACCTACCCGAACGGATTCCCGGAGGACGTCATCAGAAAATTCAGCGAGGCGACAGGCAGGGGAGTACTCTGCAACAAGCCCTACAGCGGCACCAAAGTCATCGCAGACTACGGCGAGGAGCATATCCGCACTGGTGACCTCATCGTCTACACGTCAGCTGACAGCGTGTTCCAGATAGCCGCTCACGAGTCGGTCGTCCCGGTGGAAACGCTGTACGAATACTGCCGCATGGCGCGCGAGATACTGACCGGCGAACATGCTGTCGGTCGTGTCATCGCGCGACCTTTTGAGGGAGAGTTCCCGTTTACGAGGACGCCGCGCAGGCACGATTTCTCGCTGCTCCCTCCAAAGGACACGATGCTGGATCGGCTGTCGCAGCAGGGCTTTGACGCTATCGGCGTCGGCAAGATATACGACATCTTTGCCGGGCGAGGGCTCACGAAGTACGTCCGCGATATCGGCAATTTCTGCGACATGAACGAGACCTCCCACTTCCAGAGCGTTCCATTCAACGGACTATGCTTTACGAATCTGGTGGATTTCGACATGCAGTACGGACACCGCCGCGACCCGGAGGGCTACGCTCAGGCGCTCAACGAGTTTGACGTCTGGCTGGGCGGATTCCTCGAAAAAATGCTGCCGGAGGACGTGCTGATAATTACCGCCGACCACGGCTGCGACCCCAAATATTCCGGAACCGACCATACCCGGGAGCATATCCCGGTGCTTATTGCAGGTCAGTCAGTAAGACCTGCCGACCTTGGCACAAGAGCCTGCTTCGGAGATATCGGAGCAACCGTCCTTGACCTGCTCGGAGCAAAGGGCAAACTGGACGGCGAGAGCTTTGCAAATAAAATCACATTTTAAGGAGCATAATAATGAACGGAGAAGTTACACAGGCAAGCCGCATCGTAGCGGCAGCCAGAAAAGCAATGAAGGACGGCTCTGAATATGAATTCACGCCGTTAAAGTACGAGGGCAGCATAACATTCAATTTCTGCGACAGGAAAAAGAGCGGCGCTCCGCTTTTCCGTGCAAAGGACCCCGCTGACTGGTACGCTCACCTCAGCAAGGAGGGCGTAAAGAATATTTTCATGATACTCGGTATGAGGGTCAACAGAATGTCGCTCGGTTTCTCTAACAACTCTGCAGTATCAATTTTCGTGCGTTACGAGGATGGTGTAGTTACAAGATTCGTTCCGCACTGGACTTTCAACGACGACGCCCGCATGTGGAGTATTGAATACACCGAGGCTGTCGCAGAAAACGCGCCCGCGACCGATCCCGAATTCCGCAACGAGAAGTCGATGGCGATAGCGTCACTCACAGACGTAGCTGAGCTTGCTGAACAGCTTGGGCAGGAGGCGTTCGTCAAGACTTTCAAAAAGGCGGAGGATATCCTTAACGGCACGGCAGCACCCGTAATAAAGAGCGGAGCGGCAGCACCCGCTATTCCGGAGGATTACATGAAGTACTACCTCGCAGCTGACGCAGCGGATGTATTCGGCGCAATGGGCAGCTGGAATGACGAACCCGCCAGCGCAGCGCGCGAGCAGCACAAGGAAAAGGACTACGCGACGCTTTCCGACAGACTGCTGTGCTCCGTGCGCCTGATGACGATGTATGCGGTAAACTTCCCGATAAACTGTAAACTTCCAGATAAACTAAGGAAAAGGTGATATAAATGAGCGAATGTACACATGACTGCGGAAGCTGTTCCGCAAGCTGCTCTGAAAGAAAGCAGGAAAGCCTTGTAGCGCAGCCGCACAAGGACAGCCATATAAAGAAAGTTATCGGCGTAGTCAGCGGCAAGGGCGGCGTTGGTAAATCCATGGTGACTTCCATGGCGGCAGTGCTGATGAATCGTCGCGGATATCGTTCCGCAGTCCTGGACGCGGACATAACAGGTCCGTCTATCCCGCAGGCATTCGGACTGCACGAAAAGGCAAAGGGCAGCGAGACTGCGATTTTCCCGGTTTTGTCGGAAACAGGCGTCAAGGTGATGTCAGTCAATCTGCTGCTGCCTGACGAAACTGACCCGGTTATATGGCGCGGTCCCATCATCGCCGGAACTGCGAAGCAGTTCTGGACAGACGTTGCCTGGGGCGACGTTGACTATATGTTCGTTGATATGCCGCCGGGAACAGGCGATGTTCCGCTGACGGTGTTCCAGTCGATACCGCTTGATGGTATCATCGTTGTAACATCTCCGCAGGAGCTGGTTTCCATGATAGTCGGCAAGGCTGTGAAGATGGCAGAGATGATGAACGTCCCGATAATCGGACTTGTAGAGAACATGAGCTACGCAGTCTGCCCTGACTGCGGAAAGCATCTGAACGTATTCGGGCTTAGCCATATCGACGAAACCGCACAGAAGTTCGAACTCAAGGTGCTGGCTAAACTTCCGATAAACCCGGAGCTTGCCGGCAGAGTTGACAACGGAACAATAGAGGGATTCACATGTCCTGAGGCTGAGCCGATCGCAGACGCAGCAGAGGAGTTCTGCAAATGAGCGACAGGGGCGACAAAGCTTACGAGCTGTTTTTGAGCGGCTACAACTGCACTCAGTCTGTTGTTGGAGCGTATGCCGACCTCATTGGAATGGACTTTGAAACCGCAGTACGCTGCGGTTCTGGATTCGGCGGAGGAATGGGCAGGCTGCGCGAGGTCTGCGGCACGTTTTCCGGGGCTGTTATGGTGGTCAACATGCTGTACGGCTATTCCGACCCGAAGAACGTCCAGGCTAAGGCGGAGCTCTACGCCCGCATTCAGGAGCTCGCCGCACAGTTCCGCCGGGACAACGGCAGTCTTATCTGTAAGGAACTTTTGGGACTTTCCAAGCCGGAGGGCTCGCCGATTCCCGAGGCGCGAACGGCGGAATATTATAAGAAGCGACCCTGCCCGGAGTTTTGCAGGTATTCTGCGAATATGCTTGACGAATACATCCGGGAGCACCCTCCGGTTACGGAATGAATCTGAGAAATGAACATTACGGACAGCAGAATAGACGGCTGTAAGCCGTTCGACTGGGCGCGTACTCATTACGCAGCAATTACCGAATTGACCCTAAGATAAAAATACCCGGAACAGTATTTGACTGTCCCGGGTGATTTTATGCTGTAATTTTTGTAATGAGCTGGAATCCCATTACCACAACGCCGAGCACGACCAGGACGATACCAGTCGCACGGTTGAGCGTTTTAGGAGTGGCTTTGTTCGCAAAGACTGCTGCAATTCTCGCCCATATCAGCGTAAATACGATGCATAGGGTCATTACAAGCATGTCAGGCGTGCCGCCCATCGCGAAATGCGAGACTGAGCCTGTGAGCGCCGTAAATGTCATGATGAACACGCTTGTGCCGACTGCGGTTTTGAGCTCGTAACCAAGCAGGGTAGTGAGGATAAGCAGCATCATCATGCCGCCGCCCGCACCTACGAATCCGCAGATGAAACCGATAGCGACGCCAGCCGCAATGGATTGGATGACGCGTTTTTTGGGTGATACGGCTTTCATGTCCTCCTTGGTGGTCATAACAGGCTTCACGATGAACTTGATGCCGAGGATAAACGTCATGAACACCGAGAACCCACCCATGGTAGCGGAGGGAAGCAGACTGGATACCCAGCTTCCAACGATGGTGAACAGCAGAACAGTCACCATCATGACGAGACCGTTTTTAATGTCAAGATTTTTATTCCGCCCGTAAGTATAGGCTGAAACTGCGCTGGCAAGTACATCCGACGCAAGCGCGATACCGACTGCAACGTAAGGGTCAATACCGAGGAATGTAGTGAGCATAGGAGTAATGACAGCCGCAGCGCTCATTCCGGCAAAACCAGTGCCAAGACCGGCGCCCATTCCCGCAAAGAATGTCACTAAAATTGTAATAAAAAGCTCCATAGAACACCTTCTTTCCTAACGATTATACAACATCTGCGCAGAAATGTCAAATACAACAGTCTATAAAAACACATAATGTGCAAAAAATGCGAAAGACCCTCTCCAGTCGGAAAGGGTCTCAGACCGTCGAAAAAGTCACTAAAGTGACTTTTCCGCCGAACATCCGCGCCACGCGCACAGCGTAAGGCGTAGCCGTCGCCAGCGTAGCCTAGACACTTGTGCGGATAGAAGTGTTTTTTGCCCCGGGAAACCCGGAGCAAAAAACGGATTTCAAAAGCCCGCTTCGCGGGCAAATTCGATTTTTTCGACAAGCTGAGACCCTCTCCAGTCGGAAAGGGTCTGTATTAATTGAACTGTAATGCAAGCTTATTCGCCGCAATGTTCGCAGTCGTGCTTTTCCTTGAACATCTCGGGGTCGTAGGAGATACCGTTCTTGTCGTAGTAATCCTTGACCGCAGCCTTAACAGCTTCCTCAGCGAGGACGGAGCAGTGTATCTTGTGAGCGGGAAGTCCGTCGAGAGCCTCAACGACTGCCTTGTTTGTAAGCTCGAGCGCTTCGGAAACCGGCTTGCCCTTGATCATTTCAGTAGCCATGGAGCTGCTTGCGATCGCGGAACCGCAGCCGAACGTGCTGAACTTAACGTCGTCGATGATACCCTCCTTGCTTATCTTGAGGAATATCTTCATGATATCCCCGCACTTTGCGTTGCCTACTTCGCCTACACCGTCTGCATTTTCGATAGTGCCGACATTACGCGGGTGTGTGAAGTGATCCATTACCTTTTCACTGTATAACATAAGTTCTCTTGCCCTCCTGAAGATCCTGCCATACCGGGGAAATACGTCTGAGGTAGTCAACGACCTCGGGTACAGCCTTGATTATAGTTTCGATTTCTTCCTCTGTATTGTATTCGCAAAGCGAAAGTCTGAGCGAGCCGTGTGCAACGTCGTGGATACGCCCTATTGCGAGTAGTACGTGGCTCGGGTCGAGCGAACCGGAGGTGCACGCGGAGCCTGAGGAAGCACATATGCCCTTCTGGTCGAGCAGCAGGAGCAGTGATTCGCCCTCGATGCCCTCGAAGCACATGTTCACATTGCCGGGAAGTCTTTCGGTCCTGGAACCGTTGAGAATAGAGTGGGAGATGGTGGAAAGTCCCTCAATGAGCCTGTCGCGGAGCTTTGCGATCTTAGCCATATTGACGTCAAGATTTTCTGTAGCTTCCTTTAAAGCAGCGGCAAGACCAACGATTCCCGCGATGTTCTCAGTGCCGGCACGCTTGCCGCGCTCCTGAGCGCCGCCCTCGATGAGGGAGGAAACCAGCAGCCCCTTGCGCGCGTACAGAACGCCAACGCCCTTAGGACCATGGAACTTGTGACCAGCCAGAGACAGCATATCGCAGCCGATATCTTTTACATTGACCGGAATGTGACCAACAGCCTGAACCGCGTCAGTATGGAACAGAACGCCGTTTTCCTTGCAGATAGCGGCGATCTCCTTAACAGGTTCGATAGTGCCGATCTCGTTGTTAGCCATCATAATAGTAACCAGCGCGGTGTCAGGGCGGATCGCTTTTCTGACCGCTTCCGGGTCAACTCTGCCCTCGCCGTCTACCGGGAGGAGAGTTACCTCGTAGCCCATTTTCTCCAGCCTTTTCAGGGAGTGAAGTATCGCATGGTGCTCGATAACATCGGAGATGATGTGCTTTTTGCCCTTGCGTGCGCCAATTTCCGCTGCTGTCAGAAGGGCCTGGTTGTCAGCTTCGCTGCCGCCACCGGTGAAGATTATCTCCTTGGGGTCAGCACCGATGCACTCTGCAACTGTCTTGCGGGCATTGAAAAGCGCCTCGGCGGCGATCTGACCAACCGTATGAAGCGACGAGGGGTTGCCATAATTCTCCGTGAGGTATGGCATCATTGCGTCAAGCGCCGTTTTGCTAAGCTTCGTGGTGGCGGCGTTATCCGCGTATATAGTAGTCATAGATTCACCATTCTTTCTTTTGTATTATCTTGTTCAGGTAGTGTTATCTTACATATCCTATCGAACTACTAGGATTATAGCACATTATATCGAATTTGTCAATAGAATTTCAGAAATAATTCCTGAAACTTAGATGAAATGATGTCTACAGCTATTATTTCCCGGGAAATTGGGAAAATGCTATGCCGAGCCGATAATTCCGACCCGGCATAGTCAACGGTTTACCAGTCAGTATCCCAGTTGGTATCACCTGCGTCCCAGTCGCCTCCGAAATCCCAGTCTCCGCCGTTGTCGCCGTCCCAGTCGTCGTTGTAGCTGGAACTGTTTTCAGCGTAGCTGGAGTAGTAGTCAGTGTCCTCGAAATCCGAGTAGCCGTAGCCGTTCTCGTAGTCGGTGCCGTCATAGTAATCTCCGTAGTTTCTGGATAATTCGTCGTCAACGGAGGTACTGTACCAGTAGCCGTCGTCGTATCTGTACCAGTCCGAGCCAAGGTAATAGTAGTATCCGCCGTTGTAGGTGTAGTATCCCTTGTTCGGAATTTTGTTTGAAATGCACAGGCATACTATACCGATAACTACCAGGACCAGCGCGGGAATAAGCGGCTTGAGCAGTTTCTTCAGATAGTACATGAACGCCCCGAATTCGGTTTCTTCCTTTTTACTCGCAGCCGGTCGGGAAGCGCCGTTTTTTTCCCGGCGTATCTGTACCTCGGTTTTCATTTTCTGGTATATCTCGTTTACCGCGTAAGCCTCGTCCTTGCCGCGGTAACGCTCCGCGCGGGTGCCGTCGCCCTTGTTCTTGTAGACGATGAAGTTGCCGTCGTCGTCCTTGTAAATACCGAACGCCTTAGGCTCCTTGTAGTCTATTCCGATGAAAAACCTCATCTGTTCCAGCGGGAGATTTTTCGCAGCAGCAAACGCCCTGAGCTCCTCGATGGTTTTCGGCACGCCGTCCGCGCTTCTCATTAGGTGGGAATTAACGCCGCCGCAGTTAGGGCAGGTCTCGTCCGTATCCTCGATAAAGCTGCCGCAGTAATCGCATTTTACTTTCATATATTACCTCCATTCGATACAACCATACTAATATTATACACGCAGAGAGACAATAAGTCAATCCAAATTATAAAAAAAGCGTTTCATAATCGGCATCTGCGCAAAAAAACTCCGCCAAACCGTAGTTCAGCGGAGTCCGTTATTTGCCGAAAGAGCTGGGAACAGCGATTACATTACGCCGCCTTCAACGACCAGGCTGTCCTTGTCTACGTTGTCGCCGTAAACGGAAGCGAGGGTAGCGTCGTAGTCAGCGTGGAAGAACTGCTCGTCAGCGAGAGAGGTGATCTCATCGTTGAGCCAGTTGAGCAGAGTTTCGTTGCCCTTAGTAACAGCCGGAGCGATAGCGTCGGTGCTGCCGAGGGATTCAACGCCTACGGTGAATCCGGGGTTGTTCATAGCCCATGCGAGCACCTCGGTGTTATCGGTGGAGAAAGCGTCGCCGCGGCCGTCCTGGAGTGCGGAGTAAGCTTCGTTGTACTCGTCGTACTTCTGGAGCTTTACATCGGGATAGTTCTCGGTAAAGTAGCTCTCAGCGGTTGTGCCCTTAACTACGATAAGGGTCTTGCCGTTGAGCTGTTCAGCTTCAGTGATGACAGCGGAATCAGGGGAAACAACGCCCAGAGCGACCTTCATATAGGGCAGTGCGAAATCTACCTTTTCCTTACGCTCGTCTGTAACGGTGAAGTTTGCAAGGATAATATCTACCTTTGCGGTCTCAAGGAACTCAACGCGGCTTGCAGCCTCAACGGGAACGAGCTTCAGCTCAACGTCGAGGTCCTTTGCGATACGTTCTGCGAAGTAAACGTCGTAGCCCTGGAACTTGCCGTCGTTGTCAACGTAGCCAAAAGGGTTCTTGTCGGAGAAAACTCCGATGGTGATCTCGCCGCTCTCCTTGATCTGGTCAACAGTTCTGTAAGAACCTGTCGCAGCGTCGCTGCTGTTGTCAGAAGCGGCGGAAGAACTCTCGTTGCTCGAGCATGCTGCGAGGGACAGCGCCATTGCTGTCGCAGCAAATACAGATGCTATTTTCTTGAATGTGTTCATAGCTTAGTCCTCCAATTGTTCCTTTTGTTGTGTTTTGTATATGTTTACCTGCATGAGGGCGGAAATATCCGCTTATCTCTTGTAGGTGAACGTCTTTAAGAATCGCTGTGCACGGTCGGTTTTCGGGTTGTGGAAAAACTCCTGCGGACTGTCTTCTTCAACGATAACGCCGCCGTCCAGGAATACTACGCGGTCTGCGACCGCCTCGGCGAATGCCATCTCATGCGTTACTATCATCATGGTGGTGCCGCCGGGATTGCTCTCGGTGCCCTTTGCGAGGTCCAGCACGACGTTAAGAACTTCGTGTACCATCTCCGGGTCGAGCGCGGCTGTTATCTCGTCGAGCAGCATGATATCCGGGTTCATTATAAGGCTGCGGACTATTGCGACGCGCTGTTTCTGACCGCCGGAAAGCTCCGAGGGGTAAGAATCCGCCTTGTCCTCAAGCCCTACGCGTTTCAGCAGCGCCATTGCCTTTTCGGTCACTTCGTCCTTGCTGCGGTTCTGGACTTTCAGCGGGGCAAGGGTGATGTTTTTCATTACGGTCATGTGCGGGAAAAGGTCGTAGCTCTGGAAAACCATGCCGATCTTCTGACGAACCTTGTAAAGGCTCTGCTTACCGTGCTCTACAGGCTCTCCGTGGAGCTTTATAGAGCCGCCCTGGATAGGCTCCAGTCCGTTGATACAGCGGAGTAGGGTACTTTTTCCGCATCCGGACGGTCCGACAAGTACGAGTACCTCTCCCTGTTCAACGCTAAGTGACAGGTCATTGATGACGGTATTGTCGCCGAACCTTTTTGTAAGATGCTCTATATCAATAATGTGGTCAGCCATTGTTATTCACCTCTCTTTTTAGTGAGCTTTCTGGAAAGCATGGACAGCGGAAAACATATGATGAAATACATAAGGAATATCGCTGCATACACCCACAAAGCCGCGTTCGGAAACTCGAATCTGTTCGCGTCGATGATCTGCTTTCCGACCTTGAGAACTTCGGTGACGCCGATAAGGGAAACCAGCGCCGTGGTCTTTATCATACGCGTTGAGAGGTTGATTATATCCGGAACAAGCCCTCTGAAAGCCTGCGGGAAGATAACGTAGAAATAAAGCTGTGGTCTGCTGAGCCCGAGTGAAAGTCCGGATTCGAACTGATGAGCCGGTATAGCCAGAAAAGCCGAGCGAACAAGGTCGCCGACCTCAGAAGCGCCCCAGATAGTGAGCATAATGACAGCCGCAGTATCGCCGCCCATATTTATGCCGGTCATCTTTGTGATGCCGAAGAAGATGATGAACAGCCATACAAGCTGCGGCATTATCCTGACGATCTCGATGTAAACGCGGCAGATCACCTTAACCACCGGGTTCTTGACAAGCATGAGCGCTCCGACGAACATTCCGATAACAAGGGAAAGCGCGATGGAGATGAGGGACAGCCTTAGCGTAACCCAAAGCCCGGCCCACAGCCTTAGCATGTTGTTGCCCATGAACAGAACTTCAATTCCCTGCACGGCGCATCCTCCTCTCTAAAATGCTGAACAGAATGGATATCGGGAGGATTATCACTAGGTAAGCTGCGACTAGCATGGTCAGTGCTTCACCGGTGTTGTAGTACATTCCGATAAGGTCCTTTGCAACGTACATAAGGTCGGCAAGCGAAACAGCGCTGAACACGCTGGTTTCCTTGAGGAGGAATATAACGTTTGCGGCAAGAGCGGGAATGGAAACGGAAGCAGCCTGCGGAAGAACTATGTACCGCATGACCTGCCACCTGCGCAGTCCAAGGGATTCAGCGCTTTCGAGCTGGATAGTTCCGACGGATTTCAGGGCGCTGTAGAAGCTTTCGCCCATGTAGCTGCCGCCTAGGAACGCCAGACCGATGACTCCGCACGCCTCGCTTGAAAGCAGCACGCCTGCTTTCGGAAGTCCGAAATAGAGGAAAAAAAGCTGCACGATAAGCGGGGTATTACGCGACAGTTCGATATAAACGGCAACTATCTGCCTTGCAACAGGTATTTTATAGTATTTCACAAGTGCGCAGATGAGCCCTATCGCCACCGACAGCACGATACCAAGAACACCGATGACAAGCGTCAGCCATGCAGCTTCAACATACATCGGTGTGAACTTCTGAATAAATGACCAGTCCACAACATCACTCCGTATATCAAGATGGTTTTGTATGGTGCGAAGAGTTCAGATTTCAGCGTATCTGACTTGCTTCCGGTATGCATAGATTATATCATACAAAACATATTATGTCAATAGGTTTACTTGAGTTTACCCTACAAAAAAATTCAACCAAAGCACAACCGTTTTAGCATAAGGAACAAACGCAGAAGAAACAAAGGCTCTTTATGCATTATATGCGGCACCGACGTCCAGGGAAACGCTGTATCGACCCGCATACTTATCAATTATATCACATTTATCGACGATTTGCAAGTACTATGCGAAATAAAATGCAAAAATCACCCGCTGCTCTGTATGAACAGCGGGTGAAATGAAATATTGAATTATCACACGGCAAACTGGCTGTTATAAAGATTAGCGTAGAATCCGTTCTTCTTGAGCAGTTCCTCGTGATTTCCCTGTTCGATGATGTGACCGTCTTTCATTACGAGAATTACGTCAGCTTCGCGGATAGTTGACAGGCGGTGCGCAACGATGAAGCTTGTACGGCCTTTCATCATTTTGGCAAAAGAATCCTGTATCTTTATCTCGGTTCGGGTATCTATCGAGGAGGTAGCCTCGTCAAGTATCAGCATAGGCGGCAGGCAGAGCATTACGCGTGTAATGCAGAGCAGCTGCTTCTGACCCTGGGAAAGGCTGCCGCCGTCCTCGGTGATAACAGTGTCGTAACCCTGCGGGAGCCGCTTGATGAAGCTGTGCGCGTGGGACGCTTTCGCGGCGGCTATGACTTCCTCGTCGGTGGCGTCCGGCTTGCCCATTACGATGTTGTCGCGGATAGTTCCGGAGCGCATCCAGGTCTCCTGGAGCACCATTCCGTAGCTGCTGCGGAGACTGTTCCGCGTTGCGTTGCGGATGTCCGTGCCCTCGACAGTTATCGAGCCGCTGTTGACGTCGTAGAATCTCATCAGCAGGTTGATTATCGTGGTTTTTCCGCAGCCGGTGGGACCTACTATTGCGATACGCTGTCCGGGCTTAACGCTGAGGCTGAGACCCTCGATGAGCTTCCTGTCGGGAACGTAGGAGAACGAAACATCGTTCAGTCCGACTGTACCCTTAACGTCAGTGAGCTCAACTGCGTCAGCAGGCTCGGGGACCTGAGGTTCTTCCTCGATGAGCTCGAACAGTCTTGCCGCGCATGCCAGCGCGTTCTGTAACTCGGTGACAACTCCGGAAATTTCGTTGAACGGCTTGGTATACTGATTCGCGTAGGAAAGGCAGGCGGAAAGCTGACCTATCGTGAACGGATTGACCGCCCCGGCAGTGGCAATGCAGATGAGCGCGCCAGCGAGCGCAACGCCTGCGTAAACCACGCTGTTAACGAAACGCGTGCAGGGATTTGTCAGGGAGGAGAAGAACGTAGCTTTCAGCGAGCAATCCGCAAGGCGGTCGTTTATCCTGTCAAATTTCTCCAGCGCCTCGCCCTCGTGGGAGAACGCCTGAACGACTTTCTGATTGCCGATCATCTCGTCAATAAAGGCAGTCTGCTGACCTCTTGTTTCTGACTGAAGCCGGAACATGCGGTAGGTGCGGTTTGCAATGTAACGCGCAATGAACAGCGACAGCGGAGTAACGATAACAACGACTACAGCTATCTGCCAGCTAATGGAAAACAGGAAGAACAACGTGCCGAGGATAGTAACTATACCGGTGAAAAGCTGCGTAAATCCCATCAGCAGACCGTCCGCGAACTGGTCGGCGTCGGCAATGACGCGGTTAACGATGTCGCCGTAGGGGTGTGCGTCGATGTAGCTGAGCGGGAGTATCTCGATCTTCCGGAAAGCCTCGTTGCGGATATCGCGTACCACATGGTAGGTGATGCGGTTGTTGATGGTGTTCATCAGCCACTGGAGCAGCGCGGTGATACCAATGATGATACCGGTTTTGATAAGGATAGCTGCGATACCTGTAAAGTCCACCTGACCCTTTCCAACGATGAGGTCGATAGCGTCGCCGATAAGGATAGGCGTGTACAGAGTCAGCGCGACTGTGGCAGCCGCAAAGAGTATCGACAGAACCATGAAGAATCCGTGCCGCTGAACGTATTTCAGCACCTTTTTAAGAGTGCCTTTCTGTGCGGTATTCTTATTTTTAGCCTTGTCTGCCATTTATACCGCCTCCTTCTTGAACTGGGAATTATAGATCTCGCTGTAAACCGCGCAGTTTTTCAGCAGGTCGTCATGTTTGCCTATACCGGCTATCTTGCCATCGTCCAGCACGATTATCTTGTCAGCATGCTGGATCGAGGAAGTACGCTGGGAAACGATGAACACAGTAGGAGTGCTGTCCAATTCGCGGATAGCCTTACGCAATGCTGCGTCCGTCGCGAAGTCGAGCGCGGAGGCGCTGTCGTCCAGTATCAGTATCTCGGGTTTTCTTACCAGGGCGCGTGCAATGGTGAAGCGCTGGCGCTGACCGCCGGAGAGGTTCTTGCCGCCCTGTTCTATCTCGAAATCAAGACCGCCCTTGCTCTCGATAACGTCGGCTGCCTGGGCGGTTTTCGCAGCGGCGAGTATTTCCTCGTCCGTTGCGTCGTCCTTGCCCCAGCGCATGTTGTCGCGGATAGTCCCCTTGAAAAGCACGGCTTTCTGCGGGACTATGCCGATTTTTTCGCGCAGCTCGGGAATCTCAAAGCTCTTTACGTCGCGTCCGCCGATGAGGACTTCGCCGCCGGTCGCGTCGTAGAAACGCGGTATCATGTTGACCAGGGAGGATTTGCCCGAGCCAGTACCGCCGATTATCCCGACGGTCTCGCCGCGCTTGATTGCAAAGTCCATTCCGGTGAGGGAGTCCTCGCCGGCGTTCTTGTACTTGAGGGAAACTCCGCGGAATTCAACTGCGTAATCCGCATTTCCGACAACGCCCTTGTCTGCGGTCACTTCCTGAGAGGCCCTGATGTCGAACAGCGCCTGTACGCGATTGCCGCAGGCAACGCACTTTGTAAGGCTGATTATGAGGTTAGCGAGCTTGATGAGCTCGACGAGTATCTGCGACATGTAGTTGTAAAGCGCAACAACGTCGCCCTGGGACAGAGTGCCGTCGTTTACCTGCACAGAGCCTGTCTGGATGAGCCAGATTATCGCAAGGTTGATTATAACGTAGGTCAGCGGATTCATCAGAGCGGATATCCTGCCGACGAATTTCTGTCCGGCGGTAAGCTCGTCGTTGCTCTTTGTGAAGGTTTCGATTTCCTGTTCTTCCTTGCAGAAAGCGCGGACGACGCGAACGCCGGTGAGGTTCTCACGGGTTATCCCGAGCACCTTGTCGAGCCTTGCCTGAACCTTCTTGTATAGCGGGATGCACCACAGCATAATTCCGAAGATAACAACGGAAAGCACCGGGATAGCCGCAACAAAAATAAGCGCAGCCTGGACGTTGATAGTGAACGCCATTATCATGGCGCCGAACACAACGAACGGTGAACGCAGCAGCAGGCGGAGCGTAAGATTGACGCCGTTCTGTATCTGGTTCATATCGCTGGTCATTCTGGTGATGAGAGTGGAAGTACCTATCTGGTCTATCTCGGACCAGGAAAGGCTCTCGATGTGGCGGAAAAGCTCGTGCTTTACCTTTGAGGAGAACCCGACAGCCGCTTTAGCTGCAAAGTACTGAGCGGTGATAGAGAATGCAAGCCCTACGATACCCAGCCCGATAAGCAGAGCTACCATGCCGATAACGTAGCCCTTGTCGCCGTTGGCGATGCCATCGTCGATTATCGATGCGATGACGAGCGGCACGAAAAGCTCAAGCAGAGCCTCCAGCAGCTTGAACAGCGGACCCAGGATACATTCCTTTTTGTATTTTTTGATGTGTACAAGCAGTTTGAACAAAATGTTTCCCTTCCTTTCAGATATATCTTGACAAATCACGGTTAATAGTATATCATAAATGTAGAATATTTTAAAGGTATACGAGTGAAATTAACTATACTATTTTTGTATAGAATCATAGCCAAAGGATATGGTAACAAAAATGGACCTGAAACAACTGAAATATTTTACGACTGTTGCAGAGGAGGGCACGATAAGCGCCGCTGCGAAAAAGCTGTTCATGTCTCAGCCGCCGCTGAGCACGCAGATGAAGCTGCTGGAGCAGGAACTGGGCTGTTCACTGTTCGAGCGCGGTCAGAAGCACATACGCCTGACGGATACAGGCAGGCTGCTGTATGATAGGGCGCAGACGCTGCTGCGGATGGAAACTACGCTGCGGCAGGATGTGGAAGCATGCGCCCGGACAGAAAAGGACACGGTGCGAATAGGCGTAGTCTCGTCGGTCATCTGCACGCGTGCCGGGGAGTGGATATCCGATTTCCTCAAAAAGAACGAGGACGTAATAATAGAAATATCCGAAAGCAACACCTATTCGCTCATAGAAAAGCTGCGGACCGACCAGATACACGCCGCTCTTGTAAGGACGCCTTTCCCGGATAATGAATTTAAGGTAAAGAGCCTTGCACGTGAAAAAATGATAGCGGTCGGCGCAAAAAGGCGGCTTCCTGATACCGTGACGATGGATATGCTTGCGCACTATCCGCTCATTCTGTATCGCCGCTGGGAATCCATAATCAGAGACTCTTTCCGCGAGAATGAGCTTGAACCGCGCTGTATCTGCATCTGCGACGACGCGAGGACAGCGGTTGACCTTGCCGAGCGCGATGTTGGGATATCACTGGTTCCCGGGTCTGCGGCGGGACTGCTGCATTCGGAAAAGGCGGAATTCCATCAGATAGCCGATTGCCCGATCGAAACCGAAATAGTGCTTATCACAAAGGAAAACGCATACTTCCCGGAAAGCGTGAAGAAATTCAACGAGTACCTTATGAAACTCACAAAATAGAAGAAGCACGCCGATCCTGGCGTGCTTCTTTGTATATATAATAGTATATTACGGAGCGTGAACGGTAAATGTTATTGAAATATTCGAAACAGACGTCTTGTCGGAGATGTCCATTATCTGGGCGGAACAGCCTGTGAAATCTCCGTCAGTCGTCCGCGCTTCCTTGGGAACATCGCTGACCCACGCGTTGTAGAGGTTGACGCGGGTGCAGTGCTTGTCGTCGGAGGTCGTAAATTCCTTGCCGTTGAGCTCGTAGGGGGAATTGTTGACGAGTATCTTGTCGATGGTGATGGTATATCCCGGGAAAAGGTCCTCGCCGTTGGAAATACCGAGCGCCGAGAATGCAACGCCCTTAGCGGCTCCGCATTCCGTGAAATCAAGGCTGACAGTGTAAGTTCCCTCACCGGTGATCAGGGCATTTGTTTCCTTGATACCCTTGGTTTTATTCGTCGGGTCGTAGGAATCTCCCACGCTGTAGGACTTGGTGTAGTCAGCGCTCTGGTACATTATCCAGGCGATAGCCGCGTCGTCGGAAGGCATGAGCTCAACGTCGGCAAGTGCGTTTTCCTCCGCTGTTTTGCGGGTCTGCTCTATCTTTTCCTTGGCTGCTGCCTTTATATCTTCGGTGGACTTTCCGGCTTCGTTTGCAACTGCGCGTGAGCTGAACAGTTCCGCGAGGGCTTCATTTGACAGCGTGTTGGTGATTCTCTTGTAGAAGTTGCTGCAATCCCAGAGCACGGGGCAGAAATCGTAGAGGTCGCAGTTATCCATCAGGTTGTCGTAGAACTTGTCGGTATCCTCCTTGATACCGCCGTTCTTGAGCATTACGGCATACTCGCCGATAACGACGCCGTAGCCCTGTTCAGAGAACTTGCTGAGTTTCTCAAAAAGACCGTTCTGCTCGTCGTAGTCCCCGGGGGAGCCCCACTGGTTCACTCCGTCAGTGCCACAGTAATCCCAGGGAGTATAGTAGTGCACGGAAAGGAGCAGTTTGCTGTCGGCGGTGTCTTCCGGCATTTTGAAACGGTCGTCGCAGGTCTTGGTTATATCGGTATTGTACCCGGCGATGAGCAGGAAGCGGTCGGGGTTCTTCCCGCCGAGGGAACGTATGAGCTTGACAAACTCGCTGTTTATCTGGTTGGTCGTCTCATAGCATTCGTTTTCGCTGAGGACACCGCGGGAACCTGTGATATCCTTATCATTCAGCCTGTCTCCGAGTTCCTCGTTGGCGGATTCGAATATCAGCTTGTAGGAGCGGTCGGCAAAATGCTCGCCTATCTGCGTCCACATGGCCTTGTACATATCCATAGCCTTGTCGCGGGTCTCCTGTTCGGCCGCTCCGAACATTCCCCACCAGCTGCCGTCCCAGTGGTCGTTGATAATGACGTACATATCCTCGTCGAGCGCCCATGTAACTACCTGGTCAACGCGGTCCATGAGACGCTGGTCGATGGTGTAGTCGCCGCTTTCGAAGTTCATTCCGTTAGTCCAGGCGATTGGGATACGGATGGTGTCAAAGCCGGCGGCTTTCATTCCTTGTATCATCTCCTGGGTAGTGCGGGGCTGTCCCCATACTATTTCAGCGGATGTTGGGTTGGAGCCGTTAAGGTATGCCTGATGGTTGTAGGCTTCAAGGGTGTTTCCAAGATTAATGCCGTTTCCCATCGCGCGAATAACTTCAAGGGATGTCATGCTGTTTGTCTCGCTGGCGGCTGATGGGTCGGAAGTACTCTCGGAAGTTGTATTTCCCGGCGTGCTTTCGGAAGCTGAGTTACCTCCGGAACATCCGGTCAGGGTCATTATAGCCGCCAGAACAGCAGCTACACCTGATTTTAAAATAGCACTGGTTTGCATTATTGGTTTACCTCCACATTGGCATGTATGTTTTTGCCATGCCGGAATAGCTTGTGTAAATATTCTAACACAAAAATGCCCGAATTTCAAGCACGATGTGGACATGTTTTATAGAAAATGACCAAAGAGGGAAGAAATTGATATCATTCGGGAAAAACATATGTTTTAAAGCGGGTATTGATTTTTTATCAGAATTGTAATATAATTATAGAGGTGATAAAAATGGAAGATATAAAACATTCAGAAGTGAAAGAAGATATACTGGAAACTGCTCCCGATTATATGAAGTGGCGCCGCAGACTATTTATAATGAACTGCGTCATAGCTACGGGGGTGTTTCTGCTCGAAATATGCGTGAACCTGATACTGGGTTTACAGGGGAAGATAGACGGTGAGCTTCCTATACATCTGATAAAGTACCTGGTTATCCCGTCGGGACTTGTGTTCCTGGCGGTTCTGTTCGACAGCCTGATGATGGGGAAATTCCCGCAAAGGGACTGGCTGTTGAATTACACAATGGTGCTTACGGTAGTGTTCATGTGCACTGTTGTGGCTATGGCGCACTATGTTTTTCCGATAACCATGACGGCGTTCGTAATGCCGATACTGATGTCGGTAGTTTTCGGCAACAAGCGCCTGACGACTGTGACAGCGCTGAGCTGCTGCGTTTGCGTTATCGCGACAGGAGTTTGGCGCAACATCGACGGCACTGAAACCGACCGCTATTACGTTGTTCAGGAAGTGGTCATCTCAGTAGGTATACAGTTTCTTTCGCTTATCGTTGCGATGATAGTAATTTCTCTCATGAACGAGCAGAATCTCAGACTTATCGACGCGCTGCAAAAAGAGAAGCGTTCCCAGCAGGAAGCGGAGGCGGCGAACAGGGCGAAAAGCTCGTTCCTTGCGAATATGTCGCATGAGATACGCACTCCTATCAACGCAATACTCGGCATGAACGAGATGATACTCCGCGAGGAAAAGGACCCGGTGATACGCGAATATGCGGGAAATATCCAGTCGTCAGGAAATTCGCTGCTCTCTATAGTCAGCGACGTGCTGGATATTTCAAAGATAGAATCCGGGAAGCTTGAGATAACATCCGTGGATTATGAGGTCAATTCCCTTGTCAGCGACTGCTGCAATATGGTCGCGGCGCGCGCAAAGGCAAAGGGACTTGAGCTTCTTGTCGAATGCCAGGGTGATGTCCCGGTAAAGCTTCACGGTGACGAAACGCATATCCGTCAGATAATCGTGAATCTGCTGACAAATGCGGTGAAATACACTGAGAAGGGAAGGGTCACGCTTTCCGTCGGAGGGGAGCGTCGCGACGGCGGTTTCCTGCTGAGGGTCTGCGTCAGTGATACCGGTATAGGGATCTCGGAGCAGAATTTGCAGCATCTTTTCACGCAATTCCAGCGGTTTGACCTGAAACACAACCGTAACATCGAGGGCACAGGGCTCGGACTTTCAATAGTTAAACGCCTGTGCGACCTGATGAGCGGCTCGGTAAGTGCGCAAAGCACAGTCGGGACCGGCTCCGAGTTTACCGTGGAGCTTCCGCAGACAATCGCTGATAAAACTCCCTGCGGCGGAATAAATCTGAACTACTCCGCAAGCATGGAGCACGAATACCATCACACCTTCGAAGCTCCCGACGCAAGGATACTTGTAGTTGACGACCTCCCGGTGAACCTGCTTGTTATAGCAAATCTGCTGAAGCAGACACGGATCTGTGTTGACACCGCCGGCAGCGGCAGGGAATGCCTTGAAAAGGCGAAGAAAAGCAAATACGACCTGATACTGATGGACCACATGATGCCGGAATTGGACGGAGTGCAGACATTTGAAGCGCTGCGCAGTGATGGAACATCGCCTAACTGTGCAACGCCGGTAATTATGCTCACCGCAAATGCGCTTGCCGGAATGCGTGAGCAGTACATGAATGTTGGTTTCGCCGACTACATATCGAAGCCTGTCCGCGGAACAAAACTCGAGGAAACGATACTCCGCAACCTGCCTCAGGAGCTTATCAGACCTGTTTCGGGAATTCCGGAAGAATCAACGCCTGCACCGTGCCGCGATGGGCTCTCCGAAAGGCTTCCGGAAATAAATCTGAACATCGCTCTGCCGTTTTGCTGCGATAGCATTGAGCTGTTCAATGATATGCTGTGCGACTTCGCGTCTAACGACCGCCGGGCTGAATTGCAGAGCGCGTACGCGGAGAAACGATGGGACGATTACCAGCGGTGCGCCCATTCTATAAAAAGTACGTCGCTGTCTATAGGGCTCACAGGGCTTTCTGAACGCGCACGCGCTTCCGAACTCGCACTGAAAAGCGGCTGCACGGACTACGCTGAGACCGCTCACGAATCCCTTGCGGGCGACTACAGCGAAATTCTGCGGAAAATAAACGAATACCTGAAAGATAAGAGTGAATAAAATGCCAAACTTTATTGAAATTACGACACTCGACCATCCGGGCTGCGAGGTCTACACAAAGCTTACCGAAGCACAGCTCAGAAACCGCCTGGAGCCGGAAAAGGGAATATTCATCGCCGAGAGCCCTAAGGTCATCGAACTCGCGATGCAGCGCGGATACGAGCTGGTGTCCATGCTCACAGAGAAGCGCTGCCTGGATGGCTGCGCGGGCGACCTCATCAGAAACTGCGGTGATATCCCTGTGTACCTGGCTGACCAGGATATCCTTTCGACGATGACGGGTTACAAGCTCAACCGGGGAGTTCTGTGCGCCGTGCGCAGACCCGCTGCAAGATCTGCGGAGGACATTTGCCGGGATGCGCACCGTGTTGCGGTACTCGAAAACATTGTGGATACGACGAACATTGGCGCTGTTTTCCGTTCGGCTGCTGCGCTGGGGATAGACGCAGTGCTGGTCACTCCGTCATGCTGCGACCCGCTTCTCAGGAGAGCGGTCCGCGTCAGCATGGGGACTGTGCTGGTGGTGCCCTGGGCGCAGATAGGCGAGGAGCCGGAGGACTGGCCTGAAAAGGGACTGTCGCTTCTTAACAGCTGGGGATTTAAAACAGCTGCGATGGCGCTCAGTGATGATTCGGTGAGCATTGACGATCCCGTTCTTGCCGCCGAGGATAAGCTGGCGATAGTTCTGGGCACGGAGGGCGACGGGCTCTCCAAGGATACGATAGCCCGCTGCGATCACACTGTAAAGATCCCCATGTCAAACGGAGTGGATTCGCTGAATGTCGCTGCAGCGGGAGCAGTTGCTTTCTGGCAGCTGAAATGGCGCGGGGGAGTGAATTGAATGCCCTTTCTCTATGAGCATGGCGACATGCTCAATCGTCCGATAGAGTGCTTCTATTTCGATACAAACTCGAAATATTTTCCTGTCCACGCCCACTGGCATTTCTATATGGAATTGATCTATATGTATAGTGGTAAGGTCGAGATTTCGAATGCCGGGGAAAAGTATATCGTTGAAAAGGGCGATATGATGCTGTTTCACCCGAAATCCGTGCATTCCATCTCCTATTGCCAGGATGGCGGGGAAGCACGGTATGCGGTGGTTAAGCTGGATATCAGCCGAATGAGTCTGACGCCGAGCTATGCCCCGAAGCTCCGCAGCATTTTTCTGAGCGCCGAGCGGAAGAACATGACTTCGTTCTTTACAGCGTCCCAGACGTCTGAAATGCGCGCGGGAGAGGTTCTGACGCGCTGCATTGAAGAAATGCGGCAGAAGAGATACGGCTTCGACCTGGTGATAAAGACAGAGCTGTATGGGCTTCTTATAAATATTCTGCGTTGCTGGCAGAATATGGGGTTCTCGGTTGATAACGAAGCATACTCGGAGGATTCGAGATACGATATTTATAATATCACGGAATTCATCGACGAACGTCTGGCTGGCGGCGTGCAGGTCAGCGAGATAGCGGAACGATGCGGTATGAGCTATTCGTACTTCGCAAAGAAATTCCTTTCAGTCTACGGAAAAACATGCAAGGAGTACATCGAAGAAATGCGGATAATCAAGGCTGAGGAATTCCTCGTATTCACGGATTTTGACCTGCAGAGGATAAGCAGCGAGACCGGCTTCTCGGATTGCTCGCATATGATAAAGAGCTTTAAGAAGCTCCGGGGCGTAACACCTAAGCAATACCGCAAGAACATGGTATGAAAAACCGCCGCAAAGCGCATAATAATGCAACTTTACGGCGGTCGGGATTTGGTACGCCTGATGCGATTCGAACGCACGGCACATAGCGTCGGAGGCTATTGCTCTATCCAGCTGAGCTACAGGCGCAAATCAATATTAATATTATATCACAAGTCAAAAAAAAATGCAACTGTTTTTTCAGAAAAAACTAGTTTTTTCGGACGGAATAAATAAAAGAATAAGATTTTTTAAAAAATTCAAAAAAACACTTGACAAATCTGGTTTAGCGTGATATAATAATTATGCTGTTCTAAAGACAGCAGGTTGACGAAAGTCTTTAATGGTCACGGCCGCCTGCCGAGGAATGGGAATGAGATTAACATCTGCTCCCTTTCTGTGTCTACAGAGAGGGATTTTATTTTTCTCCTCATTACTGAACAGCGCAAATTTAGTAAAGGAGTGAATTAAATGCCTAGTAAAAGCGTACTCGAACAGAAGCAGGCATATGTCGCTGACTTAGCTGAAAAGCTCAAGAATGCTGCCGGCGGTGTTCTCGTTGATTACAAGGGTATCTCTGTTGAGGCCGACACCAAGCTCCGTAAGGATCTTCGTGAGAACGGCGTAGAGTACTTCGTAGTTAAGAACACACTGCTCAAGCGTGCAGCTGAGATCGCAGGGATCGAGGGTCTTGAGCCCGCTCTCTCCGGCACAACTGCTATCGCACTGACAGCTGAGGACATTATCATTGCCCCCAAGCTCCTGTTCAAGCAGACCGAGGCTCCCGACAGCACATTCGCTATCAAGCTCGGTTTCATCGACGGCAAGGTTATTTCTAAGGAAGAAGTTGAAGCTTACGCAAAGCTTCCGTCCAAGGAGACCCTGCTTTCCCAGCTCGTATTCATGCTTCAGTCTCCGATCCAGAGAGTTGCTATCGCGCTCAACGAGATCGCAAAGAAGAACGAAGAGCAGTCCGCTTAATTGCGGAATGGCCTGCGGCGTGTCCGCGGCTTAAACTTACTGCGTGAAAGCGCACAACATTATTATTTTTAATGGAGGATACTAAAATGGCATCTGAGAAGATTACCGCTATGATCGAAGAAGTTAAGGCTCTTTCCGTTCTCGAACTGAACGAGCTCGTTAAGGCACTTGAGGAAGAGTTCGGCGTTTCCGCTGCTGCTGTAGCTGCTGCTCCTGCTGCTGGCGCTGGCGCTGCTGCTGCTGAAGAGAAGACTGAGTTCGACGTTGTACTCGCTTCCTTCGGTGACGCTAAGATGGCTGTTATCAAGGCTGTTAAGGACGTTATGGGTCTCGGCCTTAAGGAAGCTAAGGAGCTCGTTGAGGCTGCTCCTAAGGCTCTTAAGGAAGGCGTTTCCAAGGCAGAGGCTGAGGAGATCAAGGCTAAGCTCGAAGAGGCTGGCGCTAAGATCGAGCTCAAGTAATTGCTGCTCTTTTACTAAACATAAGATCCCGGCTGTATTCAGCCGGGATTTTTTCTTTACATGCATTTAAAGTACTGTTGACAAATCCTAAGGAATATGGTATAGTTAAATTACAAAGCAGCCTTGAAAAGTCGCCTGTCTGAAAGGAAAAAAGATGTTTAAAGGGAAAAATGCCAACTATAGGGTCCTCGGATTGTTCTGCGCTAAAATGCCGACGGAAGATGTGAAGAATACGGTAGACTCTATCTGCGCCAGCGCAAATAAAGCGGGATGGCGCGTTATGATATTCACTGCGTTTTGCGATTTTTTTAACCGTACAAATGAAACGGCTGGTGAAGCAAGTATATTCAAGGTTTTCAATACGGATATTCTTGACGCAGCGGTCATTTTGCCGGAAACGATAAAAAATGATGAGGTTTGTCTGTCCATAATTGCCGATGCAACGGCGGGTAATATTCCTGTTATTACCGTTGATAAGAAATATGATGGCGTTCCATGCGTTAGGTTTGACTACATCTCGACGTTTGAAAAGATAGTTGAGCATGTTTTTGCACACCACGGTTGCCGCACTGTTAATTTTATGTCAGGAACTAAAGGCAATGATTTTTCAGAAAAGCGTCTTGATTGTTATAAAAAAGCTCTCGCAGAACGTGACATCCCATTTGATGAACGTCGGGTAGGTTACGGTGATTTCTGGGAGAATCCCACCATAAAGGCAATGGATGAATTTATGGAGAGCGGTCTGCCTATCCCTGAAGCGATAATATGCTGCAATGATTCTATGGCCATTACCGTTTGTCAGTATCTTTCAAAAAAGGGGATAAAAGTACCGGAAGATGTGATAGTTACAGGGTTCGACGGGATAGAACTGGAAAAGTACTATCACCCCAGACTTACTACAGGGGTAGTCGATTACGCAGTATTCGGAAGCGCTGTAATGGACATGGTGCTCGATTCTTTGGGACACAAAGCGCCGGATAGCCGGTCTATACATTATAAAATGCAGTTAGGCGGTTCCTGCGGGTGCGTCAATAATGATTCACATGCTGCCTGTGACAAGATAATTACGCTTTACGACCGCGTCAGCAACTCTGCGTGGCACGAGGATTTTATGTTCAATTTCCTCCGAAAAGCTACCAGGTGCAATACTCTGAATGAACTAGCCGATGTAATGAGCCACTACGGAGATTATTGCGAGTGGTTCTGTATCAACACAGATATCTTTGAAAAGGAGCATGACGCGGACCGATATCACGGAGCATTTACTCAGAACATGAACTGCATGCTGGTAAGAGATATGGACTGGCATGACAGTTCCGGCACAATATTCAGGACGAGCGATATACTCCCTGATATCGAAAGGGCTCTCGAAAAGTTTGAAGTCCTATATTTTACCCCTCTCAATTATATGGATGAGATACTTGGGTACACATGCGCTGCTATCGGCTATTCCGAGGAATTCGTATATTCGAACAGGCGCAGGTACATCAGCAATACAGCGCAGATACTTGAAAATTTCATCAACCGTATTAAGCTTGAACGCGTTAACAGCGAGCTTGCTGAAATGCACATCCGCGATCCGCTCACCGGACTTCTCAACAGGCGCGGCTTCTACAAATACTTCGATCGGCTGTCTTCAGATGGAAAGATGATCTATCTGTTCTCGGTGGATATGGACAGGCTCAAATATATAAACGACACATTCGGTCATAACGAGGGCGACCGCGCGATAAAGGCTGTCGCGGCTTCGCTGACGGCTGCGCCAGGATGCAGTCTCGTCTGCGCACGGTTCGGCGGAGATGAGTTTGAAGTGATAGGTTTCGGGGACGATTTCAGCCCGGACGATTATATTGCCGAAGTCAAGGCGTACCTTGCCAGCTATAACAGAAGTTCCGGAGCGCCGTACCGTGTCGAGGTCAGCGTCGGGTGGGAAAAAACCGACCTGTCAAAAGCCGACGAAAACAACGCCATCGACGACATCATCAGGATCGCTGACGCGCGGATGTATGAGGATAAGCGCAGCAGAAAAGCAGCCAGAGAGCAGCAGGTTTATAGTTCACATATATAGCATTGAATGACGCGGCGCATCGTTCGGTGCAAATGTAAAAAAATTCACTTTACCCCTTGACAAAGCGGTTTGTATGTGTTATAATAATTTTGCCGCATGTGCAGGGTGATTTGTGCCTGTTATAAGGTACAGGTCGTAAGCGCAGAAATGCAACCCCGACGCAGCGAGTCTGAATAAAAAGAGGTAAAACAAAATGTACGCAGTAATCGAAACAGGCGGAAAGCAGTATCAGGTAAAAGAAGGCGACATCGTTTTCATCGAGAAGCTTGAGGCCGAGGGCGAGATCACATTCGACAAGGTTATCATGGTAGGCAAGGACGACGGCGTTAAGGTCGGCGCTCCCTATGTTGACGGAGCAAGCGTAAAGGCTACTCTGCTCAAGAACGGCAAGTCCAAGAAGATCACCGTTTTCACCTACAAGCCCAAGAAGAGCAGCAAGAGAAAGATGGGCCACAGACAGCCGTACAGCCAGGTAAGAATTGAAGCGATCAACGCATAATCTTCGGATAGTGTTCGCCAGACGAAGCGGCAGAATCTACGGATTTGTCGTGACCGGTCATGCCGGATACGGCGAGGAGGGCGAGGATATCGTCTGTTCCGCTGTAAGCTCCGCCGTGCAGCTCGTGTGCAATACAATTACGGATTTCTTCCATGCTGACGCTGACGCGGCGGTAGGGGAGAACCGTATAGAGCTCCGTCTGAACAGTTCTGATGGCCCCAGCGAAAAGCTGCTCGAATCTTTCCATGACCACATGGAATACATTCAGCAGAATTATCCCGGGGTAAAGGTTGAGACAAGGGAAGCTTGATTCCCGATGATAACAGGAGGATTATAACAATGATTAGAATCAGTTTACAGTATTTCGCTCATAAAAAAGGTATGGGTTCTACCAAGAACGGCCGTGATTCTGAGTCCAAGAGACTTGGCGTTAAGCGCGCTGATATGCAGGTAGTATCCGCAGGCAGCATTCTCGTTAGACAGAGAGGCACACATATCCACGCTGGCAACAACGTTGGCAAGGGTTCTGATGATACTCTGTTCGCTCTGATTGATGGAACTGTAAAGTTCGAGCGCCTCGGCAGAGATAAGAAGCAGGTTAGCGTTTACGCAGCTGACTAATTTCTGCAATCTCATTAATCAACTAAGCCGGATTGCAAAAATCCGGCTTAATTTTTACCCGGGTCAATGTAATAATTGTTCCGGAATGTGAAATAACAAACAGAGGAAAGCGAGGCGGCATAGATGTTTGTTGATAAGGTAGAAATATCCATCAAGGCAGGTAACGGCGGCAATGGTGCGGTGACGTTCCACCGCGAGAAGTACGTTAATGCCGGAGGTCCCGACGGCGGCGACGGTGGTAAGGGCAGCGATATCGTTTTTGTCGCTGACGACAATCTTTCCACTCTGATAGACTTCCGCTACAAGAGAAAATATATCGCTCCGGACGGTGAGCCCGGCGGCGCAAAGCGCTGCTCCGGCAAATCCATGGAGCCTACGGTGATTCGCGTTCCGCGCGGCACGATCGTGAAGGACGCCCACACTGGCAGAATAATGGCGGACATTTCCGACGACGAGCCTGTTGTAGTAGCTAAGGGCGGCAGAGGCGGCTGGGGCAATTCCCATTTCGCTACGCCCACGCGCCAGATACCGCGTTTCGCAAAGCCTGGATTCCCCGGCGAAGCATTTGACGTGGTGCTGGAGCTCAAGCTTCTTGCGGACGTAGGTCTGGTCGGATTCCCCAATGTCGGCAAGTCCACGCTGATAAGCGTTGTCAGCGCGGCTAAGCCGAAAATCGCGAACTATCACTTTACGACTCTCACTCCTGTCCTCGGCGTCGTAAAGCGCGGCGAACAGTCTTTCGTAATGGCTGATATACCCGGACTTATCGAGGGCGCGAGCGAGGGCGTGGGTTTAGGTCACGCGTTCCTGCGTCATGTTGAGCGCTGTCGCCTTATCGTGCATGTTGTTGACGTGTCCGGCGTTGAGGGCAGAGATCCCCGCGACGATTTCGATAAGATAAACCAGGAGCTTGCAAATTTCTCCGAGGATCTGGCGGAGCGTCCCCAGATCGTGGCGGCGAATAAATCCGATATGGCGACCGAGGAGCAGATAGCTGAGTTCCGCGAATTCATCGAAGCAAAGGGACTTCCGTTCTTCACGATATCCGCGGCGACCACACAGGGCACCGACGCGCTCATGGACTGCGTTGCAGAGGAGCTCTCGAAGCTTCCCCCGCCTAAGAGATTCGAGGTACAGCCGCTCACTCTCGAGGAACTTCAGCAGCTTGAGACTGAAAAGCACAGCTTCAAGGTCGAGAAGATCGACGGAGTTTACGTTGTGGACGCGCCGTTTATGGCTCCGATACTCAACACCTGCAATATGGAGGACTACGAGAGCCTGCAGTACTTCCAGCGTGTACTGCGTTCCAGCGGCATAATCGACGAACTGGAGGCGCAGGGCATCCAGGAGGACGATCTGGTTTCTATTTACGATTTCGAGTTCAATTACGTGAGATAATTTGCTGGAAATCCGTTGGATTTCCGAGGTGCGAATATGAATCTGATCAGCATTTTACTTCAGCAGCTTGACCGTTCTTCGCCAGGCAGCGTTGAAACGGCTAAGCAGGTACTCGACATGTTGGGCGGTGTTGCTCCGGAAACGGTGTTGTTTTTTGGAGACGACGCTCAAACTCCTCAGCTTATTTCCCAGAGATTCAGCTGTAAGCTTCGTGCCGCGTTCATTGACGACGAGCGCGCGAAGCAGGGAGCCGCCGCAGGGCTGGATTCCTGTGCGGTCCAGCAGTTCGAGCTCCCCGGCGACAGTTATGACCTGATCTGGTATAACGGTATCGTTGAATTCGACGGAACTGCTCAGCGGCTGGAGCTTCTTCGCGAAAAGCTGCGCAGGGGCGGTATGCTAGTTTACCGTGCAGTGAGCTGGCTGACAGAGCCGTCTCCCGATACAAGACTGTTCTGTCAGCGACGATTCGGGCAGATACTTCCGCTGGATAAAGTGCTGGTGCTTGCGAAAGAGTGCGGCTGGAAGATACAGGATTTTTATATTGCACCCAAGTCCGACTGGAATTCCGGATATTACATACCGCTGATAGCCGCAGCGGAAAAATATGCCGGCATCCATAAGGAGGACAGCTCCGTGTCGCTTGGCATGAGCGAGCTCCGTAAGGAAGCGGGAATATTTGAAGCGCACTGCGAGGAGTACAGCTGTGTGTATTACATACTGAAAGGTTGATGAGATGGCGTTACCAACATTGACGGAACACGAGGCAGGAGCGTACAGCCCGAATGTGCTTGCATTCTACGGTGATTGCGTGTATGAGCTGCTGGTGCGGCGGGAGGTTGTCCTGCGCGGCAATACAAACGCCGGACGTCTGCACAACCTTGCAGTAGAGCAGGTGCGGGCTTCCTATCAGTCCAGGGCGGTCGATGTGATCGAGCCACTGCTAACTGAACGGGAATCCGATATACTTCGCCGCGGCAGGAATGCAGGAGGGATATCCGTCCCCAAAAGCGCAAAACCGTCGGAATACCGCCGTGCGACTGCGCTGGAGGCGTTGTTCGGTTATCTCAGCCTTTCGGGTCAGCAGGAGCGTATCGAGGAACTCTTCGCGGCAATATGTGAAACACTGCCCGTCTGATTCAGGAGGAGCATGCCTATGATCAGTAAGGAAAAGAAAAATAAGCTGCACAGCGTACGAAAGTGGCTGTTGGACATTCTGATAATAATCGTGGGTTCGGGGCTATATGCGATGGGAGTACACTGCTTCACAGCGCCTAATAATATCGCACCCGGCGGTGTTACTGGTATCGCTACTATAATCAGCTATGTTACCACCATGAATGTCGGTACGCTCATTGCGGCGATAAACGTTCCGCTGCTGATCGCAGGTTTTATCCTGCTTAACAAAAAGACGATGATAAAGACGCTTATTTCAGTAGCTGCGCTGTCGATGATGACGGACTATTTATTTAAAGATATTCCGGTTTATATAGCTGATAACGGCGGAGGTATACTTGCGTCGATCTTCGGTGGGCTTCTTATGGGCGCAGGAATCGGTATCGTTTATGTCCGGGAGGGAACGACCGGTGGTACTGACATCGTCAACAAAATAATCAACCGGTTTCGCCCCGAAATAAAGCTGGGGCAGATATCCTTTTTGGTGAACGCTGCAGTAGCAGTGAGCGGATACATCGTTTACAGAAGTCTGGATGTTGTAATGTACGCGATAATCGCGGTTTTCGTCCAGGCAAAGGTGATCGACGTACTGGTGTATGGCGGCCTTGAGGGGAAGTTCCTGATGATCTTTTCGGAAAAGCCGCATGAGATATCAGAGCAGCTTTTAAGACAGAAGCGCGGAGTAACGCTGCTTCATGGCGAGGGCGCTTATTCCGGAGAGGAAAAGCAGATAGTGTGCATAGCCGTGCACAAAAACGAATATGTCAAGGTCAAGAGGATCGTGAAAGAGATCGATCCGGACGCATTTGTAATAATTACCGGCGCGAGCGAGGTCCTGGGAAAGGGCTTCCAGAGGCTGGATCAAAACTAATATTATAAGGAGAAAAAGTTATGTCAGGACATTCAAAATGGAGCACCATCAAGCGCAAGAAGGGCGAAAAGGACGGCGCAAGGGCAAAGGTGTTCACAAAGATCAGCCGAGAGATCCTCGTTTGCATAAAGGAAACCGGCAGCGCTGACCCGGCGAACAATTCCAGACTCTATGCCCTTGTTCAGAAGGCTAAGAGCAACAATATCCCGAATGATAACATCGACCGTCTGCTGAAGAAAGCTGCCGGCGGCGCTGAAAAGAACGACTACGAAGACTGCGTATACGAGGGCTACGGACCTAACGGTGTTGCAGTCATAGTTGAGTGCCTTACTGACAACAGAAACCGTACAGCGGGTGAGATTCGCCACTATTTTGATAAGTTTGGCGGCAACATGGGCGCTACAGGCTGCGTAGACTTCCTGTTCACCTTAAAGGGCGTTATCGTGCTCGATAACGAGGACGGCGACATCAACGAGGACAAGGCGATGGAGGATATCCTCGAAGCAGGCGGCGACGACTTCAGCTTTGAGGACGGCGTTGTAGAGATAACGACCGAGCCTTCAGTAGTAGCGACTGTTGCCGAGGAACTCGGCAAGAAGGGCTACAAGGTAGTATCCGCAGAGGCAGAAAAGGTTCCCTCTACATACACCACCCTTACCGATGAGGATCACATCAAGAAAATGGGACTCCTCCTCGACGCCCTCGACGACAACGACGACGTTCAGAACGTGTACCACAACTGGGACGCTCCCGAATCTGACGACGAAGACTGATAGTACACTAAAAACAACAAACCCTCCTGTGTAAACAGGAGGGTAATTTATTTGAGCAGGCTAGAAATTGCATTCATAAAGCTTGGGCAATCTGTCAAGCGTAATTGAGTCCTCACAGTTATATGCCCGCTGAAGCTCCTCGTTGGTCGTGAAGTTCTCGGAACACGTAAAGTTGCCAGACCAGGTCATGAACCAGCTCCACGGAATATTGTGCCGAGTCAGCGCGGGTACGTCGGGGATAGTACCTATTTCCGCAACCGCAGCTAACTTATTTTTGGACACTGCGCAGCTTATCTCATTGTATTCCCGGGCAAGGTCAGTGTGCTCGTGAGCGGGAGGGTAGAGGTCGCGGGAAATGATGTCCACAACGTCATCCCCGGGGTAATTCTCGGCTTTGGGGGAATTCTGCACCCATATCAGGTTGTCGAGGTGATGTCGCTTCGTAAACCGCTCAAACATCAGCCGATAGAGGATTCTGCATGGCTCTGCGCCCTCGCGTCCCCACCAGAACCAGTTACCCTCGGCTTCATGGAACGGACGCCACAATATCGGGATATGTTCGTCACAGAAAGGTCTTAGCAGTCCCGCCATGTAGTCCAGGTCATTAAGGAACGTAGCGTTTTCAGGAGTTCCGGACTGTCCCGCCCTTGTCGCGCTGAAATCTGTGTTATCCGAGAAGAATGACTTGTCACGTCCTCCAAGCGGCGAAAACCAGTGCCACGTGAACGTTATAAGTCCGCCGAGCCGCGCCCACTCCCATGCCTTTCGGAGCGTACCCCGCGCGTTTATAACTTCGGTCATGCACTCCTCTCCTGAATCCTCCGGACGGATATTCGGAGAGTATCCCAGAAGCTCAAAGCCGCACAGCGCCGGGAGCTTCCCGGTGATTTGCTTTATATACGCAAGCTCTTTCTGTTCCATCGTCTGTGTGTGCTGACCAAGTATCAGCTTATGTCCGCGCATCTCCTCAAGGTAATCAAGAACGCGCTGTGCTTCCGGCTGGGCGTTAGGATTTACTGCACGCATCACTTCACACCTTTGAATCCGGTGATGTCCTTGATGACCTCTCCGGCGATTATCAACCCGACGACCGACGGTACGAACGCATTACTTCCGGGTACTTGATTCCGGTGAGTACACTTGCGTTTTGTTCCGGGAGGGCAGACGCAGTGCTGCTTGCAGCTTATCGCCATGTCGTCAACGGGAGTTATCGGCTTCTCCTTTGAGTAAACGACTTTCAGCTTGCGTATGCCGCGCTTTTTCAGCTCATAGCGCATTACTCTGGCAAGAGGGCAGACAGAGGTACTGTAAATATCTGCGACCTCGAAACGTGTCGGATCGACCTTGTTGCCAGCGCCCATGGAGCAAATTATCGGAGTGTGACATTTTTCAGCATTCATGACAAGCTCGATCTTTCCGGTAACGGTGTCTATCGCGTCAACAACGTAGTCATACTGCGAGAAATCGAACTGATCTGCGGTTTCCGGTGTGTAAAACGTCTGCCAGCAGTTGACCTTGATGTCAGGATTGATTTCAAGCAGCCGCTCCCTGGCGACCTCTACCTTATATTTCCCGACCGTCTTTCTGGTGGCAAATATCTGGCGGTTTATATTTGTAAGGCACACCTTATCATCGTCGATTATGTCGATAGTTCCGACGCCGCTACGTGCGAGCGCCTCTACGGTGAATCCGCCGACTCCGCCTATGCCGAAAACTGCAACGCGGGAATTCGCCAGCTTCTCCATTGCTTCTTTTCCGAAAATCAGTTCGGTTCGTGAAAATTGATTTAACATTCAGAGCTCCTGTTCTTTGTCTATAAAACATATGGTTCTGATATATTATACATTTTAGTTTGGGAATTGTCAATAGCAAATCAAGAAAATATTATACGCTATTGCCGAAAATTCGCGAAAGCTATTGAAAAAAGCATGGAAATAGGCTATAATAAAATAGATATTTCCGCATTTAAATCGTGCGGTATTTTTTAAGCACCCGCTGAAAGTAACAGGGAGGAAAATAACTTGACAACATCAAACGAACTGACAAAAAACATAAAACGCGTGATATTCACCGAAGAGGAAATAAAGGTCAAAATAGCCGAAGCAGGCAGAGAGCTCAGCGAAAAATACGCAGGCAAACCGCTGCTGCTTGTCAGCATACTTAACGGCGCATTCGTATTCATGGCGGATTTCTGCCGTGCGGTGACGATACCCTGTGAAATCGCGTTCATGTGCGCAAAAAGCTACTATAACGGTACTGTATCCTCAGGCGAAGTAACTATCACTAAGGACCTGACCCAGGACATCAGTGGTTATCACGTTGTCATCCTTGAGGACATAATCGACACCGGCCGCACTCTCAAGGCTGTAGTTGAGCTGCTGAAAAAACGCGACCCGCTGTCGCTTGAGGTCATCACCCTGCTGGACAAGCCGTCACGGCGTGCGGTGGACTTTGAAGCTGACAAGGCGCTGTTCACGATTCCGGACTATTTCGTGATAGGCTACGGGCTGGACTGCGGCGAGAAGTACCGCAACCTGCCCTACATCGCGGAATACAGCGCTGACTGAGAGGTGCCATGAGTACAAAAACCAAAGATACTGATAAGCGCAGCTTCCTGGACAGATTTTTCAAGCTCACTGAAAACCGCACCAATGTCAGGACTGAACTAGCCGCAGGGCTGACCACGTTCATGACGATGGCGTACATTCTGGCGGTTAACCCGAGCATACTTTCCGCAGCGGGCATGGACGGAACTGCGGTACTTATCGCCACCTGCATTGCATCGTTTATAGGAACGATGTTGATGGGGCTTATGGCTAATCTGCCGTTCGCGCTTTCCGCAGGAATGGGACTGAACGCCTAAATCCCTGACCGACGCTATCCCGGCATACATCTGCATTATCGCAATGCCGCTGTTTTACAGCGTTTCCGAGGGCATTTCGCTCGGCATTATCTCCTATACGCTCATCAACCTCTGCTGCGGGAAAGCGAAAAAAATTCCACCGCTGATTTACGTGCTTTCGGTTTTGTTCGTTCTCAAATATATATTCCTGTAAAATAATTTGACCCCGGTGGGCTTACGCCTGCCGGGGTCTCAGCTTGTCGAAAAAATCGAATTTGCCCGCGAAGCGGGCTTTTGAAATCCGTTTTTTGCTCCGGGTTTCCCGGGGCAAAAAACACTTCTATCCGCACAAGTGTCTAGGCGACGGCTACGCCTTACGCTGTGCGCGCAGGGCGGATGTTCGGCGGAAAAGTCACTTTAGTGACTTTTTCGACGGTCTGTGACCCCGGTGGGCTTACGCCTGCCGGGGTCAAATTATATCAGTGATCTCTGAACCATTTGCGTATCCATGCGCCACTCTCTGAGTAATCTCCGTCTGACCAGTTGCCGTCAGCCTTAGCGGATTCCTTGAAACTGGAGGAGGATTCGTTTTTGTTGGCGAGATTCCAGTTGCAGTAGCTTACGCCGTGTTTGTCGAGGAGTTTGAGCCACTTTTCGGTCTGAGCGAAATCGTTTGCGCCGTTTCCCGAAGCGTCGCAGCAGCCGAATTCCGAAACGAATATCGGCAGCCCGCCGTTTATGCATTTTTCGGCGCGCTCCCGCAGCCAGTCGGTATGTGTTGCGGCGTAGAAGTGAAGCGCGTACATGACGTTGTCATATTTCAACGGGTCTGCAAGCGCCTGGTCGATATCCTGACTCCATGTCGGAGTGCCGACGATGATAACAGCGTCCTTGTCGTTTTTGCGGATGACCGGAATCACCTTTTCGGCGTAGGGCTTGATAACTCCGCCCCAGGTCACGTTGCCGTTGGGCTCGTTTACTATCTCGTAGATTATATTGGGATAGTCGGCGTACTTTTTCGAAACTTTATCGAAGAACTTTATCGCCTCGTCAGTATACTGCGAGGGATCTCCGGGATTCAGCACATGCCAGTCGATTATGACGTACATTCCGAGCTTGATACAGATATCAACGCCCTTTTCAAGAAGCAGAGTACTGCCGTCCTTGTTCTGCATGTAGCACTGACCGTTGCCCCATTCGTCAACGTACATCGCCATTCGAACAACGTTTGTGTTCCAGTCGTCGCGCAGCGTGCGGAACGCGTTTTCATTGATGAAATCCGGGAACCAGGTAATGCCGTGGGTGCTCATTCCGCGCAGCTGATAGCCCTTGCCGTTTTTGTCAACAAGCTGCGTGCCCTTTACGGAAAGCTGTCCGTGAGCGGCTACTGGTGTGGTCCCGTCGGGGTCCTCCGGCGCGGGCGGGACTGTCTGGATAGTTGCTGTACTAGCAGCAGGCGCTGACGGCTCGGCGCTGTTGTTCTGCCCTGAGCCCGTACCAGATGACGCCGCCGAGCCGTTTACGGTCGCCTTTTCTGGTTTGAAATCCCCGGTGCAGGAATAATTGAATCCGAATCCGGTGTTTCCACCATTTGGGATAGTTCCGTTGTAAGATTCATTTTTGACAGTGAGCGTGTTGCCGCTTACGGAGAAAACTCCGTTCCAGCTTGCTGTGAGCTTGAATCCGGAGGGGACTGTCAGTTTTAAAGTCCAGCTGTCCACATCTGAGCCGGAATTGTTGTTGATAACAGCTTCATACCCGCCGCATTTATTTCCACCCTCCTCCCAGGTGGAATTCAGTTTCCAGTCAACTGAGAACTTAGCGGCGTCCTTGGAAGGAGACGCGGTTGATGCTTTTGACGCAGCCGATGTCTGTGCAGCGGATGTTGAAGCAGTTTCATTGTTCACAGCCGAAGATGAAGCTACCGTATCGGCGGGCGACTCAACGGAAGCCTGTGAAACCTGTTCAGTTTCGTCCGGAAGCTGAGATGAGTCGGCAGGGGAGACTGATTCAGTTGGAGAGTATGTTCCTTCGGCGGAGATAGCTGAGGAAACTGATGAATCTCCTGATGTGGCGAGTGATTCGGTGACGTTTCCGCCGGGTCTTTCATCTGCCGCGCAGCCGCAAAGCACTGACGCACAGAGAAGCGTTGCTAGTAGCGATTTCAGCTTATTTTTCATGGTGGCGTCCTTTCAAAATATAATAATATAATTATAACACCTTACCACTGAAAAATCAACAGTCAGCTGCATAATTTAAGACATAAAAATCCCTCCGGGAAAGATACCCGGAGGGATACGTTATCAGATTATTTCATCGTGATGTGCCTGGAGAGACTTAACGCCAAAGTGCTTGTTCTCCTTTATCGCACGGATGCCCTCGGCGCTTGCCTTTGCAGCAGCCATTGTGGTGATATACGGAATGCGGTGTTTTATCGCAGCCTTTCTGATGTAGCTGTCGTCAGTAACGCTGTCCTTACCAGCAGGAGTGTTGATGATGAGCTGGATACTACCGTTGGCAATGGCGTCGCCGATGTTGGGTCTGCCCTCGTACATCTTGAATATGCGCTCTGCGGGGATACCTGCTTCCTTTATCATTTCATAGCTCTTACCAGTTGCGATGATTTTGAAGCCAAGGTCGTTGAACGCCTTAGCAACTTCAACAAGCTCTGGCTTGTCGCGGTCGCATACGCTGAGGAGAACGGTGCCCTCCTGCGGAAGCTTGGTGCGAGTAGCCTCCTGAGCCTTGTAATAAGCTTCGCCGAAGCTCGGAGAGATCCCAAGAACTTCGCCGGTGGAACGCATCTCCGGACCGAGAACCGGGTCAACCTCGGGGAACATGTTGAACGGGAATACAGCTTCCTTGACGCCATAGTGGTTTATCTGGTGGTCGCGGAGTTCCGGAACGGGACTGGGGTTGCCAGTCAGGGAAGAAGTGATTATCTGAGTAGCGATCTGTACCATGTTGACGCCGCAAACCTTGGAAACCAGCGGAACTGTTCTGGAGGCACGCGGATTAGCTTCGAGCACGTAAACAGTATCGTCCTCGATAGCGTACTGCATGTTCATCAGACCGCAGACATTCATCTCTACTGCTATCTTTCTGGTATAATCCTTGATGGTGTTGACCTGCTTTTCGGTGAGGTTCTTACTCGGGAGAATGCAGGCGGAGTCGCCGGAATGTACGCCGGCAAGCTCAATGTGCTCCATGACAGCGGGAACGTAGCAGTTCGTGCCGTCGGAAATAGCGTCTGCTTCGCACTCTGTCGCATGGTGCAGGAAACGGTCGATGAGGATGGGTCTGTCGGGGGTTACGCCAACGGCTGCGGACATGTAAACTCTCATCATGTCGTCGTCGTGAACGACTTCCATACCTCTGCCGCCGAGAACGTAGGAGGGACGTACCATTACCGGGTAGCCGATACGGTTCGCGATCTCCAGCGCCTCGTCAACGTTGACAGCCATTCCGGATTCAGGCATAGGAATACCGAGTTTCTCCATCATTGCGCGGAAGTGGTCGCGATCCTCTGCGAGGTCGATGGTCTCCGGGCTGGTGCCGAGGATATTTACACCGTACTTCTTGAGGTCGCCTGCAAGGTTGAGCGGAGTCTGACCGCCGAACTGTGCGATAACGCCGACCGGCTTTTCCTTTTCATGGATGGCCAGAACATCCTCCAAAGTGAGCGGCTCAAAGTACAGCTTGTCGGAGGTGTCGTAGTCGGTAGAAACGGTTTCGGGGTTGCAGTTTACGATGATGGATTCGAAACCGAGCTTTTTCAGTGCAAGCGCAGCGTGTACGCAGCAGTAGTCAAATTCGATACCCTGACCGATTCTATTGGGACCGCCGCCGAGGATCATTATCTTGGGCTTGTCGGAAACTGGGCTAGTATCCTTGATATCATGATAAGTGGAGTAATAGTACGCTGCATTTTCAGTGCTGCTTACATGGATGCCCTCCCACGCCTCGCGGATACCGTACTTCTCGCGGGTGGTGCGTACTTCCTCCTCGGAAACGCCGAGTATCTGGCTGAGGTATCTGTCGGAGAAACCGTCGAGCTTAGCCTGACGGAGTACCGGCTCAGCAGGAACAGCGCCCTTATTTTCGATAAGGGAGTTTTCCTCGTCAACCAGCTCCTTCATCTGCTGGAGGAACCAATGCTTTATCTTAGTGAGGTCGTAAATCTCATCAATTGTAGCGCCCTTGCGGAGTGCCTCATAGATTATGAACTGACGCTCGCTTGAGGGATAACGCAGCTTAGAGAGCAGCTCAGACTTGGTAAGTTTGTTGAAATCCTTTGCGAATCCCAGACCGTATCTGCCGGTCTCAAGACTGCGGATAGCCTTCTGGAAAGCTTCCTTGTAAGTCTTGCCGATTGACATTACCTCGCCGACTGCCTTCATCTGAGTTCCGAGCTTGTCCTCTGCGCCCTTGAACTTTTCGAATGCCCAACGCGCGAATTTGATAACGACATAGTCGCCGCCGGGAACGTACTTATCAAGAGTACCGCACTGACCACAGGGGATCTCGTCCAGCGTCAGACCACATGCGAGCATAGCGGAAACCAGGGCGATCGGGAAGCCGGTAGCCTTTGAAGCGAGCGCGGAGGAGCGGGAGGTTCTCGGGTTGATCTCGATAACGACGATACGTCCGGAAACGGGATCGTGTGCGAACTGGCAGTTGCAGCCGCCGATGACCTCGATAGCCTTTACTATCTTGTAGGAGTATTCCTGGAGCTTCTTCTGAACGTCCTCGCTGATAGTGAGCATCGGGGCAGAGCAGAAGGAATCGCCGGTGTGAACGCCGATCGGGTCGATATTCTCAATGAAGCATACAGTGATAACGTTGTCGTTAGCGTCGCGTACTACTTCAAGCTCGAGCTCTTCCCAGCCGCTTATGCACTCCTCAACGAGCACCTGACCGACAAGGCTTGCCTGCAGACCGCGTGCACATACGACCTTCAGCTCATCGATGTTGTAAACCATGCCGCCGCCTGCGCCACCCATGGTATAAGCAGGACGAAGAACGACAGGATACTTGAGCTGATCAGCGATTTTTACAGCTTCTTCAACGGAGTAAGCTACCTCGCTGCGGGGCATTTCGATACCGAGCTTCTGCATTGTATGCTTGAATTCGATACGATCCTCGCCGCGCTCGATAGCGTCGACCTGAACGCCGATGACCTGGACGTTGTACTTTTCAAGCACGCCGGCTTCGCTAAGCTCGGAGCAGAGGTTCAGACCAGACTGACCGCCGAGGTTAGGCAGCAGCGCGTCGGGGCGCTCTTTCTCAATTATCTGGGTGAGCCTGTCAACATTGAGCGGCTCAATGTAGGTGATGTCGGCAACATCCGGGTCGGTCATGATAGTTGCAGGGTTTGAATTCACGAGCACTATCTGATAACCCAGCTTACGAAGCGCTTTGCAAGCCTGTGTGCCGGAATAGTCGAATTCGCACGCCTGTCCGATGATGATAGGACCTGATCCGATGATCAGTATCTTGTTGATGTCCTGTTTCTTTGGCATAATTTTACTCCCTTATCCGTTTTTCTACTCTGTATCTGCACAGAATTATCATTATATATAATATCACAAATCTTATCAAATTTCAATACGATTTTATAATTTTCTACATAATAATAAAAGCTGCAATAACCTCTTGACAAATCCGCTGAATTATGATAAAATAATATCGTTGTAATGCCGCTGTGGCGAAATCGGCAGACGCAAGGGACTTAAAATCCCTCGATGGCAACATCATACCGGTTCAAGTCCGGTCAGCGGCACCAACTGATATCTGCAAAAGTCGTACGAAAGTGCGGCTTTTGTTTTTTGCGCGCACCTGCTGTTTTGAAAAAATTAGAAAACATACTTGATTTATTATATTATTTGTGATATAGTATATATAAGGTGGATATGTATATTGAAGTGACGCCTGTGAGTTTCGCTGAAATATCGGTCTGCAAAATAATCGGAGGAATAATTACGATGAGAATTCTTTATGCTGCAAGTGAAGCCCGTCCCTTTGCCGCTTCCGGCGGTCTTGCTGATGTTGCTGGTTCGCTGCCGAAGGCGCTCTGCGCAGCCGGACAGGAAGCATGCGTTGTCATGCCTTACTATGTTAATTCCTTTAAGCCTGAGCAGAAGGAGAAAATGAACTACATCACTAATTTCACTGTTCCGGTAGGTTGGAGGACACAATATTGTGGTCTCTTTTCACAGCAGGTCGATGGAGTTACATATTTCTTTATTGATAACGAATTCTATTTCAAGCGTGACAATGGTCTTTATGGGTACTATGATGACGCTGAAAGATATGTTTTCTTCAGCCGCGCAGTTCTTGAGATGCTCAAGTATATTGAGTTCAAGCCGCAGGTCATTAATTCCAACGACTGGCAGTGTGCGCTTATTCCTGTTTATTATGACCTGTTCTACAGGAATGCAGGCGGCTGCTACGACAACATCAAGCATGTTTTCACGATACATAATATAGGATATCAGGGACAGTATGGCCTTGACCTGGTAAAGGATATCGTTGGTATCCCGCCGCACAAAGTTAACATCATCGAGTATGATGGAGACATCAACTTTATGAAGGGCGCCATTGAAGTTGCTGATAAGGTAACTACGGTTTCTCCGACTTACGCTAAGGAGATACTGGATCCATGGTTCTCTCACGGTCTTGACAGAATACTTGTCAGCAAGCAGTACAAGACCTGCGGATTTCTTAATGGCATCGACACGGATATGTACAATCCCGAGACCGATAAGGAGATTGCGGCCAATTTCAGTGCAAAGGACCACAAAGGCAAGGCTGCCTGCAAGAGCGCCATTTTCAGCGAATTCGGAATGCCCGAATATAAGATACCGCTGTTGGCAATGATCTCGCGTTTTGCCGACCACAAGGGATTTGATCTTGTGCGCGCAGTATTCGATGATATAATTGCTACAGATATGCAGGTTGTTATACTTGGCTCTGGTGAAAGTCAGTATGAGGAGTTCTTCCAGAACATGCACTGGCGGTATCCTGATAAGGTAGGATTCTATCGTGGATTCAATCCTGCACTCGCTAAGAGAATATATGCCGGCGCTGACATGTTCCTGATGCCTTCTAAGAGCGAGCCCTGTGGTCTTGCACAGATGATCTCAGCTCGTTATGGCACAATTCCGATAGTACGTGCTACAGGTGGCCTTAAGGATAGTATCGTTGACTACGGCGATAACGGTATCGGATTCACATTCCAGAGCTACAATGCGCATGATATGCTTGGCGCTATTCAGCGTGCTAAGGGCGCCTACGATAATCGTATGTCCTGGGGCAAGCTTGTCACAAGAGCAATGAAGGCAGATTTCAGCTGGGCGCAGTCTGCAAAGCTGTATATTGGTCTTTACAAGGAACTCTGTGGAGAGTAAATCAAATTAATAGGAAAAGCCGCGCCATCCAGGTGCGGCTTCAGCTTGTCGAAAAGTCCAGTGAAAGCTGGACTTTTTTGCGTAAATGTGGTAAGAGCGGGCGATAAAATGTTGAACAGAGAGCATAAGGAAATGTATAGTGTGGTATCGCGTTGACATGTGATTATTGGGAGTGCAAATATTATCAGGAATGTCCGGCAACTAGTCCGGTTTATCCTCGTCCGCCTTGCGCAAGCTGTCCGAAGTTCGACGGCTGCGAAGTCTGCGCGCATTATATTGAGTGCTGCGACCTGGTTGTTAAGTGGCTGCCGAATATGTTCCGGCGGCTCGTTCGGGAGATTCGTCATGGTGAGAACCTGGAGTTCGTTCAGCAGTACATCAGGCGGAACACTCACGGCGGTAAACGGGATTGATATTGAAATTCCGGGGGAACTGTGGTATAATGTAACAAAAAAGAGTTACATATAAATACGCGCAATTGCGTAAAAGAGAAATTTCACTACCCGGATTTTCGTGGGTTCTTCACGATGAGCCGGGTATTTTTCTTGTACATGATTTTATACTATAATATATATTTTTGACAAATCACGCAAATGTATTGACAATGTAGCACAATAGTGATATAATAATAGTGGAGGTGATAACATGGCTACTATTTCAATTAGGGTCAACGACGAATTAAAGGAAAAATCAAGAGATTTATTTGAGGAACTTGGCATAGATATGAGCACTGCAATAACAATGTTCCTCACTAAGTCGGTTCGTGAGGGGGGTATACCGTTTTCGGTATCATTGTATGATGAAAACGGTCTGACCTCTTCCGAAGCTGCCGAACTTCGCCGCCGAGCTGATGACCTGGATAACGGAAAGGGTGTTGTTCATAAACTGATTGGAGATAAGTAAATGAAAATAGTTTGGCAGTCCGATGCATGGGACGAGTATAAATCTTGGCAAACAGAAGATAGAAAAACTCTAAAGCGGATAAATTTGCTTATTGAGGACATAGAACGCAACGGATATAATTGCATTGGTAAGCCCGAACCGCTAAAGGGAAATTTGCAAGGTTGGTGGAGTGTTCGGATAGATGATTGCAATAGATTGATATTCCGGTGTACTTCTGATAGTGTCGAGATAATCGCATGTAAAGGGCATTACAGTAAAAGATAATGATATAGTGGCAGTTCGGAAACGTTCTGCCACTTTCTTTATTCCAAACGTTTGGAAAAGTAGAACGAAACTCCATCAGTGCGGAAAGCAGCAATCTTCAGCTTATCGCCCTGATTCCGTACCGCTTGCATGTCTTATCCTCAAGAGCCGCGAACCTGCGCAACTTCCACCCGCGCCCGCCGCCACGCGCGTAACTCCCCTATGATAAACCGGACAAATATAAAGCAACCCGCGCCCCTGCGCTCACAAATCCAGGACATCAACGGCAGGAGCATGCCGCCAAAGCGCCTATAACCTATCTGCAAGAGATATGCGGCATATTCAGGAATCAGCGCGAAGCGCAACAAATGAGCCCTTGCCGCAGGAGTTTCGGCGACAGAGCCGCGAGTTAAAGGCGCGACCGCCAACCAGGGCGCAAATCGCCCCTTGTATCAGCAAAGGCGCCCCGCGCCCCACAAAACAATAATTGTCCACAAGTTAAGAATACTTGGCGCGCGTAGGCGGCGGGCGCGGCGTTGCCGCAGTTCCTCGCGGCTCTGGAGAAAACAAAGGAATCAGGGCGATAAACAGAAAAATAAAGTGCCCCCTTTCAAGATGAGAGGGGGCAACAGGGGAGAGTTGAACGGCTAACACATGAGCCGTAAAGTTTCGTTGAATAATTAAGGCACTACCGATTTACGGCAGTGCCTTTTTATATATCGGGGATTTCTTCCCAACATTCTTCATAATTTATGTTTTTTATTGGCGTTGGTTGTCCATATTTTCCTTCTGCTCCAGTGCATACAAATTCGTTTTTGTTATTAGGCATATTGAAAATGCATGTTTCACAATTTTTAGTTTCCTCTTCTTTTATCATTTCTTTCAGCCCCTTTCAATGTTAATTACTTTTTTTTATTCCTAGTAACCAATCGGTGCTTACATTGTATAATTCAGCTAGTAACCCTATTGTTTCAATATTGGGTTCAAGCGCACCCGTTTCGTATTTGGTTATGTTGGTTCTTGAGGTGTTCAAAACATCTGCAACTTGTTGTTGTGTCATTTTAGCACTTTCTCTTGCACGCTTGATATTTATCATAAAGTTTTCTTTAAACATCAAATAATCCTCCTATGTTCTATTTTAACACATTCAATAAAAAGGTGTGTTCTTTTTTGGCACATTTACCAGTTCCATTTTGGCACATTATATGCTATAATATGGGTGTGCCAAAAAAGCACACCCGACCGAAAAAGAACCCCCCCGCCGGAGGGCGAGGGCAAGAGAGAATCAGCGAAAAGAGGGAAGAACGATGTACAGTTTTATGTATTATCTTGAAATGATGTCAGTAGGGCTTGCAATATGCGTTATCTTCTCTCTGACGGCGGGAATACCTGAACCATCAGTAATGGCGTTACTTCCGCTTTCAGCATTAGCGATTCTTCCTGCATTCATCGTCGGCGTGGCTCTGGACTACATTTTGTGTCGAGTGTTCTACAAACGTGTACGCCTGTGGGATGGGTCAAAATCATAAACATAATTCTTTTAGTGGAGGTAAAGAATTTATGAATTCAGAATTATTGTGTATACTCATGAAAGTTGCTTTTTGTACTGTGTTACTTGATTTGATTTTTTCAATTGACAGTAATATGAATAGGCGTTGAATTTCGTTTAGTGGTTGCGAATGAAATAAAACCATTACCAACCCGAAAGGGTAAACCGGAAAAGCTGAAACCCGCAGTAGGTGCGAGTGCTAAGCCGGAAAATAGGTTGTTTGCGTAGCCCAGCAAAGCGAGGTAGGTAAAGACCTCCACTCTGAACCGTAATAACCTTGTAAATACAGCCGCTAAAGCTGGGCTACAAGACAAACGCCCGACTGCTCCGGCAGTTCGGTGAAATATATATCATCTGTGGAGGAGGTGGTAAAATGACGGAATCTCAAAAGGATAACCGCATATTATTCATGCTGTTCGTCTTTCAGTGCGCACAGAAAAAATTATCAGAGATGAATTATTTACCGGATACGGTTTACTTTGGTATAGGTAATATGCGTTTGAGAGATGTGCGCATACGTGTAGACACCTGGGTGAACCGCTATAGCAGTCTTGCCAGACAGCGGGGGTTAAAATTCCCGCCTTAAAAAATCATCTGTGGAGGTGGTGATAAAATGAGCTTAGAACTGAAAGCAGAGGATGTTAATTGCTTGGCACGGCTGGAAAAAGAAATGCATGATGAAGCGGTGAAAATCTACAATAAGTTTTTCAATGAGGAAATCGGCGAAGATTACCCGTGTGAGCAGTGCATTGACGAGCTCTATGCTAAGTATGTAGCAATGGGCGGTCGCGTGTCAAAGCGCGTTATTCTCGGAAAAGCGTTGAGCGATTCAATAGATAACATGTCATGATATGGCGTTAAATAGTCTCGGCAGTCCAGACGGACGCAATCATCTGTGGAGGAGATGAAACAATGTCAACAGAGGTAATAAAACCTGCTGATACTGATGAAGAAATGTTCATCAGCTATATTGAAAAGATTCGCAAGGAAGTAGAACGTGCTGCCGATAATTGGTTTCATATCGCGTACTACGTGTATGAGCTGAACTACTTCGGCTACTACAAAAAGCATTTCGACAACATCGTTGATTGCTGTCAGGCGAATTTCGGTTTCAAAAAGTCTACCACCTACAATTTCATCAACATAGTTGAGCAGTTTGCAGAAAAGCGGTCTTTTACCGTTGGTATGCATAAGTTAAAGGCAAAAGCCCAGTATGTAGGCTTTAATGAATTTTTCAACGTCGTCAAAAACTGGAGCTATTCGCAGTTAGTTGCAATGCTTTCGCTGTCAGATAAGCAGCGGGAGCAGGCTACTCCGGAAATGAGTGCTCGGGAAATCAAGCGATTAAAGACAGATTCCAAACGTTTGGAAAATGAATCTACTGAGGTCTCTGAATCTGCTCCGGCTGAAATAGTGATTCATCCTGATGAGCCTGTAGCTGTTCCGGCTGCTGAAACTAATCGCGAGTTTGAAAACCTTAAATGTGATTATGCGGATTTAAATACTAAATATTCATCTGAACGTATCACAAACAAACACTTGAATGTGAAGTTGGTAGATATGACCGCTGAACGTGATAAGGCTTTACAGGACATTGACGAATTGAAAGAACAGTTAAAAAAAATACGCTCTGAAAATCGCAAGCTTAAAGCTGAAATCAAGGCTTTGAAGTCCAGTTCCGAACCTCATTCGGATTGATTATATAGTCTACCTCTCTCACTCCCTAGCTCGTTTAGCGGTTGCGAGTATAAATAAAACCGCGGCCAGCCCAGACGGGCACAAGTTACCTTGGCATATAACGAAAATATTTAAGGAGGAAAAAACAAATGCCAGAATTATTTTTAGGCGCAGAGGTACGCGCCGGAAACTTCACCGATGAAAAGACCGGAAAGAACATAAACTACAACAATCTTCTCATGACCTTTGGTAAGCCTGCGGCGGTCGGCTTCGTTATCTCGAATCCGAAAAAGCCCGTAGTAAAAGTCAAGAACACTCGCGAGGACATTTTGCGTATCTTCGGCGAAATGATAACCATTCCTTTTACTTTCTTGTTTTCTACACTGATGATACTCTAGGCACTTATTATTCCTCTGAATACTTCAAGGTGTATACCACTAAAACAGATGGTGACGTTATAATACATAAAGACCGTTACCTTTTAAAAACGAACGAGTTAAAGTCGGCGTCTGAGAACAAGTGGAGTAATATCACTGAATATCCTTTTATTGGTCTTTTTTTTAGTACTGGAATGCCTCATCAAAATAATGTTGAATTTGATGTATTCAAAAAAATGGATGATTATTTAGGAAATAAAAACGAAAAGTATCAAGGCAATGTTTCCTATGATGATATGATAAATACAAACTATGTCAAGTCAGACACTAAGATGTATTACATGTTGAGGGCTGTTAATTTTACGCCTAACGTTAATGTTAATGATGACTGGGGCTTTATATGCAGCTCTGAGCCTTTTACGCTGTTCGGCAACGAAACTGGTCTTGATTATAGCAGGCTGCCGGATGACTACACTATTACTATCAATGGCGACACCATCTACAACTATCCTATCACTGACCCCACAGACGGCAGGTCAACGACCATCAACAACTACATAACTAACAATTACATTATCCCCGGCGATGATTCCGGCGGTTCTGGCGGCTCAGGCGATACTACAAACAACTTCTGGAATATAGATTTTCCGGACTTCATTACTAATATAACTACCTCTGTCGAGACTGCAATAACGAATGTCTTTGTTGCGGACCAGGAGGTTATTAATAACTATAATACCCAGCTGCAAGATACCTTTGACGAGAAGCTGCCTTTCGTCAACGATTTTCAAAGTATATTCAAAAGCTTGTTTGTAGATATAGTCGAGGGCAATTTTGTTTATGCTGATGAGATTCAGCCTAATTATAGGCTTCCTGGTTCTAAATCTGATTCCGATGGTCCTGAGCTTGAGTTCCCGGACAAAGAAGATAAATTGATATATCCTAAGTGGACTATAGATTTGACTTTCTTCGGGAAGCGTATGAAGCTTACTATTCTTGATTTCAGTATGTACGCTGAGCCGCTTTCATATGTTCGCCTTATCGCCTGTGTATTTATCTATGCTATCTACTTTGTCAATCTGATGAAATACCTGCCTACCCTGATAGGGAACGTTATGGATATGAGCGGTAGTGTGTATACCTCTGTTAATCCTCCGAGGAAAGGGAAAGGTGGTGATTTATAATGATTTTCGAAACGCTCTACGGCAATATCATTAATTCTGCAATGTTCTTTCTGAATCTGCTCCCTAGTTTCGATACCGGATTCATTGAGCAGTGGTCTAGCGTTAAAACTGTCCTTATTCAGATATTTACCGGGCTTGGCTGCCTTATACCGTTTGGTTCGCTGTTCCCGCTGCTCTGGTGTACGCTTTCGATATGGGCTTTCCGGCTCATCCTGGCTATTATTCTGCGTATCAAGTCCTTTATACCTTTGATTGGAGGTTAAAACATGCTCAGCAATCTTTTTATCATGGCTCTGCAATTTATCCTGGGGCTTCTGAAGTGGCTGCTTATCATCGGTGGCATTATCGCTCTGCCGTTCCTCATCAGCGGAGCTATACACCTTATTTACTACAGACACAAGGGTATGAAGTTCAAGCAGCGGAAGTATACCCCGACCGTAAGACGTCGTAATATATTCGTCCGGCTATTCAAGGACTTCCCGAAACGGGTAGTTCTGGACATGCTCAATAAAGACCCGGACGCGTTCCCGCACTGCGGCATTGTCATGATTGTTGGCGAACAAGGCGCGGGAAAAACGACCTGCGCGGCTCATCTCCTGCGTTGTATGAAAGACAAGTACCCGCATGTCAAGATACTGTCTAATACGCCCCTGTCGTTTGCTGACGGCGATATAACGAGCCCTGACGATATTATATTCAGCAACAACGGCTCGCTCGGGTGTATCAAGTTTCTGGACGAAATACATAGTTGGTTCAACAATAAGGAAAGTCAATACTTTCCACCAGAAATGTTGTCTGAGGTGTCTCAGCAACGCAAGCAATTTTCCCTTATAATTGGAACTGCACAGCGCTTTGATAGAATAGCTAAGGATATAAGACAGCAGACACACTATATAATCAAGCCTATAACGCTTGCAGGGTGTTTGACGATATGTAGGGTATACAAGCCCCGAATTACCGACACAGGCGAGATAATCAAGCTTAGAGGAATCAAAACATATTTCTTCGTTCATGATGATGAGTTAAGAGATTGTTTTGATACCTATGCAAAAATCAAACGTCTTTCAATGAAAGGATTCAAACCCAGGTCAGAGCAGTACACAGCTGACAATGACCCAGCTCCATTAATTATGGTTGATAATCAAAAGAAAACAAGGAAGTGACCCGCCTTTTTTCGGCGCTCCTCGGAGCGCGCCAGCGCGACGAGGGCGACGAAAAAAGCGGTCGCTTCCTTATACTTGATATTAGCCATGAAATGGTGGCAGAAAATTGCGCGGCAGCGCAAACAAAAAAAATAAATAGATAAGGAAATCAATACAATGCCTATAAGTAAATTTTCCTTGTCAGAGAGTGCGGTACACCATAACACGAAAATCAAGGTTTATCCAGATGGGAGCACCAATATAACATACTGCAAACAGGCGATATTTAAGGACAGCGGCGCGGAAAAACGTGAGGACAGCAAAGACACAGTCAAAGCCAAAGTAATAGCCGATATTCCAGAAACTGACGATTTAGCGCGGTGCAGGGTAGAGCGGAACGAGAGAGAAAAGTCCATCAGGGACAGGACAAATGAAATGATACGGTTACATCGTGACCGGGTTCGTGATATAGTTATCATGAACAACTTTACGCATTTTTTGACGATAACCATTGACCCGGAGAAATTCGATAGCTTTGATGTCGATATAGTCCGGAAAAAGCTTAATCAGTGGCTTAAAGACCAAGTAAAGCGCAAGGGGCTGCAATACGTCCTTATCCCTGAATATCACAAAAGCGGACGTATACACGCGCATGCGCTCATAAACGATGTGTTCAATTTTGTGGACAGCGGTAAGCGCACAAAGTCCGGTAAGGTGATTTACAATTGCCCCGAGTGGCGCTACGGCTTTACAACGGCTATTCCTCTGGACGACCAGAAAATCAGGGTCGCGAATTATGTTACAAAATACATAACCAAAGGCAGTGACAAGATATTCGGGAAATACTTCTGGAGTTCGAAGAACATACAGCGCGAGCCGCATGTGATTCTTACGGATACGGATTTCAGCGAGGTTAATGCCCAGGTGTTCCAGCCTCTTGCGTTCAACGACAATCTTCAGTTCAAGTATGAAAGCAGCTTTATGTATCTGGCTGACGAACCTAAATGCCCGATGTTCGCGGAGTGCAAGAGGAAGTATCCGGATAGGAAATACCCGCCCTGCAACGGCTGTCCGAATAATCTTGAATCTGCGCTTGATGAATGTGTTAAGCTTGCTACAGAGATGGAGGAATCAGAGTGAACAAGAATAGAATGTTTGTGTATGAGCTTGGACGAACTCCGGCGTTACCTCGCCGCAGTGCTCCGATATTTCGCCCCACCTGGTCAGGAGAACTGCTCCATAGCATGTATGAGCACCGTTCCCGTGATGGGGTCGTATTGGTCGGCTCCCAGGGCGCGGACTTCCCGTATAAATTCCAGGTCGAGGACGAGCAGGAATTTGTATTAGCGTTCCTGTATGTGGTCTATAAGGATAATTCCTCACATGGTTCATTCACCCAGGCGGCTAAGGCTGGCAAGCTCGTGTATAGTCATAGCATGTATGAGCGTGTTCGGCGCTGGTGGGCTCGTCCTGATAGCTTGAAATATAGGGGGTATCGCGTTGACGTGTGATTATTGGGAGTGCAAATATTATCAGGAATGTCCGGCAACTAGTCCGGTTTATCCTCGTCCGCCTTGCGCAAGCTGTCCGAAGTTCGACGGCTGCGAAGTCTGCGCGCATTATATTGAGTGCTGCGACCTGGTTGTTAAGTGGCTGCCGAATATGTTCCGGCGACTCGTTCGGGAGATTCGTCATGGTGAGAATCTGGAGTTCGTTCAGCAGTACATCAGGCGTAACACTCACGGAGGTAAACGGGATTGACTTGAAATCCCGGGGGAACTGTGGTATAATGTAACAAAAAAGAGTTACATAAAAATACGCGCAATTGCGTAAAAGAGAAATTTTACGCAATTGAGAGAGGGCAAAAGAATGAAAAATACATATGATGACGCACCAAAGCTACTGAAAGATTATCTTGTTTATTTGCAGATCGTGAAAAATCGTTCTGAGCTGACGGTATTAAATTATTATACCGACCTGAAATCTTTTTTTCGTTTTTATAAAATAAAAAACGGCAGAGCTTCTGACGACCCAAGTGAATTCAACAAAATAAGTATTTCAGACATTACGGAATCAGACATCAAGTCAGTTGACCTTATGATGGCTCAGGATTTTCTGATATTCACGAAAAATGAGAAAGATAATCACCCTAAAGCTAGATACCGTAAAGGCGTTGCTCTTAGGCAGTTTTTCAAGTACCTTACGAATAATAAGGCTTTATTCAGTGTAAGTCCATTGGCTAACCTCGAACTGCCTACTCCCAAAGCCGCGCTGCCCAAATACATGACCCTTGAGGAATCAGTCGATATGTTGTCAAACATCGAAACCGCAGACCAGAAACGCGACTATTGTATCATTACATTTTTCCTGAATTGCGGAATGCGTTTGAGCGAACTTGTAGGAATAAATATGGACGATATTCGTTCGACACATGACAAGGATGGCCATGTGATATGGACTTTAAAAGTGATCGGAAAAGGAAGCAAGGAACGTATAATTTACCTTAATGACGCATGCGTTAATGCTTACAATGACTATCTTGATCTTTCTGAGACTGATAACGAAAAACGCGTAGCAGCCGGCAATCGTAATATGACTGCAAAAACAGACGCTCTTTTTCTGAGCCGACGAAATACGAGAATATCCAACCGAAGGGTTCAGCAAATCGTTGAAGAATGCCTTAAAGCAAGCGGACTAGACAATCGAGGATTATCTGTTCACAAGCTAAGACATACCGCCGCGACACTAATGTACCAGAATGGCGTCGATGTGCGTGTTCTTAAAGAAGTACTGGGACACGAAAACCTGAACACAACTCAGATATATACCCATATTTCTAATGAACAGCTTGAAAATGCAATGAACCGCAATCCACTGTCGGAAATCAAAAGCAAAAAAGAGTGAATATCCGCCAGCGGCTTCAGCTTGTCAAAAATCGAATAAGTACGGAAAAGCTTGATCCCATGGACATTGGACTGAACCAAACTGAAGATACCGTACGGAACGCTGTATGGATGGGTGCAGGCGGCAAAGAACGGCGAACTGGACATTGAGGAGCGAACCCCCGAAAACGCAATGAGCCTGGCGGAATGCCTCCGGCAGAGAAGCGCCGCAGATATTACTTGGATAAGACGGGCAAATCGGCGGATACAATGGAATAAATATCCACTCCGCTCCCACTTCGATAATTTTTTGCCCCGACTGCAATGCAGCGGAGCCGACTTCGTCTGCCATGATCAATACCTCCTGTTCAGATTTTGTGCTATAAATAGCACTTTTTTAGCGTTTGGGCAGTGTGGGATTATTTGCTTCTTTGCCATGGCTGCTTCTTTTTCTTGCCCATAGGCACAAAAAAAGGACAGCCATAAAGTTGACTGTCCTTGTGAATGGTGTTTACTGTGTTATTTTGAACTAGCGTTTGGAGATGTATTATCAATAATTGTCCACTCCCCGGATTTTGTATCTTGGGTCAGGTAAAAATACTGTTCAGTATAACCGTCATCTATAAATGTCTTTGTATGGTCGTACTCCGTATAATATTTCGCCCATACGACAACAAAGTGTTCCTCAAGATATTCATCTGTCCACCCTCGTGCTTCTGCAAGTTCACTGTCAGAATACATTGTTTTAACACGCGCCGTTTCATCTTCATCGACCTTTATGTCCTCAACGTGTAGGGCTATTGTATATTCCTTGTCAGCCTGACCTTCGATTGCGCTCCGGACGGTTTCTATTGGTTCGGCGGATGGTTTTTGCAGCCACGGGTCAAATAATCCAAGTTCATATGCAGTGAATCCGCAAAGACTTAATACCGCTATGACAACAGCGACTAAAACTGCGATCCTTTTATGACTTTTTTTCAACAAACGGGTTCTGTTGTAAGAAAGTGCTTCACCAACATACTTCTTGTCGATTTCGCTCATAGCTTCGGTAAACTTCTTCGAGTTCATATAAATACCCCCTTTTCAATCAAATACTTTTTCATTTTCTGACGTATGCGCGTCAGCCGGACAGTAATATTTTTCTCTGTAAGCCCTACAAGCCCGGCTATATCCTTACAGCTGTCAGAAAACCAATACCGCCGCATGAAGATAACGCGATTTTCAGCGGTCAGTGTATCCAGAAAACCTTCGATGACCCGTGCCAGCTCTCTTGCATCAAATTCGGTTTCTACCATGCTCGGTGCTGCTATGCAGGCTTCGATTTCCTCCATAGCAATCGTGTAAGTGCTGCTTCGCTTGACGGCTTGTTTCCTGTAATACATTTTCAGAGAAATATTCCGAACGATCTTGCAAAGATAGGTCAGCAGCGGATCAGGATTTTCCGGCGGAATCGCGTTCCACGCTCCCAGATAAGCGTCGTTTACACATTCTTCAGCGTCCTGCCTGTTATTCACAATGTTGTATGACAGCTTGTGGCAGACCTTGCCGTACTTGTTGTTAAGCTCCCGTATAGCTAGCTCTGACCGTTTGAAAAACAATTCAACGATTTTTTCATCTTCTATCATCTTATCGCCTCCCTTCCGGCTTCAACTATATACTACGTTTTTAGCAGCAAATACTACATCAAATTCAAAATTTCCTTAATAAAATTATATCATATTTTGATATTGTCAATATAGCTTTACACATTTCACTCAATCCGCTGATTTGCCCGTCTTATCCAAGTAATATCTGCGGCGCTTCTCTGCCGGAGGCATTCCGCCTATCGACGAGCGTTCCGTACGGTACCTTAAGTTCCTCGCTGGCTCGCTTTACCCCTATTTCCAGCGCCAGCTTTACTGACTGCTCCTTGTAACTAATGTCGTATTTCTTTGCTTCTGAAATGTCCTTCATCCTCCTGATTCTAGTATATTATTTTGAGCGTGGGGGGTCAAGTTTTATTATACACCATCATACAAAAAACCGCTCCCACATTTGTGAAAGCGGTTTTTGATGCTTGTGATAAAAAATCAATCAGCAAAAATTTTGAATCAAGCCTTGCCAACAGAACCGAACAGTTCCATCTTCTCCTTGACCTTAGCCTTGATAGCCTCGGTACCGGGAGCGAGGAGCTTTCTGGGATCGAAGCCCTTGCCCTGGAGATCCTTGCCCTCTTCGATGTACTTTCTGGTTGCTTCCTGGAATACCAGCTGGCACTCGGTGTTAACGTTGATCTTAGCAACGCCGAGGGAGATTGCCTTCTTGATCATGTCGTCAGGAATACCTGTACCACCGTGCAGTACGAGCGGCATGTCGCCAACTTCAGCCTTGATCTTAGCAAGAGTGTCGAAAGACAGACCAGGCCAGTTTGCAGGATACTTGCCGTGGATGTTACCGATACCAGCAGCCAGCATTGTTACGCCCAGATCAGCGACCTGCTTGCACTCCTTAGGATCAGCGCACTCGCCCATGCCGATAACGCCGTCCTCTTCGCCGCCGATGGAACCTACCTCAGCCTCGAGGGAGATACCGAGAATATCGCAAGTGTTTACAAGTGCAGTAGTCTTTGCGATGTTCTCTTCGATCGGATAGTGAGAGCCGTCGAACATGATGGAGGAGAAGCCTGCGTTGATGCAAGCCTTAGCGCCCTCAAAAGTACCGTGGTCGAGGTGAAGAGCAACCGGAACAGTGATGTGGAGGTTCTCGATCATGCCCTTAACCATGCCAACGATGGTGGAATAACCGCACATATACTTGCCTGCGCCCTCGGATACACCAAGGATAACAGGAGACTTGCACTCCTCTGCGGTGAGAAGGATAGCCTTTGTCCATTCAAGGTTGTTGATGTTGAACTGACCAACAGCGTACTTACCGTCGCGAGCCTTGTTCAGCATTTCTTTTGCAGAAACTAACATTCTTTTGATCTCCTTTGAATTATAGTTGGATAATAACCCATCCGCAAATATTATAACACGTTTCTCAAAAAAAAGCAATACATTTTCTGATTTTTTTACAGAGAAAAAGCACCCCGTATTCGGAGTGCTTTTAAACTCAGACGGACTGCGCCGTGTAAAGCTTGTAGTAGTCGCCTTTCTTTGCCATCAGTTCATCGTGGGTGCCCGCTTCGGTTATTCCCTTGTTGGAAACATACATTATGCGGTCGCAGCTGCGAACGGTGGAAAGTCGGTGCGCGATGATAAACGAAGTTCTGCCTTTCATCAGGTGGTCAAGTCCATTCTGGAGGTAACGCTCGGTCATCGCGTCGATGGAGGACGTAGCCTCGTCGAGCACCAGGATTTTGGGGTTGGAAACTATCGTTCTCGCAAACGCGATAAGCTGTTTCTGACCCTGAGAAAGTCCAGAGCCACGCTCGTTGACTACTGTATTGTAGCCGTCCGGGAGCGATTCGATGTAGCTGTCTATTCCGACTATATTGCACGCATTCCGTATCTCATCGTTGGTTGCGTCAAGCTTGCCATAGGCGATATTATCGCGGATAGTTCCGCTGAAGATAAAACTGTCCTGGAGCATTATGCCCATCTGTGAACGCAGCGAGTGTAGCGTTACCTTTGAGATGTCGTTCTCGTCTATCCGTACTTCCCCGCCGCTCAGGTTGTAGAATCTGGATATCAGGTTGACTATCGTGGTTTTACCGGCTCCGGTAGGTCCGACCAGAGCCACGCTCTCGCCCGCCTTTACGTCAAACGACAGGTGCTCCAGAATATTGATGCCCGGCTCGTATGCGAATGTTACGTCGCTGAAATGTACGTCGCCGTGTATCTCCGGCATTTCCACCGCGTCGGGGGCGTCGTCAACAGTCACCGGCTCGTCCATCATCTCGAATATACGCTCGAGGTTTGCTACTGCGTTGATGAATGTGTTCATCAGGTTGGACAGGTTCATCAGCGGCTGCCAGAATCTTGCGGAATAGTCAGTCATCGCGATGATCGTACCAAATGATACAATTCCTTGCATGGCTATAAGACCGACTGCGAAAATGAACGCCCTGACGATGATGGAAACCACATCGGTGCTCGGCCATACCAGGTTGGAGTAGGACACCGCCTTCATCCAGGATTTTTTGTACTTCTTTGCAAGCTTGTCGTTTATCTCCGCATTTTCCTCCTCGCGGGTGAACATCTGGGATATCTTTACGCCGACAATGCTCTCGTGGAGGTACGCGTTGAGGTTGGAGCTCTTGTTGGAAACCTGCTGCCATGCCTTACGCTGCCCGTTCTTGATGATGAGCATTACCAGGGCGTATATCGGAAGCCCTGCCATTGTGACAAGGGCAAGCTGCCAGTTCACGAAGAACATGAATATCGTGATGAACACAAGGTTGATTATCTCAAGGATAAAATTGATAAGTCCGTTGGTCATCAGGTCGGATATCGCGTTGATGTAGTTGATGATACGCGTGAGTATCTTGCCGTGCGGACGGCTGTCGTAATACTCGAAGCTAAGCCGCTGCATATGCTCGAAAAGGTCTTTGCGGATATCGTAAACGATGTCCTGACCAACCTTTGTCATCATCACCGAACGTATCTTCGCGAAGATAACGCTGACAACAATGCAGACAAATACCGCCGCGCCGCTCAGTATGATGTATTTTACGCGGTCGTCCGGAGAAACGGCGGCCGCCTGATCGACCGGTATCATGTAATTATCTATCGCATTCTGCACGATAAGCGGTGAAAGCAGACCTATCATCGAGCCGAGCGCGCTCAGCAGCAGCGATATCGCAATGCGTTTCTTATATTTTGCCGCGTAAACCAGCGAGCGTTTCAGGTGTCGTATGTCGAACGGGGTCTCGAGGACTTCGTCTACGTCGAATTTGTTTCTAGCCACTTTTATCCCTCCTTACTTCTGAAGATCGTATACTTCGCGGTAGTAACCGTTTTGCTTTATGAGCTCGTCATGAGTTCCCTGCTCGGATATCTTTCCGTTTTTCAGCACGATTATCTTGTCGGCGTATTTCGCGGTGGAGATTCGCTGCGCGATTATCAGCTTGGTGCACGGGAAATCAAGGTTCGCTAGCGCGTTCTGGATGTGCTTTTCAGTTTCGAGGTCTACTGCCGATGTGGTGTCGTCCAGAATCAGTATGGACGGCTTTACGGCGAGCGCTCTCGCAAGAGAGATACGCTGCTTCTGTCCGCCGGAAAGTCCCACGCCGCGCTCGCCGACTATCGTTTCGTAGCCGTCGGAGAGCCTGCGGACGAATCCGTCGGCGTCCGCAGCCTTTGCGTATTTCACAACGTCCTCCTCCGACATGTCGGAATCGCCGAAGCTGATGTTGCCGTCAATGGTGTCGGAGTAAAGAAGCACGTCCTGCGTTGCAAAACCGATGTTGTGACGGAGCTGTTTTAGCTTGAGGTGGCTGACATTGACGCCGTCAACTTTTACCTCGCCGCTGTCCACGTCGTAAATGCGCGGTATCAGCTCTGCTAGAGTAGTTTTGCCGGAGCCGGTTTCGCCCATCACAACTACGGTCTGACCGGGTTCCACAGTAAAGGAGATATCGTTGAGCACCTTGGTATTGCCGTAGGAGAAGCTTACACGGTCGAACTCGATCTTCCCGTCGAAACGGCCGGGCTTGTCCACAGCGTCGTTACGATCGACTATGCGGGGACTGCCGTAGTATATCTCGATTATCTTGTTAGCGGACGCGGTGAAACGCTGGAGGTCGTTAACGATGTTGCCGAGCGTCCTCATCGGGTTGGAGAGCGTCCAGATAAGTCCTGAGAACGCCGCGTACTGACCCAGCGTTATTCTGCCGAAAACAACGAACAGACCTCCCGCAATGAGCATTACAACTGACAGAGACTGCGCCGTTGTTTCCAGGAACGGGAAGAATTTCAGCCACATGAACGCAGCCTTTTTGTTAGCCTGGTTGTAGTCCTGGCTGTATTCGTCGAACCGCTTTATTTCGAAGTCCTCACGGGCGAACGCCTTTACAACGCGGTTTCCGGAGATGTTTTCCTCGGCTGCGGTGTTCATCCGGGAGAGCTTTTCGCGCAGGTCAACGTAAAGCGGGCCTACCTTGCGCTTAAAAAGCCAGGTGATGAACAGTATCACAGGCGTCAGGGCTATCATGCACAGTGCCATCAGCCAGTCCATCGTGAAGAAGAATATAAGTGACGCTGAGAACAATACTATACATTCGACGATGGTCTTGATTATCCACGCGATAGAGTGTCGTACCATGTCGAGGTCGGCAGTGACGCGGGTCATAATGTCGCCGGTGCGGTATACATTATAAAATGCGGCATCCTGATTCTCGATCTTGTCGAACAGCACTTTTCTCACGCGGTATATCAGCGTCTGCGAGGTATGCTCATACATCATATTGCTGCTGTATTGCAGTCCGCAGCGCAGCAGAGTGAAGCCTACCATTGCGAGCAGCATTCCGATGAGCACGTCTGTGTGCTCCTGAAGATTCAGCAGAGCGTTGTCATTGATTATGAACGTATCGGTTATCTGCTGCGTAAAATAGGGCGTGATTATGTACATCGACTGGCATATTACCGTTATGCACAGCGCCAGTATATAAATCGCACGGCAGCCCTTCATGTTCTTCCACAGCCATCTGAAAAGAAACATACTATCTCCCCTTCCTTTGTGAGCCTGCGTTTGTTCTGTATTTAGCAGGCGGTTGAAAACGTTTACTGTTAGTATACCAGAAAAATAAGATTTGTAAAGTGGCAAAAACGTACAAGATTCATTGATTAATTATCGTTTTTTCGGCAAAATCATTAATCAGAATAGATTTGTACAATTTTTCAGCCTGAATTTACAATTGAGAGAATAATTCTATACTATTTAAAATATAGGCTTATTTTTATATAGGCTTATTTTTCTGAAAAATTTTCTTTGGGTGCTATTGAAATATTCAAAATATTATGCTATAATGAATGTAATAATGATTTCTAAGTTCATTTTTTGATGTGCAAAGGAGAAATCGCTGTGCTTTACGGAAAAACCATCGTTGCTCTCTGTATCCCAAGGATACAGGACGCTTCCAACCATAAATTCATAACTACATTCGCTAAATCGCTTTCCGCACAAAACGGCAGGCTGTTCGTTTACTCGACGACTTCTGAACTTTACTGGAAAAATATAGATGAACAGGGCGAAAAAGCCGTCTTTGACCTCATCAATTACGAAGTTACCGACGCAGTTGTGATCCACGACGAGTTCATCAAGGATAAGGATACTGTCAGGCAGCTCATTTCGGCTGCCCATTCCCACGGGATCCCTGTAATTGTTATCGGTGCGCACTATACTGGCTGTATCAGGGTATCTTTCGATTACAGCGCCGGATTCGCGCAGGTCGTAAGGCATGTTATTGAGAAGCACAATGTCAGAAATATCCACATAATCGCCGGTATCAAGGACAACCAGTTTTCCGAGGATCGTATCGACGTCGTAAGGAAGCTCGCGGACGAATACGGGATAGGTTTCGGCGACGAGGATATCAGCTACGGTGAATTCTGGAGCGTCCCGACTGAAAACGCCGTGGAGCAGCTGTTCGTTCGCAGGCGCAGGCTTCCCCAGGCAATATTCTGCGCTAACGACATCATGGCTATCACTGCTGTTTCTGTCCTGAAACGCCACGGTATCAGGGTGCCGGAGGATATCATTGTCACCGGGTTCGACGGCATAAAGGACGTGCAGTACTGCACTCCGCAGATCACCACCTGCCTTTGCAGCAGCGAACATCTTGCAAGCACCGTTGCGGACGTCATCATGAAACGCCTTTCCGGTGAGAGCGTTCCGGAGGAAGTTCTGGTGGTTCCCGAGTTACAGACCTCTGCGAGCTGCGGCTGCGCTGCCGCGGTAAGGGTCAATCCCTCCGAGGAGCTGACCTATATCAACAACTCGTTCAACCGTTTCCAGTCGGAGGAAGAACACATGTTCCGCATGATAAGCCGTGTCCTGCGATGCAAGGATATCCCCGGCGTTGCGGATGTCCTGGACAGGTACGAATTTTACGACCTGGTTATCGCGCTCAATCCGGAATGTACCGAACGCAGGTTCAACCCGCTCGAAAGGGGCTCCGGCGCGAATTACGGCGATATGGTGAAGATCATTTATAACACGAATTACCCAATGCATGGACGCATTGACGATATGCGCACCATGGACCTCCACCCCAATCTGAAAGACATGCTGACCGAGCATGATGAACCGCTGATATTCTACGCGCTTAGCTACATGGGGGTTCCCATGGGATTCCTGTGTTTCAACTACCACGACTACGATATCCAGAACTACTACAAGGCGTCGCAGATAATCAGCACGCTGAACACAGCGTTCGGGGCTTTCCGCTCGAAGCAGTATCAGGAATACCTTACCGACAAGATAGAAGAAATGTACCGCTGCGACGGGCTCACTCACCTGCTGAATCGCGTGGCTCTCAAGAATCTCTACCCGGAACTGCTGAAAAAGTGCAGCGGAACAATGACCGTTGTGCTCGCAGACCTTGACGGTCTGAAAAGCATAAACGACACGTTCGGGCACGACGACGGCGATTTCGCCATCTGCGCGGTCGCGGGGGCTATACGGTCCTGCTGTCCGGAGAATGCGCTCTGCATTCGCTGGGGTGGCGACGAGATGGTGGCAGTCATTCCGGAGTATGCTGACCCGGAAAATATACTCCGGTCGATAGACAGCCACCTTGAAGAAGTCAACGAAAGCTCCGGGAAGGAATACACGATCTCCGCCAGCGTCGGAGTCAAGTCCTTTGACCTGACCAGCGCGGGCGACCTGGAATCCATGATACGTCTGACTGACGAGCTGATGTACAGCAGCAAGCACCGGAAAAAGGAGCTGCGGCTCCGCGGACAGTAAAAGGCAAGAACCGAGGTTATACAATGAAAGCAGTTATTTACGAAAGCAATGCGGGAAGCTCCAGAAGATACGCAGAAATGCTCGCTTCCAAGCTTGGCGTGCCGGCTTATTCCTTTAAGGAGGCGCTAAAGGCGGTTGCTAAGGACGAGGAGGCGATATTCATCGGCTGGATTTTCGCGAACAAGGTACAGGGGCTTAAAAAGGCGCAGAAGCGCTGGAATCTTGTCTGTATCGGCGCGGTAGGAATGAATCCGCCTGGAGAGATATACGACAAGATACTGAGCGAGAACAATCCGACAGATATCCCGCTGTTCTATCTTAGAGGAGCGCTTGATTACAATAAGCTGAAGTGGCTCCAGAAAAAGCTGCTGCAAACTATCTGCACTGATCTCGAAAAGCAGAACAAGCCGGGAATGCAGGGAATGATAAACATACTGAAAAACGGCTGCGATTTTGTCAGCGAGGATAACCTTTCCGCCATTATCGCATATGCGCTTGCAAATGAATAAATATAAGGACAGAGACTTCGTGTTTCTGTCCTTTTTTGAAAAAAAACAAGGCATGTGCCGAAAAAATAGCTGATATGTCGTTGACAATATACTCGGTATGTGGTAAAATAAATATATGTACTGTTTTAGCTAAAAGCGGCAGTGAAATATATAAAGAGAAAGGTGATCTGAATGAAACTGAGCGGCTCAGATATAATCGTTGAGTGTTTGCTCGAACAGGGCGCGGATACTATATTCGGCTATCCGGGAGGCGCTGTTCTCAATATCTATGACAGTCTGTACAAGTACAGCGACAAAATCAAGCACGTTATAACCTGCCATGAGCAGGGTGCCTGCCATGCGGCGGACGGCTATGCGCGTTCCACCGGAAAAACCGGCGTGGTGCTCGCAACTTCCGGTCCCGGTGCAACTAACCTTGTTACCGGAATCGCTACTGCGTATATGGATTCTATCCCGCTGGTCGCTATCACAGGTAATGTTTCCTGCGGTCTGCTGGGTCTTGATTCGTTCCAGGAAGTGGATATTTCCGGCATTACTATGCCTATTACGAAGCATAATTTCATCGTCAAGTCCGTGGACGAGCTTGCCGATACCATCAGGCTCGCTTTCCAGATTGCCATCAGCGGACGTAAGGGTCCTGTTCTGGTAGATGTTCCTAAGGACATCACCCAGGCTTTCGCAGAGTACTCTTCCCTGCCCGCGCAGAAGCCTGTCGAGGCTGCTCCGCTCAATGAAGCAGAGATCAGCGCGGCGGTAGAGCTCATCGCAAACGCAAAGAAGCCCTACATTTACGCAGGCGGCGGCGTTATCGCTTCCGAAGCTTCCGCCGAGCTTAAAAAGCTTGCCGAACTTACTGACGCTCCGGTCTCCTGCTCACTTATGGGTCAGGGCGCGTTCGACGAAACCGCACGCCGTTACATAGGCATGCTCGGAATGCACGGCACAGTAAAGGCTGCATATGCGCTTAACAACTGCGACCTTTTCATAGGCATCGGTACCCGCTTCTCCGACCGCGTGACCGGCGACACCTCCGTTTTCGGCAAGCAGGCTAAGATGATACATATAGATATCGACCCGGCAGAGTTCAATAAGAATGTCGATGTTGACGTCACAGTTGCGGGCGATGTCAGGGCTGTGCTTTCTGCTATCAATGCCAAAATCGCGCAGCAGTCACATCCGGATTGGTGTGCAGAGATACTTGATGGCGATTTCGGCGAACCTGTGCAGGAGGGTACGAAGGAACTCCCCGTCACCCCTGAAGCGGTCATCGAGGAGCTCGACAGACTCACCGCAGGCGAAGCGATAATCACTACCGAGGTCGGTCAGACGCAGATGTGGGCTGCGCAGTATTACAAGTGCAGAAATCCCCGCAGCTTCATATCCTCTGGCGGACTTGGTACAATGGGATTCGGTCTGGGAGCTTCCCTTGGCGCAAAGACCGGCAATCCTGACAAGACTGTTGTCAACATGGCGGGCGACGGTTCCTTTGCAATGAACCTGAACGAGCTTATTTCCGCTGCGGCTCACGGCATCAACATAATCGAGATCGTTATGAACAATAACGTGCTCGGAATGGTACGCCAGTGGCAGCGCCTGTTCTACAGCAAGCATTTCTCTGAAACGACACTTGACGCGCGTCACATTGATTACGTCAAGCTTGGCGAAGCATTCGGCATAAAGACGTTCGTTATCGAGAAAACCGAGGAGATAACCCCTGTCCTGACGGAGGCGCTTAGTATATCGAAATCCGCTCCGGTTATGATAGAGGTACGCATCGACAGAGATATCAACGTTCTTCCGATGATCCCCGCTGGAAAGCCGGTCGTAAATCCCATTACATCAATTGATCTGGAGGCGTGATCTATGCAGGAATATGTATTATCAGTAAAAGTTGCGAATAATGAGGGCGTGCTTCTGAGAGTTTCAAGCCTTTTCAGCAGACGCTGCTTCAATATAAAGAGCCTAAACGCGGCGGAGACAGAGGTGCCGGAGATCTCCCGACTCACTATCGTTGTCGCTGCTGACCTTCGGGTCCTTGAACAGATAAAGAATCAGCTCATGAAGCTCCACGACGTCAAGGAAGTCAAGATACTCACCGACGCAGTGTGCCGTGAGCATGTCATCGTCCGCGCAGGCCGCTCTGTTGACGACAGACGCGGTATCGTTGAGGTCGCTAACCTGTTCCGCGCTAAATCCGTGGACATCGGAGAGGACAGCATCATGCTTGAACTCACCGGAAAGCCCGAGAAGATCGACAGCTTTATCAGTCTGCTGAAACCGTTCGGCATCGTTAAGATGGTACGCAGCGGAATTTCCGCACTGGAAAGAGATTAATCCAATTGGTCACATTCGCTTCTTCAAAAATAAAGACTGAAGAAGCGAATGCTTTAACCCTGATTTTACGGGTTGTTTATTTTTTGTCAAAAGCGTATTATTTATTTGACGAATAATTAACAAAGTTCTATTGACGCTATCTATTAAAGAATACGACGAAAGGCAGGAATTGAGTTGAACATTCTTCATCTTAAATATGCCGTGGAAGTGGCAAAAACGCGCTCTATAAGCAAAGCGGCGGAAAACCTCTACATGGGTCAGCCGAACCTCAGCCGCGCTATAAAGGAACTTGAGGAATCCCTCGGGATAACCATTTTCCGTCGTACTACTAAGGGTATCTCCATCACGCCGGACGGTGAGGAATTCCTGCAATACGCCCGCCAGATCGTCCAGAAGGTCGACGAGGTCGAGCAGATCTACCATAATGGCAGGCAGAAAAAACAGAGCTTTTCGGTGAGCGTCCCCCGCGCAAGCTATCTTAGCTATGCTATGGCGGATTTTTCGCGGTGCATCAAGGCAGGCTCTCCCGCGGAATTCTATTACTGCGAAACAAACTCGATGAACACGATAAACAGCGTTGTCAGAGAGGATTTCAATCTGGGTATAGTGCGGTATCAGGCGTCGTATGAAAAGTACTTCAGCGACCTGTTCAAGGATAAGAAGCTTGCAAGCGAAACCGTAGCGGAATTCACCTACGTCATGCTCATATCCAAGAACGACCCGCTGACCGCCAAGGATTCAGTCGGTCTGGACGACCTGGAGGAGTATATAGAGGTCTGTCACGCAGATCACTATGTGCCGTCAGTGCCCATGATAGACGTACGGAAAGCCGAACTGACAGAATTCGTTGACAGACGGATATATGTCTATGAACGCGGTACCCAGTTCGCGATACTTGGTACTGTTCCGAATACTTTTATGTGGGTGTCCCCTGTTCCGCAGGAACTTCTTGAGGATTACGGACTTGTCCAGCTGAGGGTGAATGGCAGCGATAAGCCATATAAGGATGTCCTTATCTACCGCAAGGACTATCATCTGTCTGACTTTGACAAGGAATTTGTCGCCGCAGTCAACCGTTCCAGGGACAAATATTTTGCTATATAGGTCGCTATGCTTTTTGCTGATATTGCTATATCAATATTACATTTTACAGTCTATAAATAATGTGTTAAAATATTAACAGGTGCGAAAGGGGCATCAGAATAACTATGCCCCGCACGTGTCAAAACGTCAATAAAGGTCGGCAATCAGCCGGTCAGAGCAATGGCGCTCGGAGAGTGCCGGGAAAGCCGACAGCGCCGCGGGTCAATAAACCGTCACCGCCGCCGGAGCATACCGCAGGTTCTGAATGTCCGGAGCATGTATACAAAATTTAAGGAGAAGATGACAATGGCATTTCATGAAATGGTTGACAGCGTAGAGAGCTTTGAAGCTGCTCTTAAGAAAGTCAAGGAAGCACAGCAGATTTTCTCTACCTACACACAGGAGCAGGTAGACGCAATATTCTTCGCAGCCGCTTCCGCAGCCAACAAGCAGAGAATCCCGCTTGCAAAGATGGCTGTTGAGGAAACAGGCTACGGTATTGTAGAGGATAAGGTTATCAAGAACAACTATGCTGCTGAGCATATCTACAATGCATACAAGCACACAAAGACCTGCGGCGTTATCGAGCGCGATGAGGCTTACGGTATCGAAAAGATCGCAGAGCCTATCGGCGTAGTTGGTGCAGTTATCCCTACAACTAACCCTACCTCCACTGCAATATTCAAGACCCTCATCTCTCTCAAGACCAGAAATGGTATCATCATCAGCCCTCACCCCCGTGCAAAGAAGTGCACCGTTGAGGCTGCAAAGATCGTTTACGAGGCAGCTGTTAAGGCTGGCGCTCCTGACGGCATCATTTCCTGGGTAGATGTTCCCTCCCTCGACCTGACCAACCTCCTGATGAAGGAAGTTGACATCATTCTCGCGACCGGCGGTCCTGGAATGGTTAAGGCAGCTTACTCCTCCGGTACACCGGCTATCGGCGTAGGCGCAGGTAACGCTTCCGCTATCATTGATTCTACTGCAGATATCGTTAACGCAGTTAACTCCATCATTCACTCCAAGACCTTCGATAACGGTATGATCTGCGCAACCGAGCAGACCCTTATCGTTGACAAGACCATCTACAACGATGTCAAGAAGGAATTCGAGAAGAGAGGCTGCATGTTCCTCGACAAGAAGCAGGCTGACATGATCAGAAAGGTTATGCTCATCAACGGCGCTCTTAACGCTAAGATCGTTGGTCAGCGTCCTTATCAGATCGCTAAGATGGCTGGCTTCGAGATCCCTGAGTCCGTTAAGGTCATCATCGGTGAGGCAACTTCCCTCGAGCCCGATGAGGCATTCGGTCATGAGAAGCTCACAACTATCCTCGGTATGTACAAGTCCGAAAACTTTGACCAGGCTCTGGATATGGCTGATACACTGCTTAGAAACAACGGCGGTCTTGGTCATACTTCCGTTCTCTGGATCAACAACAACACCGAGAGAGAGAAGCTCGACAAGTGGGCAGAGAGAATGAAGGCTTGCCGTCTTATCGTTAATACTCCTTCTTCCCTCGGTGGTATCGGCGACCTCTACAACTTCAAGTTTGCTCCTTCCCTCACACTGGGCTGCGGTTCTTGGGGCGGCAACTCCGTTTCCGAGAATATCGGTGTTAAGCACCTGCTGAATGTTAAGACCGTTGCCGAGAGGAGAGAGAATATGCTGTGGTTCCGTGCACCTGAGAAGGTTTATATCAAGAAGGGCTGCCTTCCTGTTGCTCTTAAGGAGCTCAAGGACGTTATGGGCAAGAAGAGAGTGTTCATCGTAACTGACTCCTTCCTGTACAAGAGTGGCTTCACCAAGGCTATCACTGACAGACTTGATGAGATGGGCATTATCCACACCACATTCTCCGACGTTGAGCCTGATCCTTCCCTGGCTTCCGCACAGAAGGGCGCAGAGGCTATGAGAAAGTTCGAGCCTGACTGCATCATCGCTGTCGGCGGTGGTTCTGCAATGGACGCTGGTAAGATCATGTGGGTTCTGTATGAGCACCCCGAGGCTGACTTTATGGATATGGCAATGCGCTTCATCGATATCCGTAAGAGAGTTTACACCTTCCCGAACATGGGCGAGAAGGCTTACTTCATCGCTGTTCCTACTTCTGCTGGTACTGGTTCCGAGGTTACTCCGTTCGCAGTTATCACCGATCAGGATACAGGCGTTAAGTACCCGCTGGCTGACTATCAGCTGATGCCTAAGATGGCTATCGTTGATGCTGATATGATGAGAACCGGTCCGAGAGGTCTGACCTCTGCTTCCGGTATCGACGCAGTTACACACTGCCTCGAGGCTTATGCATCTGTTATGGCTACTCCGTACACCGACGGTCTTGCACTCAAGTCCCTCCAGCTCATTTTCGAGAACCTGCCTGCTGCTTATGATTCCGCTATCTCCGGCGTTTATGATCCGGTTGCCCGTGAGAACATGGCTAACGCAGCTACCATGGCTGGTATGGCTTTCGCAAACGCATTCCTGGGTGTTTGCCACTCCATGGCTCACAAGCTCGGTGCGTTCCACCACCTGCCCCACGGTATTGCAAACGCTCTGCTGATTGATGAAGTTATCCGTTTCAACAGCGCAGAGGCTCCTGCAAAGATGGGTACCTTCTCCCAGTATACTCACCCGCACACCATGCGTCGTTATGCTGAAGTTGCTGAGTTCCTCGGTGTAACCGGCAAGAATGACGAGGCTAAGGTTGAGGGTCTTATCAAGAAGATCGATGACCTCAAGGATAGAATCGGCGTTAAGAAGACCATCAAGGACTATGGCGTTGATGAGAAGGACTTCCTCAACAGACTTGACGCAATGGTTGAGCAGGCATTCGATGACCAGTGCACCGGCGCTAACCCGAGATTCCCGCTCTTCAAGGAAATCAAGCAGATGTACCTCAACGCATACTATGGTACTCACGAGAAGGTTTAATCCCATCTTCTCAAGTACACCCGTACTGATTTAACGCAGCCGGGCATGGACTTTTAGCCCGTGCCCGGCTTTGTGCTTTTGTGTTCATGGAGCTTTGCTCCTTGATATAGGCGATAATGCCACTACTTAAACAGGAGGATAAACTTATGTCCGAAAACATTTTAGCTGTCAGACCTGGCAAGACTATCTACCGCGAAGGCAACACACTGGTCAAGGTATTTGACGAGAGCTATGCTAAGCCTGATGTACTGAATGAAGCACTTAACCAGTCCCGCGTAGAGAATATCGGAATCAATGTTCCTAAGGTTCTAGAAGTCAAAACGATCGACGGCAAGTGGGCTATCGTATCAGAGTTCATCGAGGGAAAGACCCTTGCACAGCTTATGCAGGAGAATCCCGCGAAGAAGGACGAGTATCTTGAGATGTTCGTTGACCTGCAAATGCAGGTACATGCAGCCAAGTGCCCTCTGCTCAACAAGCTCAAGGACAAGATGAACCGCAAAATCAGCGAAACCACTCTTGACGCTACAACACGTTATGAGCTCCACACCCGTCTTGAGGGAATGCACGAGCACAAAAAGGTGTGCCACGGCGACTTTAACCCCTCCAATATTATCGTAAAGGACGATGGAACTGCATACATCATCGACTGGTCGCATGCAACACAGGGTAACGCTTCAGCTGACGTAGCACGCACCTACCTGCTGTTCTGCCTGAACAATGACAAAGAGACTGCAGATAAGTACCTCGACATGTTCTGCAAAAAGAGCGATACCGCAAAGCAGTACATTCAGAAGTGGCTGCCGATCGTTGCGGCTTCCCAGTCCGTCAAGGGCAAGAAGGAAGAGCGTGACTTCCTTCTCTCCTGGGTAAACGTTGTAGAATACGAGTAATAAGCACAAAAGCTGTGGCAGGAATCCTGCCACAGCTCAGCTTGTCGAAAAAGTCCAGCGAAAGCTGGGCTTTTTTACGTAAATATGGTATAATAAAAAAGGGTGATAAA